>JAJZHM010000011.1 GCA_021804485.1 Pseudomonadota bacterium | reverse complement strand
GCAGTTAAAAGGTGTTGACGTTGCAACCCTAAGGCAGATGGAGTCTGCAGACAGTGTTCTGATTGTTGGTGAGGACGTGACCCAGACAGCTCCCCGGGTTGCCTTGGCCCTTCGACAAGCGGCCAAGACTCGTGCGGTTAAGCTTGCTGCTGAGCGTAAAGTGCCCGACTGGAATGCTGAGCCAGTAAAGAACATTGCTCAGCATGAACTAAGTCCGGTACACATCCTTGATGTGATTAATACCCGATTGAGTGATATTGCCCTTCAGAATGTGATTGCTGATCCACAAGAACAAGCACGTCTGGTATTCGCAGCTGCGCATATTGTTGATCCTGGTGCCCCTGCTGTACCTGGTCTGAGTGCCCAACAACAGGCTTGTGCTGCCCGGATCGCAGCCGATCTGCTGGCTGCGGAACGTCCGCTGCTGGTCGCAGGCGTGTCCGCAGGCCGCATGGAATTGCTTGATGCGACACAGCAGCTTTTGCTTGCGTTATTGGCCCGTAACAAAACACCGCAACTGGCGCTTGTTGTTCCGGAAGTGAACAGTATGGGCCTTGCCATGATGGGTGGTCATGATGGCTCTGAGCTCATGCAATGGGTTCAGGATGGCTTGGTTGATACCCTGGTTGTGCTGGAGCAGGATCTGTTTACCCTGTTTGGTAGTCAACGTGCCGAACAACTCTTTCAGGGACTCAAAAATCTGATCGTCCTTGACCATCAGCGTACGCAGACTGTGCAAAGGGCAAATGTTGTTCTGGCTACAGCAAGTTTTGTGGAAACGGATGGGACCGTGGTTAATATGGAAGGACGTGCCCAGCGGTTTTATAAGGTATTTGAGCCTTCCTATCATCATCCAGAGCGACAGATTCGTGAAGGATGGCGCTGGCTGCATGCACTGAAACAGGTACGTGACCAGCAGGCGGTTGACTGGATGAGCATTGACGCTGCGGTTGAATCCGTTTCTGCCAGTTATCCAGCCCTTGCAGGAATCGTTCATGCAGCACCGAATGCTGCCTTCCGTGTGAATGGACTGATGAAAATTGCCCGTGAACCGAGACGCTACTCGGGTCGTACGGCGATGCGCGCCCATATCTCGGTTCATGAGCCAAGACAGCCGCAGGATCAGGAAACCGCACTGGCATTTTCCATGGAAGGGTATGTTGGTCCTGATGAGCCAGGTGCACTTATTCCCTTTGCGTGGGCGCCCGGCTGGAATTCACCGTCTGCATGGAACAAGTTCCAGGATGAAGTGGGGGGGCATCTGCGCGCAGGTGATCCGGGGGTTCGCCTTCTGGAAAATCAGGTGAGCATGAACTACCTGAATCCGTCATCTAGCCTTGAAGAAAAGTCAGGATGCAAGCCAGAATGTAAGGAAGTCGTCTACATCCATCATATCTTTGGAAGCGAGGCAATGTCTGCCCGTTCAGATGTTCTCAGCCAGCGTATTCCAGAGGCCTATGTACTGTTGCACTCATCGGCAGTACAACAGGGCTCTGAAACAGAAGTGGTCATAGAGGTTGATGGACAATTGATCAGACTGGCAACCCGGTACAGTGATGCGTTCCCCGTAAATTGTGTGGGTTGGCCTCGTGGAATTGCTCCCGAGATTCAGGAACGCTGGGTAGAAATCAAGGGAGTATGAACATGAACATGCTGCAACAATGGCTCGGTCCTGATGTTCTAACCATCCTGATTGCGGTACTTAAGGCAATTGTTATCCTGCTTGTACCTGTACTGGTTGCTGCAGTACTTCCCTGGCTTGAGCGTCGGTTACTGGCGCTCTGGCAGGATCGCTATGGTCCCAATCGTGTGGGTCCCTTTGGTTTGGGTCAGGTTGTGGCGGACATGCTTAAGATCTTTTTCAAGGAAGACTGGACCCCACCTTTTGTTGACAAGTTTAGCTTCTGGCTTGCTCCTGGGATTGGAATGGGTGCGCTTCTGCTTGTGTTTGCCATTGTGCCCATAACCCCGGGGTGGGTTGTCGTCAACATGAACGTCGGTCTTCTCTTTTTCTTTGCCGTAGCTGGTCTTGCCGTATATGCGGCCATGCTGGGCGGTTGGTCAAGCAACAGTAAATATTCCCTGATTGGTGGGGTTCGAACAACGGCCCAAACCGTCAGCTATGAAGTATTCATGGGGCTTTCGCTCATGGGGATCGTGGCCATGACGGGGTCGTTCAACCTGCGTGATATCGTCCTGGCTCAGCAGCACGTCTGGTTTGTTGTTCCACAATTCCTTGGCTTTTTTACGTTTGCCATTGCCGGGGTTGCTGTAGCGCATCGCAGTCCCTTTGACTTGCCAGAGGCGGAGCAGGAACTGGCCGCTGGTTTTCATACCGAGTACTCCGGTATGAAATTTGGCATGTTCTTTGTCGGTGAGTACGTCGGTGTGTTACTTGTCTCAGCGCTGATCTCCACCTTGTTCTTTGGTGGATGGCTGTCACCTTTTGGTTCGTTCATGGACTGGCCGCTGTTCTGGTTTTCATTCAAGACTTTTGTTTTTGTCTGTCTTTTTATTCTGGTTCGGGGAGCATTGCCCAGGCCGCGGTACGACCAGATCATGGATTTTGGCTGGAAAGTCTGTTTGCCCCTTACCTTAATCAATCTGGTTGGCACCGCAGCCTGTATTCTTTGGACTGCACACGTACCTTTTGCGCCGTGAGGACCCCACGATGAATTTGCTTGCAGGCATTTATTCCCAGCTCCGCAGTATGGTCATGGTGTTCTCTCATGCCTTTCGTAAAAGAGACACAATTCAGTATCCTGAACAGGAAGTCTACCTTCCCCCCAGGTATCGTGGACGTATTGTTTTGACACGTGATCCCGATGGAGAAGAGCGTTGTGTTGCTTGTAACCTTTGCGCCGTAGCCTGTCCTGTAGGATGTATTTCATTGCAGAAGGCGGAGCGTGATGATGGTCGCTGGTATCCCGAATTTTTTCGCATCAATTTTTCACGATGCATTTTCTGCGGGATGTGCGAAGAAGCGTGCCCGACAACTGCCATTCAGCTGACACCGGATTTTGAAATGTCTGAATACAAGCGTCAGGATCTGGTTTATGAAAAAGAGCATCTGCTGATCTCAGGCCCTGGTAAGTATCCTGAATATAATTTCTATCGGGTGGCTGGCTTGGCAATTGCTGGAAAACCAAAAGGCTCCGGTGCAAAAGAGTCGAAACCAGTCGATGTTAAAGGGCTCTTGCCTTAATCACGGAGAACAGAGGATGGATGTATCAGCTTGGGCCTTCTACGCAGCGTCAGCCGTTGCTGTTTTTTCAACCCTGAGGGTGATTACTGGAAGTAATCCAGTGCATGCGCTGCTTTATCTGGTTCTTTCCCTTATTTCTGTAGCGATGGTCTTTTTCAATGTTGGAGCTCCTTTTGCGGGCGCACTGGAAGTCATTGTCTATGCAGGGGCCATCATGGTTCTGTTCGTGTTTGTAGTCATGATGCTGAATCTGGGAAAAAATATCATTGATCAGGAACGACTTGATCTGAAGCTTAAATACTGGATTGGGCCAACGCTTCTTGCTGGAGCTTTGCTTGTGATGCTGCTGATGTTGCTGTCCGGTCAGGAACCACATGCCATGGTTCGTTCTGATGTGTCGGCACAGAGCGTAGGCAAGGTACTTTTTGGTCCCTATGTACTTGCGGTAGAACTGGCTTCAATGCTTTTGCTCGCAGCAATGGTGGCTGCATGGCACCTTGGCCGAACTGAAGACAGGGAGGAATGAAGAAAATGCTAATGCATTCAATACCGATGGAACAGGGGCTTATGCTTGCCTCCGTACTTTTTACAATGGGTATGGCAGGACTTCTGGTTCGACGTAATATCCTCTTCATACTTATGTCTCTTGAAATCATGATGAATTCCTGTGCACTGGCGTTTGTCGTCGCAGGAAGTCGTTGGGCTCGTCCTGATGGTCAGGTGATGTTCATATTGATCCTGACGTTGGCTGCCAGTGAGGCGGCCATTGGGTTGGCGCTGGTATTACAGTTGTACCGCAGATTCAAGACGCTGAACGTGGATTCAGCAAGTGAGATGCATGGATGAACATGATTATTCTGAGTTTCCTGGCTCCGTTGATTGGCTTTCTGATCTTGTCCTTTGGCAACAGAAGGCTTTCAGAAAATACTGTTGCAACGGTAGCCATAGGTGCCATGGCTGCAAGTTTTGCTTCGGTCGTGGTGACGGGGATGTCTTTTCTCGCTCATCCGGCGGGATACAGCGTCTATGCCCCACTATGGACCTGGGTTAATGTTCCTGGCCTACAGATCGATCTGTCGTTGTACCTGGATGGTCTGGCCTACACCATGTTGGGTGTCATTACCGGAGTTGGTCTGCTGATTCATGTGTTTGCGTCCTGGTACATGCGGGGTGAAGATGGTTACAGTCGATTTTTCTCCTACATGAATCTTTTTGTTGCCAGCATGGTTGTGCTGGTTACAGGAAGCTCATTGGTCACGCTTTACATGGGTTGGGAAGGGGTTGGACTTTGCTCGTACCTGCTGATCGGTTTTTATTACAAGGTTACTGCCAACGGACAGGCAGCCCAAAAGGCTTTCATAGTAACGCGTATCGGTGATGTTTTTCTTGCCCTTGGCCTGTTCCTGTTGCACGAACAGCTTGGCACACTGGATATTCAGCAACTAGCCCAACTGGCGCCTCAGCATTTTGCTGTAGGAGCTGGTGTTATGAATGTGGCAACTCTACTTTTACTGGGCGGGGCCGTTGGCAAATCAGCCCAGATGCCTCTTCAGACTTGGCTGGCTGATGCCATGGCAGGTCCTACCCCGGTTTCTGCATTGATTCATGCGGCAACGATGGTAACCGCTGGGGTATATCTGATTGCACGAACCCATGTACTGTTTCAACTGGCTCCCGACACGCTTGAGCTGGTTGGGATCATTGGAGCGGCGACCTTGCTCATGTCGGGTTTTGCAGCATTGGCTCAAAAGGATATCAAGCGCGTACTGGCATTCTCTACCATGAGTCAGATCGGCTACATGTTTCTTGCGCTCGGTGTTGGCGCATGGAGTGCTGCCATATTTCACCTGATGGCGCATGCATTCTTCAAGGCACTCCTCTTTTTGGGCTCGGGAGCTGTCATTATTGCTTGTCATCATGAACAGAACATATTCAGGATGGGCGGTTTATGGCGAAAAATTCCCTTCGTATATGCCTGTTTTCTGGTTGGTGGTGGCGCTCTGGCAGCACTGCCATGGATCACTGTCGGCTTTTATTCCAAGGATGAAATCCTATGGCAAGCTGTGGCGCAGAATCATATGGGACTGTTCTACTGCGGTCTGTTAGGAGCGTTTCTGACATCAGTCTACACATTCAGAATGATTTTCATTGTATTTCACGGTGAAGAGCATGGACATGCGCACGCAATTCACGGTGTAACCTATTGGCTACCCCTAGGTATTCTGATGGTGCTTTCCACCTTCATTGGCGCAGGCATCCATCCGCCGCTGCAGGGTGTCTTGCCTGAGGCTGGATTACTCAATCTTCACGCCGGTAAGGAACAAATCGAACTTCTTTCCGTTGCTGTCGGACTTACCGGCCTTGGGATTGCGGCTGCACTATTTTTGGGCAACAGGAAACTTATTGCCAAGGTAGCGGAATCAGCCATTGGTAAACGTATAGCCCTGCTTTGGCTGAACGCCTGGGGATTTGACTGGCTTTATCGCATGATCTTCATCAAAACCTATTTGGCAATGACCTGGATTCTTCGCAAAGACCCCGGTGACCAGCTCATTAACACACTACCGGCATTGTCGGTATGGGCCAACAAAGGTTTGAGCGCGACCCAGAATGGAAAGATGAAGGTCAACACGACGGTCATGGCGACGGGTGTGGTAGTGTTGGTAATGATTGTTTTTGTATTGATGCACTAGGAAGGTGGCAAAATTATGATGTTACTCAATCTGATTCTGATTCCCTTCATTGGCGGCTTCCTGTGCTGGATGGGGGAAAAGGTCAATAGTTCTTTTCCACGCTGGATTGCGTTGCTGAGTATGGTTCTTACCCTGGCATTCAGTGTCGACCTCTGGATGCATGGCGATTACACCTTAGTTACACCGTTGGGCGGAATGCCGCACTGGACTTATGAGTACCAGCTCGCCTGGTTCCCTGAGTTAGGAGCATCCATTCACCTTGGTCTGGATGGACTGTCACTCCTTTTAATCATGCTCACGGGATTTCTTGGAACGTTGGCCGTTGCGTGTTCATGGAGTGAAGTACAACAGCATGTTGGCTTCTTCCATCTTAATCTTTTGTGGATTATCTCGGGTGTTGTTGGCGTGTTTCTCGCACTGGACATGCTGTTGTTTTTCTTTTTCTGGGAAATGATGCTGGTACCCATGTTTTTCCTGATTGCACTCTGGGGCCATAACATGCCCGGAGGAAAGGGGCGAATTTACGCGGCCACGAAGTTCTTTATTTACACCCAGGCAAGCGGATTGCTCATGCTTTTCTCGATTATAACCATGGCAGTTATTTACGCACAGGTTCATCACAAGCCCAGTTTTGAATACCAGGACCTCCTGACATTGGCGCCGTTGCTAAAAACCAACATGCATCTGGAATGGATCCTGATGTTAGGGTTTGTCATTGCCTTTGCGGTAAAGCTGCCCGTTGTTCCCCTGCATGCATGGTTACCCGATGCACATTCACAGGCACCAACAGCAGGTTCGGTTGACCTTGCCGGCATTCTCCTGAAGACAGCAGGATACGGATTTCTGCGTTTTGCCTTACCCCTGTTTCCGGATGCTTCCCGGGAGTTTGCACCAATCGCCATGTGGCTTGGTATTCTTGGCGTTTTTTATGGTGCATTCCTGGCATTTCGACAAACGGATATCAAACGGCTCATTGCCTACACCTCGGTTTCGCATATGGGGTTTGTGCTGATCGGGATCTATTCCTTTAATATGGTCGCAACCCAAGGGGTTGTCATGCAAATGCTTGCTCATGGTATTTCTGCTGCGGCACTTTTTATCCTGTCGGGTCAGTTATACGAGCGACTGCACTCCCGAGACTTTCGTTATATGGGTGGCTTGTGGACACGAATCAGGGGGATCCCTCCACTGGTGCTCTTTTTTGCCGCCGCCGGTGTTGGGCTTCCAGGACTTGGCAATTTTGTCGGGGAGTTCATGATTCTGATCGGGACATTTACCGTTAACCATGTGGTTACTGTTGTGGCAAGTGGGGGCATGATCGTTGCTGCTATCTATACCTTGGCATTAATCCAGAGGGCACTGTTTGGGCCTACCACTGCAGATGAAGAATTAAAAGCCATGAACGGACGGGAATATGCCATGTTGCTGAGCTTGGTCGTGGTTATGGTATGGCTAGGCCTCTATCCACAATCCTTTCTGAACACTTCCTCTACAGCAATTGCTGCGATGAGTAACATTGTGCACGGTGGGTTCTATGAACCGGTCATCCAGTTGCCAACCTTGCATGGAGTACGCTAAGTCATGGAAATTACAGGCCAGATGATTCAGGCATTTTTGCCCATCCTGCTGGTAGCAGCAACGGTCGTGTTACTGATGCTGTTTATTGCAGTCAAAAGACATCCTTGGTTCAATCCTGCCCTAGGAGTTTTGGGGCTAAATATTGCATTTGTATCCTTGTATTGGACCTATAAAGTAGTTCCTATAGCAGTTACACCACTTTTTCTGATCGATGGCACGTCGATATTTTTTATGGGACTTACGCTTTTTACGACCCTCGCCTGCCTGACACTGACCCATGCCTATATTGAGCGCTTTCAAAAAAATCGTGAAGAAATCTACCTTCTCATGATTACAGCGGCTTTGGGTGGAATGATTATGGTGTGTTCCATTCATCTGGTATCGCTGTTTATTGGTCTGGAAACCCTGTCGCTGTCTCTTTATGGTCTGATTGGTTACACCTATACCAAAAAATACAGTCTGGAAGCAGCGGTTAAATATATGGTTCTTTCCGCAGCATCTTCGGGTTTTATGTTGTTTGGTATGGCCCTGCTCTATGCACAGTTTGGTGATCTGAGCTTTACATCCCTGCGTTTCACAGGCATGCCCGATCAAAATGCTATATACCTTGATGTTGCTGCAACCTTACTTGTCATGGTCGGCTTTGCCTTCAAGTTGTCCCTCGTTCCCTTTCATATGTGGACACCCGATGTTTACGAGGGGGCTCCAGCACCTGTGGGAGCTTTTCTGGCAACAACCAGTAAAGTCGTGGTGATGGCGGTACTCTTGCGGCTTCTTGCTACCCCCACCATGCAGGTCATGCGATCAGGACCTTTGGTATTGTCCCTAACCGTCATGGCTGCTGCCTCAATGTTGGCCGGTAATCTGCTTGCTCTCAAGCAAAGCAATATCAAGCGTATGCTGGGCTATTCATCGATTGCCCATTTTGGCTATATGATGATTGGTGTTCTGATGTTTATAAGACAACCGATGCAGGCTTTTTACATCGTAGGCATGTATTTGACTGTTTACAGCGTAACGGCTATTGGTTCTTTTGGCGTCATTGCGCTCATGTCTCGATCCGATGAAATCCGTGATGCCGACAGTTTGCAGGATTATCGGGGCTTGTTCTGGCGGCGTCCATTGCTGACCTCGGTATTTACTGTAACACTCCTTTCTCTTGCCGGGGTTCCTTTCACCGCAGGATTTATCGGAAAGTTTTACGTTTCATTGGGTGCCATCATGTCCCAGCAGTTTTATTTGCTGATTTTTCTGTTGCTCGGCAGTGCGATCGGCGTATATTTTTATTTGCGAACCATGGTCACTCTGTTCTTGGTCACTCCAGGGATGCGTTCGTTTGATGCTGATATGCACTGGGGTGAGCATGCTGGAGGGTTGATGGTTCTTGGGGTTGCTTTTCTCGTTCTAGCCTTTGGGGTATACCCGCACGCATTGATGTGGTTAATGCAGCATACGTTTAGCGCACGTGGATAAACAGGGCTCTATGCTGGGTATATTGGGCGAAATAGGTTGATTGAACTTGTCGCTTTAATTGTTGTTATAGGAATCTGTGCTGAGGCCTTTACCCGTACACTGGATGAATTGGGTGACGTATACGGACTCG
This sequence comes from Pseudomonadota bacterium, assembly GCA_021804485.1. Lineage (GTDB taxonomy): Bacteria > Pseudomonadota > Gammaproteobacteria > Pseudomonadales > Moraxellaceae > JAJXWR01. The sequence continues at coordinate 25,251 of JAJZHM010000011.1, read as the reverse complement.
ACCAGCATGTAATCGGTTCGGTCTTTGCTGCAGTGGCTACAACCCTGCCAGAGACTCTCGTGCCATTAATGGCCTTGGTGGTACACCACAACACCCAGATTGCCTTGGGAGCGACCGTAGGGTCGTTCCTTATTTTAAGCACCCTAGCGCTCGCTATTATCGGAATTGTTCTGCGTTTGAAAAAAGGCGTCGGAGCGCAATTACATGTCCCTAATGAAATTCATGCAGATCTTAAGTGGTTTATTGCGTTCTGTTCCTTTGGATTGATCCTTTCGTTCCTGCACAACCACCATATAATTCAGGTTACAGGTGCCGTTGTACTGCTGGGCCTCTATGCTGCACGTCTGCGTGGCATTTTGAAAAAAAGCAAAAAAGACCGATTACAGCAGAAATCAAAAAGGGAAAGCATCCCTAAGAAAAAAATCTGGATACTTGCAAGTCGAATGTTTTTTCTAATCGTTGCCCTGACGACCGCGAGTTCATACTTCGTTGATGCACTACATCAGGTTCATTCTTTTCTGGGTAATGAACTGATGATGGCTTTGGTATTTAGTCCGCTTGCAACTGAACTTCCTGAGAAGCTGAATAGTATTCTATGGGTGCTGCGCGGGCGCGAAACAGCAGCCATTGCCAACATAACTGGCGCTCTGGTCTACCAAGCATCCGTTCTGACAGCCATAAATATACTCATCGGACAATGGTACATTAACAGTACAATGATCTTGGCACTGATCATCAGCATGATGGCAACAGGCATCCTTTTGGCACATAAAAAATGGTCATGGAACATGCTGGCTGGAGAGTCTGCCTTTCTTCTGCTCTTCTGGATGCTCCAGGAGCAAGGATTCTAGACCCATCCTGTGTGAATATGCCGTGAATGTAATAATTGTGTCATATATAATCACGACAATTCACTGAGACTGAATAGTCTAAGACTCATAAGGTACCATTGAATAACCAGAGGACAGATTCATGCTGATGAAAAAACTCACCCTAGCCATGACATTGGCTACCTCCATTGGAGCTGCTTTGGCAGGTGATATTACGGGTGCCGGATCGACTTTTGCCTATCCCATTTTTGCCAAGTGGGCTACAAGCTACAAGGGCGCGACCAATGTCGGCCTGAACTACCAAGCCATTGGCTCTGGCGGTGGTATCAAGCAGATTACATCCCGGACTGTAGATTTTGGTGCCTCAGATATGCCCCTGAAGCATGATGATCTGGTTGCCAAGGGCCTGAGTCAGTTCCCAGCCATTATGGGTGGGGTTGTCCCGGTCATCAATCTTAAAGGATTCCACGCCGGTGAAATTCGTCTGAATGGCGATGTACTGTCGAAAATCTATCTGGGCCAGATCAAGACCTGGAATGATGCAGCAATTGCAGCACTCAATAAAGATGCCAAGTTGCCAGATGAGCCGATTACTGTCGTGCGTCGTGCTGATGCTTCGGGTACGACCTTCATTTTCACCAACTACCTGAGCAAGGTGAATCAGGAGTGGGCAACAAAAGTTGGAAATAACACCGATGTTCACTGGCCTGTTGGTGTTGCCGGTAAAGGAAATGCGGGTGTCGCTTCTTACGTACAGCGCATCAATGGTGCGATTGGCTACGTTGAGTATGCCTACGCCAAGGGTGCCAAGATGGACCATACACTGCTGATTAACCGTGATGGCAAGACCGTCAAGCCTGAGATTGCAACATTCCAGGCGGCAGCAGCCTATGCAGACTGGACCCATGATCAGGACTTTTATGAAGTTCTGACCAATGAGCCTGGTGCTACCTCATGGCCGATTACCGGTGCGACCTTCGCACTCGTTCCTCGTGTCACAGACAATGCAGCACGACTGAAGGATGTATTCAAATACTTTGACTGGTCCTTCAAACACGGTGTCAGTCAGGCCAAGGAACTTGATTACGTTCCAATGCCTGAAAATGTTGTCAAGATGATTGAGCTGGACTGGAGCAATTCGGTTAAAGACAAGTCAGGCGCCAAAGTCTGGTAATATGCAGCCAAACCTGATCACCGGGTCGCTATTGGTCGGTGGTCAGGTTTCCCTAAGGAATGTCGCATGTCTGAACAGTCGCTTTTAGAGGGAAATCAAAGCAGGGAAGATCATGTGCTGAGTGCGGAACGTGCTCGGGATCAACGTTTTAAATGGTTTGTAACTGGAACAGCACTTCTGGTTCTTGGTGTTCTGGGGGCGATTGTCGTTTCCCTGATTCTCGGATCTCGATTAACCTATGATCACTTCGGCTGGCATTTTCTAATCAGCTCCGAGTGGAATCCTGTCAGCAATGAATATGGTGCTTTGCCAGCAATTTATGGAACGCTGGTAACTTCTGCCATTGCCCTCATGATTGCTGTTCCAGTCAGTTTTTTTATTGCATTTTTCATTACAGAACTTTGTCCCCGACGCCTCCGCGGACCTGTGGTTACTGTTATTGAACTCCTCGCAGGCATTCCCTCCATTATTTATGGCATGTGGGGGCTTTTCATTCTTGCTCCAATCCTGGCCAATCATGTTCAGCCATTTCTGACCGATGTATTTGGACACATCTGGCTTTTAAAAAGCATTTTCCAGGGGCCTCCGATCGGCATTGGACTGTTGCCTTCGGCATTAATCCTTTCTTTGATGATCGTTCCATTTATCACATCCGTTATGCGAGAGGTTTTTGAAGTAGTACCCTTCTCACTCAAGGAAGCAGGCTATGGTATTGGCGGTACGACCTGGGAGGTGATGTGGGATATCGTTGTTCCTTACACCCGCATTGCCTTGGTGGGCGGGATTATGCTTGGATTGGGTCGTGCCTTGGGTGAAACCATGGCGGTAACCTTCATGATCGGCAATAACAATCAGATTTCGCTTGCGCTGTTTGATTCTGGAAACAGCATTGCCTCAGTAATTGCCAATGAATTTGCTGAAGCCGCCGATCCTTTGCATGCCTCGGCGCTGACGAGTCTTGGTCTGATTCTTTTTGTCATAACATTCCTTGTGCTTGCTGTAGCACGTCTTTTGATCATGCGGGTGGAGAGAAAGGCATGAGTCCTCAATGGTATGATAAAAAGAGAAAATTCACCAACAGGCTTGCCATGGTGTTCGCGTGGATCATTACCTTAATTGGTATGGCACTGCCGCTCTGGATTATACTGACGGTTATTTCCCGAGGATTTGGCTCATTTAATCTGGACCTTTTTACCCAAATCACGCCGCCTCCAGATGGTCCAGGTGGCCTGATGAATGCGATTGTTGGAAGTCTTGAAATGGTAGGCTTGGGTACGGTGATGGCGATCCCTGTTGCCATTATCGCAGGAATCTACCTCGCTGAGTATGGTAAGCACCATCGCATTGCTTCGGTTATCCGTTTTGTGAATGACATTCTCCTGTCTGCGCCATCAATCGTTATTGGCCTTTTTGTTTATGTTATTTTTGTGGTGCCGATGCATCATTTTTCCGGATGGGCGGGGGGTATTTCCCTTGCCATTATCGCCTTGCCTATCATGGTTCGAACAACTGAAAACATGCTGCAACTGGTGCCCGATGTGCTGCGTGAAGGCGCATATGCCTTGGGTGCGACACGGCGTCAGACAATTTTAATGATCTGCTTGCCCGCTGCGCGTAATGGGGTGGTAACAGGAGTGCTTCTGGCTGTAGCACGTATCAGTGGCGAAACAGCACCACTTCTTTTTACGGCTTTAAACAACCAGTTTTATTCAGCGAACCTGAATCAGCCGCTTGCCAATCTTCCTGTTGTTATCTTCCAGTTTGCCATGAGCCCGTATGACAACTGGCAGTCACTGGCTTGGGCTGGTGCTGCATTAATCAGCGTGTTCGTTGTGCTGCTGAATCTTGCTGCGCGTGCGATATTTAAACGGCATGCTTGATAATCCCTAAAAGTTTGTCCACCATGTTGGTTTAGGGGTTACTATTCGTGCGGGACCCATTGGTTCTATTGCTGATGCTCATTGGCATTGCGCTCTATTTCCTCTCAGTCCAAAGTTTTTGGCTAACCCTTCATGGTCTTGACTGGCAATCATTGATCACTGTTCTTGGCTTGCTATTGATGGTTCATGCCCTGCAACAGACAGGACTGGCCCAGGCAGTAGCCAGTTATGGGGTACAGAAAGTGAGGGACGAGCGCAGCTGGATTTTGCTGATCTGTCTTTTTACCTGTGTGCTTGCGGCGCTCCTAACCAACGATGTTGCTCTTTTGATTGTACTGCCGATGCTTGCCCAAGTACGTTTAGGTCCTGCTTCGGACCGGAAGATGTGGATTGGTGTGGCGTGTGCCGCCAATATTGGTTCAATGATTACCCCGTTCGGGAATCCTCAGAACGTGATTCTCTGGCAGACCAGTCATTGGACAGTCAGTCACTTTGTCGAAGCAATGGCGCCGTTAACATTGACGTTGCTGGTTGTACTGTTGGTCTGGTTGTGGCACAGGGTAGGAAAGGACGCTGTTGCTCTACATCTCCATGCCGAACACGTGCGGGTTCATACTCAGGCCAGAGAGCTTGTCCTGATGCTGATCTTGTTTATTGTATTGGCCGATCATCAGTTCTGGAGATGCGAGTTGGGGATTCTGCTCCTTGTTCTGGTTCGCCATGCGCGCTGGCTCAAATATTGGAAGCCAGAACTTGCCTACATATTCTTTTTGATGTTTCTGGATATCGCGCTGTTGCAGAATATTCCAGACATCCAATATTGGCTTGATCACGTTGTCTGGACAAAGCAAACCGGGTTGATGGCAGGTATCATCCTTTCCCAGATCATCAGCAATGTACCGGCAACTTTAATGTTGGTGCATACACACATACCGGTGCCGGTATTGATGTATGCCGTTAATACCGGCGGATTTGGTATAGCTACGGGTTCTCTGGCCAACATCATCATGTTGCGCTGGCCGGGAAGACCCCATGGAATATTATGGAGATTTCATATGTATTCCTTTGCATTTTTATGGGTTTCATGGATGGTCAGTGCTATAGTTTTAGCCAGACCATAATGTTAGTCTGGCAAGGGTATACATCCGCTGATGATTTCTTACACACAAAAGTCTTTTCTTGTCGTTGATGATTTCACGGAGTTCCGAAACTCGGTCAAGGCCATGCTTCGACAGATTGGCGCAGTCAACGTCGATGTTGGTGCCTCAGGTGAAGAAGCCATCGCTATGTGTCGTAAGAAGAAGTACGACATTATCCTGCATGATTATAATTTGGGGCCTGGTAAAAACGGCCAGCAGGTTCTGGAAGAGCTGACCTTGGAGAAATTACTGAGTCCCCACACGATTTTTATCATGGTAACTGCAGAAAATTCCTTGGCCATGGTCATGAGTGCGGTTGAATACGAGCCGGACGACTACCTCACCAAACCGTTCAATCGGGCAGCATTGCTGCAAAGGCTCGATAAACTGGTAGAGCGTCGGGAAGCCATGGCGAATGTTAATGATGCCGCTGCTCGGGAAGCCTGGCAGGATATGGTTCATGCATGTGACCAGTTGATCACCACGCACCGAAAATATGCGGCAATGGCTGTTCGAAAAAAAGCTTTGGCCTTTGCAAATATGGGCAACAATAAAGACCTCGAGATTCTGCTTCGCGATGTTGTGTCGCAACGACCCGTACCTTGGGCTCTCATCATGTTAGGTCGCCTAATGCTGCGCAAAGGAGATGCGGGTGCAGTTGAGATCTTGATGCAGGATGCTATTAACCAATTTCCTCAGTTGCCAGCTCTTTATGATGTGCTTGCTGAAGCTCAGCTGATGCTGGAACAGAAAGAAGCAGCACAGCAGACCATTCAGGAGGCATTGAAAACATCTCCACGCTCTTTGAGTCGGCAGATGAAATTGGGTGATTTGGCGCGAACCAATGGTGATCTCGAAACAGCAGTTAAGGCCTTTCGGGAATCTGTTGAACTTGGCAGAGGTTCATGCCTGAAATCTCCGGATAATTACATCAAGTTTGTTTCAGTGGTGAATGAGCATGCAAGTAAAGAAGGTACGAGCCTTGACCGTCGTTATCAGGAAGAAACTCTGAAGGTGCTTTCTGAACTAAACAAGGATTATTCAGAAGACAAGGCTGTGCTGGCACGCAGCTTCCTTGCACAGGCTGTTACCCTGAAGAATTCCGGCAAAGAAAAGGAAGCTCAGCAGTGGGCTAAAAAGGCCACCGATTCGATGGCTGCTATGCCGCACTTCTTTTCTGCCGATGCCGCACTCGATGTTATTGAACAGCTGAAAGAGGTTGGCCAGGAAGACACAGCTCAGAAGTTACTGCATACCTGTGCTGAAATGTACGGGGATGATCCCAAAATTCTACAATCGCTGACCGAACAGGGTGGTGCAGCTGAGCTGATGGCACGGGTTGCTCAGGCGCGGCAGCTTAATAAGGCGGCCGCAGCGCTTTATGAAAAACGACAATTTGTCGAGGCAATCAAATCGTTTCAAGTGGCCAGTGACTTGCAGCCCAGAAATATTACCATTGTGTTGAATGCGGTGCAGAATCTTATTCAGGCCAGTAAGATTCAGCCTGAAATGACGAACGAGTATAAGAATCAGGCTGCACAACTCCTCAATAATCTTAAAGAGATGTCCCCAGGCGATAGCCGTTACGAGCGCATGCAAAAACTGCGTCGGTTGATTTCCAAGTGAGGTTTGGTGATGACAGAATCAAAAGGCCAGGATGATGATTCCCAACTCGATTTTTCGATGGTAATCGCTTCGACCGTCCATGATATGAAAAATTCACTGGGAATGTTTTTGCAGGCATTCTCGACTTGGGTTGAAGCATTGCCCCCTGAGCAGGCATGGAATCATGAGCGGGGCATTATTGAATATGAATCGGGTCGCCTGAATGGCATGCTCATGCAGTTGCTTGGCCTCTACAAGATGAACGTCAATCAGCTGCCTTTGCATCCGGAATGGCAGGATCTGGAGGATTTTCTTGAGGCGCAACGCGCACGCTATCAGGAGCTCCTCCAGTCTCGTTCCATTGACTCGGAGATTCAACTTGCAGAAGATGTTTTTGAAGCTTTCTTTGATCGGGATCTGATGGGTACTGTGATTGCCAATATCATCATTAATACCGTGCGCTATGCCCGTTCGAAAGTGGCATTACGGGCCTATGTTGAGGATGGTTTTACCGTACTATCTGTTGAGGATGATGGCGTCGGATATCCGGCCGCCATGCTTGCCGGTCAGGCTGGATATGTGCTTGGAATCAAGCAGTCTACAGGTAGCACAGGACTTGGCCTTTATTTTGCGGGTCGGATTGCCGCATTGCACCAACGTAATGGCGTTCATGGTTTTATTCGCGTACAAAATGGTGGAACTTTGGGTGGCGGGGTGTTTTCTATCCATATTCCCTAAAATCAGTTTGATATGAAGTAACTAGTTCTGGCTTCAGGAGATTTTGTTGTAATATTCCAGAAGCTCAGGTAAAGCATTCAATGCATCCTGACTCAGATAGGGTTTGAGCAGGTAGAGGATTTGGCGAATTCCCCGATGAATCATTGCTTGAGTTAGTTCTGTGCCAAGTGGACCGAAAACGGCAGTGGCGTGTAGGAATGGTGCCCACCCGGTTGCGATTACCCAGGTATTAATGATCAGGGCGTCCAGCTCATCATCGTTAGCCTGAAGTAACCCCGAACTGTTCATAAGCTGCATGATATGACGGCCTGAGCTCATCACATCCTGGGCAAAAAGCCGGTATTGTGCGAGCAATTGCGGGTTATGGGCCAAAAGCTGCTCAAGGTCCCGATGCAGGAAGCGGTAGTCCCAGATGTTGCGCGCAATCTCTTTGAAGTAACGTAAGATATCTGACCAGGTGAGTTGTTGATCAGGATCTGCGCGGAGATAAGCCCTTGTTCTTAACTCATAATGACAAAAAAGCTCAAAGATGATGGCCTCCTTGTTCTTGAAGTAGTAATACAGATTGCCGGGGCTCATGTTCAAGGCCGCGGCAATATGATTGGTGGTGACGGAACGTTCGCCCTGTTCATTGAACATTTTCAGGCTCATGAGCAGGATGCGGTCTCGGGTTTTCATCTTGCTTTATGGTCCTAAAATTATTCATTTGTTGACAGTTTAGAGTAAATACTCTAAAAATGCACGATCTGTAATTAGATCAATCAGGGGGAGTCATGGTGGCGCATGTGGTGGTACTCGAAATGTCCACGAATCCGGATGTGGCTGAAATGCAGCGAGTCTTTCATGCGCAGCGCAACGGCTTCCGGGCCCATCCAATGCCAACCCTCGAGGATCGTCTGCTCGTACTGCAACGATTACGCACTTCTTTACTTCGTTACAAGGATGATCTAGTCCAGTCGGTCTCAGCTGACTTTGGACACCGTTCCAGTGATGAGACGCTGTTTGCGGAGGTTATGACTACACTTGAATCCATCAAGTATCATGAACGCCATCTGGCGCAGTGGATGCGGCCTCAGAAACGATCCGTAAACCCCTTGCATCTTCCAGCCAAGGCAAGGGTGGTCTATCAGCCTTTGGGGGTTGTTGGTGTGATTGTGCCCTGGAATTATCCTGTATTTTTGGCTCTGGGGCCGCTGACAGCGGCCGTGGCGGCCGGAAATCGGGTTATGATCAAGATGTCTGGATTCACTCCCGCTACGGCCTCGGTGATGTCTTGTTTGCTTGCAGAAGTTGCTTCGCCTGATGTTATTGCAGTCTGTGCGGGGCGCGGAGAAATTTCCGAGGCATTTGCCCGACTGCCTTTTGATCAATTGACTTTTACCGGATCGACTGAGGTAGGGAAAAAAATCATGGCAGCGGCAGCCGAACATTTGACGCCGGTTCTGCTTGAGTTGGGTGGTAAATCACCTGCCATTATTCATGATTCCTATCCGGTTGATACTGCTGCCGGGAGGATCGCCTTTGGGAAGTGCTGGAATGCTGGACAGACCTGTGTTGCGCCGGACTATGTAATCTGTAATCACTCACGATTGCAGGATTTTGTCCGAGCCATGCAAAAACATGTGCAAGCGATGTACCCCACGATGCGGGAGAATCCGGACTATACGGCAATCATTAATGAAAAACAGCACAGCCGGTTGAAAAATCTGCTCCAGGATGCCCGACAAAAGGGTGCCACTCTTGTGGAGATCAATCCAGGACATGAGGATTTCAGTCAAACACAGAAGATGCCTTTAACCCTGATTCTGGGGGTAACTCCTGAGATGCTGGTTATGCAACAGGAGATTTTTGGCCCCATTTTGCCCGTCATGGGAGTGACCTCCCTTGATGAAGCCTTGGAGTTTGTGCGCCATCGACCACGGCCTTTGGCTTTGTACTATTTTGACCATCATCCATCAAGAATTGCCTTTGTCTCTGAACAGACACATTCAGGTGGTTTGGGAGTCAATGAAGTTCTTAGTCATGTCGGCATTGAAGACTTGCCCTTTGGGGGGGTTGGCGCATCAGGTATGGGACGCTATCATGCTCATGAAGGATTTCTGACCTATTCTAATGCTAAAGCTGTACTTGAAAAGTCCAGAATATATCCGTTGCACTACTTTTTGCCTCCCTTCAATAAAGGTTTACATAAATTTTTGAAGTCTTATTTTCTCCGCTAGTCAGATTTTTGGCTTTGTGCCATGATGCCGTAGTTAACCGTTTAGGGTTGAGGGAGCGCATTGCATGGAGACACGAATTGTCTATCCGGGTACATTCGATCCCATTACCAATGGTCATAGCGATCTTGTTGAGCGGGCTTCCCGCATGTTTGGTCATGTTGTGGTCGCGGTTGCAGATTCGCCGCGCAAGAAGCCTCTCTTTCCTTTGGAGCAACGCGTAGCGCTTGCACTTGGGGTGTTAGGGCATCTGCAGAACGTGACAGTTGTTGGTTTTAATTCCTTATTGATCGCCTTTCTCAAACAACAGAATGCCCATATCGTATTGCGAGGATTGCGTGCAGTATCGGACTTTGAATATGAGTTCCAGCTTGCGAACATGAATCGTCAACTTGATTCCTCAATCGAAACAGTCTTCCTCACTCCTTCAGAACATCTGTCCTACATCTCCTCGACGCTTGTGCGGGAAATAGCACTTCTTGGGGGAGATATCCGCAAATTTGTAGCAGCAGATGTTGCGGATGCCCTCGTTCAAGCGGCACAGGTATATGGCGCTTAAGATAACGGAACAATGTATCAACTGCGATGTTTGTGAACCTGTATGTCCAAATCAGGCCATATATCCTGGGGACGAGGTGTATGAGATTGACCCACTGCGATGTACTGAGTGTGTAGGGCATTTTGAGCAGCCTCAGTGTCAGCGCGTGTGTCCTGTAGACTGCATACCCTACGATTCAGATTATCAGGAAGGTCACGATCAACTGTTACTCAAGCTGAAATGGCTTCAGTCAAAAAACCCCAAGGATTCTTAGTAATTGACCGCAGTATCAGTCTTGATGCCGGTCTGGGCTTCCTTGGCTTCACGCTCCTTGCGCCAGCGTTCCTGTGTGGCGGTACAGCCCAGGCAGCGTACAAAAGCCTGCTCGGCTGGACCTTTAACCAGGACTGTGGCGGCTTCACGAACATTGCCACCCGCAGCACTGAAGGGCAATGTCGCCACAAAAAGCCCAGTCCCAACCAAGGTAATTCCTGCCAGAATGGGGCGGGCTAATAGAAGGTCACCTGCCATTGCAATGAGTGATGGTGTGTTTTGCAGTTCATCCGTGTCAAACATTGAATTGGTGTCATCCATGCCGCCATCAGCCGTGGCCCGAACACTGAAGCTGATCATCGATAGTCCAAAGAAACCGGCCAGAAGGCATTGTCTGATATGGCGCTTGTTCATCATGTGCTCCGCGCTGATACAAATGGATCATAAACCCATCCTAGCTGAATTCTTGTTGAAATCCAGAGAATTTCTAAGTTCAGTCGTATGAAAGTACACATCCGCAATGGATCGACTCGAAAGCGTTCAAACCAGTGTTACACTACATAGGGGAACATCTCGAGTGTTACGGCTCATGAGGCAAATAAATCCGGAACCTGCACCGTTCAATCACGTGGAGGCTATGATAAGCTCAGAACGGAGCAAGGGCTGGGTTGGGCCTTTTGTAAATATCATCTGTCTGTTCATTTTGGCCTTGAACGGTCTTTTGAATGAACCGCTTCTTCAGGATATTCAGAGGCTCTGGCTGTTCGGTTGTGTTCTTTATGCCGGCTTGCGACTGCTTGGTCTGTGGGGAAGAATCGGCAGCCGCAACTGGCTGCATACTCTTGTTTTGGGTGGATTGTGGGGGAGTTACTGGTTCTCGGGCTGGATCAATCCAGTGGATCAGGTGGAACAGATTCCTGTTCTCAGTCTGCTCTTTCTGATTCAGGCATTGGCTTTTCTTGCTGAAAGCAGGCTTTCATCCATCCAGTATGGTGTTTATCTGTTGTTGAGTCTGGCACCGGCGCTCTTCTGGCTGCAACGATTTCAGGTGGGGGTTTCGTTGCGCATCGAAAGCGCGCTCGTTGCGCTGGCAGTATGTCTTTGGGCTGTTGCCAGTAGGATTCTTCATGAGCAGAAACGTTCGGCGGAGATTGAAGTTGCTCGCGAGAAACTGATCAGTTCCCTTAATCAGTCGCAGCATCAGATTGTCGATATGAACCAGATGCTTGCAATGGAAGTTCATGAACGGACGTTGGCCCAGGATGAGCTTGGAAAAATTAATCACTCCTTGGAAGCCAAGGTTCAGGAACGAACGGAGGCGCTCCGACGCTTGAATGTCGATCTCTTGCTCAGCCAAAACCGTTTGACTCAGGCGATTGATGCCGCTGAGGTTGGCTTCTGGGACTGGCAGATCCCTGAGAATATTCTGCACCACTCACATTTTGATCTTCTGCTTGGCTATGAAGAATCAGAACTTCATGAAATGGTTCAGAATCTTCGCCAGATTGTGCATCCGGAAGATACATTTAAGGTTTTGCGCGCACTGGTCGCCCATATGCGTCAGCGTACACCCCACTATCGTGCCGCCTACCGTATTCGGCACAAGCGTGGCTTCTGGGTCTGGGTTGAGGATCGCGGACGAGTCACTGAGCGTAATGAGCAGGGTGTTGCGGTGCGTATGTTGGGCATACGGCGTGATATTACCCAGGAGCGCAATGCGCGTGAGAAAGATCGTCTTTCTGCAACCGTTTTTAGGGTCGCTGAAGAAGGGATATTCATTTTGGATGAGGACTTTCGCTTTCTGGCAATCAACCCTTACTATGCCAGTCTGTATGGAATCAGCGAAGAACAGGTTTTGAACTGTCGTATCGATGAGTGCCATAGTGTGCCCGGAATGCGGCGTTTTTATCAGCAGATTACCGATTTTTTGCGGCGAGATGGTCATTGGGAAAGTGAGTTTAATGACTATAAGAAGAATGGGGAATCTTTTCAGCAATGGCTCCGTATTTCTTCGGTACGGGATGAGCGGGGTCAAATCAGCCACTATGTTGGTCTTATTACCGATGTGACGGCGCGGCGCGAGGCCGAAAAACAGATTGTCTACCTTGATAACTACGACAAGCTGACCGGTTTTGCCAACCGGCAACTCTTTAGAAGTCGGCTCGAGGAGCGTAAAAAATCCGCTGAAGAGGGTCAGAAGCAGTTTGCAGTCTTGTTCATGGACCTTGATCGTTTTAAGCAGGTCAACAATTCATTGGGGCATGAAGTTGGTGATGCCCTCTTGAAAGAAGCTGCTAATCGTTTAGCCAGAGTAAGGGTCGATGCCGATTGTTTGGCTCGTTTTGGCGGTGATGAATTCGCCGTGTTTCTGGATGAACTAAAGAGCCGGCGTGATGTGGAAGATTTTTGTGGTCGGGTGGTTGGTGAGATTCGCAGGCCTTTTCGCATTGAACAGCATGAGATCCTGCTTGGCTGCTCCTTAGGTATCAGTCTCTATCCGGAACATGGGGCTGATGCCCAGACATTATTGAATCATGCTGATATCGCGCTGCAGCAAGCCAAACGGGTTGGAGGTAACAGCTGGCGGTTCTATTCGGAGGATTTGCGCGCATCCTCCATTGAGCAAGTCAATCTCGAAAGCCAGCTGCGCAAGGCCATCTTTCGAGACGAGTTTGTGGTGTATTATCAGCCGAAAATCAGCTTGAAAGATAATCAGCTGATGGGGGTAGAGGCCTTGGTGCGCTGGAATCACCCCAGTCTTGGTTTGTTGGCTCCTTCCGACTTTATGCCAATGGCCGAAGAAAGCGGATTGGTATCAGCCATTTCTGAACTGGTGCTGGAAAAAGCGTGTCGTCAGATTCAGTTCTGGATTGAGTCTGGAGTAGGACGCATCAAGACATCCGTTAATGTCTCGGCGCATCAATTGCGCAAAGGGACTCTATTGCAGATCGTCCAACGGGTTCTCGATATTACCGGCGTTGATCCTCACCTCCTTGAACTGGAATTGACCGAGTCGTCCTTGATGGAAGATTCGGAAGGGACGCTGGATACGCTCCATCGGTTAAGGAATATGGGGATTGAGTTGTCTCTGGATGATTTTGGCACAGGGTATTCATCGTTAAGTTACTTGAAAAAATTTCCGATCAATACCTTGAAGATTGACCAAGCGTTTATTCGTGACCTGAGTACTAGCCCAGATGACGAGGCTATAACGAAAGCCATCATTGCAATGGCGCACAGTCTGAACCTCTCTGTCATGGCAGAAGGGGTGGAGACCGAGGCTATACGGGATTTTCTCAAAGCTGAGCAATGTGATGGTATTCAGGGTTATCTGGTCAGTCGTCCTGTACCTGAATCTGAGTTGGCTCCTTTTTTAAAGCGCATGCTTCGCTCATCGACATCCTGAGTTTCTTGCCATGTTCACTGGGGTGTCTGGAACCCACTCATTCCACCCCAGCAACGCCATGTCCCAAGAAAGCCCTTGCAAATACTCGGAACATCTGTTATAAATCACGCCCTCGTTCGCCACGGCTTGCATCGGACACTCTGAGTGACGGTACCGTGGATCGAAGCATGCAGATACGTAGCGCGGAGATTGCAGATGTCCAAGGTATGTCAGGTGACTGGAAAGCGACCCATCACCGGTCACAATATTTCCCATTCCAATATCAAGACGAACCGTCGGTTCGAACCTAATTTGCATTACCACCGTTTCTGGTTGGAGAGTGAGCGTCGTTTTGTACGACTGAGGCTGACACCCAAGGGAATGCGTATTATCGATAAACTGGGTATTGAAGCAGTTGTTGCTGACATTCGTGCCCGTGGTGAAAAAATCTGAGGAGCGTTTTAAATGGCCAAGGGTGCTCGTGAAAAAATCCGTCTGGTATCTACTGCCGGTACGGGATATTTTTATACAACAACCAAGAACAAGCGAACCATGCCTGAAAAATTTGAGATCAAGAAGTTTGATCCGAAGATTCGTCAGCATGTTGTGTTCAAGGAAGCCAAGATCAAGTAATCAGGAGGCTCTAACCGTTTCTGGAGTTAGAGCCCGTGCCTGAACTTCCTGAAGTAGAAACCACGCGTCTGGGGCTTGTTCCTCGTGTGGTCGGCTACCCTCTGGAACGTGTGGAAATCAGGAATGACCGCTTGAGATGGCCGGTTGATTCAGTGGCGTTGCGGTCCTGTCTGGGACAATCCATAACAGCCATTGACCGCCGTGCCAAATACCTTCTCTTCTTTTGGTCCAATCAAAAGGTCATGCTGGTTCATCTTGGCATGTCTGGAAGTCTACGCCTTAGCCTGCCAGAGGCACCTGTTCGACCTCATGACCATGTATTCTGGTCACTCAACGCGCTTGATGTGCGTTATCATGACCCACGTCGCTTTGGATCCATACTTTTTACTGGAGATGACTGGCAAAATCATCCACTGCTGCTGCATCTGGGTGTAGAGCCTTTATCGTCCGACTGGAATGAGGCCTATTTGTGGCAACATTCAAGAAATAAACAGGTATCCATCAAGGCGCTGCTGATGAATCAGCGGATCGTGGTCGGTGTCGGAAATATCTATGCTCAGGAAGCCCTTTTTGCTGCAGGTATTTATCCGGCAAAACCAGCAGGTCAGCTCAGTCATGGAGACGTTGAATGTCTGGTTCCGGCAGTGACCGATCAGTTGCAGCATGCTTTGCGTGTGGGTGGAAGTTCCCTGCGTGATTACGTTCATGGTCATGGCGAAACGGGCTACTTTCAGCTGCAACTCAAGGTTTATGGGCGCAAGGGTAAATTGTGCCCTGATTGTGGTGCCGCGCTTCAAACGGTGCGGATTGTTGGACGCTCGACAACGTGGTGTCCAGTGTGTCAGACCTGAACGGAAGGTGAAATGGATCAGCCCTTGCAATTAACCCAGAACCTGAACCCGGCCCAACAGCAGGCAGTGACCTCGGCGACGCAACATGTTCTTGTTCTGGCAGGGGCTGGTTCAGGCAAGACCCGGGTTTTGACTCAGCGCCTTGCCTGGTTTTGTAGCCATTATGACCTTTCCCCCTACAGTGTATTGGCCGTAACGTTTACCAACAAAGCGGCTCATGAGATGCGTGAACGTTTGGTTCAGTTGCTGGACCGGCCTGTGCAGGGCCTTTGGATTGGGACATTTCATGGTCTGGGGCACCGCCTGTTGCGTACCCATTTTCAGGAAGCAGGCTTGCCAGCTGAGTTCCAAATTCTTGATGCGGATGATCAGCAACGTCTTATCAAACGTCTGGCCAAAAACCGCCATATGGATGAAAAGGAGTGGCCTCCCCGTCAATTGGCCTACTGGATCAACCGAGGTAAGGAATTAGGGATACGAGGTTATCTGCCCGAAGGTCTGAAACCTGCCCATCTGGATGCCTTGCAAACCTTGATGGACGATTATGAACAGCATTGTCAGCGCGCCGGTCTGGTTGATTTCGCTGAAATCCTGCTACGCTGCGTGGAGATGCTGCAAAATAATATCGTTTTAAGAGAGCATTATCAGAGGCGGTTTCGGCATGTGCTGGTTGATGAGTTTCAGGATACCAATGATGTTCAGTATGCCTGGCTGAAATTACTGACCGGATCCACCACCTTTTTTACCGTTGTGGGTGATGATGACCAGAGTATTTATGGATGGCGGGGCGCTTGTGTGGATCATATCCGTAATTTTTCACGGGATTATCCCCTCGCGGAAGTCATTAAACTGGAACAGAACTATCGTTCAAGCGGACATATCCTTGCTGCGGCCAATGCGGTTATTGAACGTAATTCTGGGCGGTTGGGTAAAGTGCTTTGGACGGATCGACCCGAAGGCCATAAGGTGCAACTTTATCGGGCCTTTAACGATCTGGATGAAGCCCGGGCCATTGCCCAGACAATTCTTCGCAAGCGCGATCAGGGTGTCGCATGGCGTGACTGTGCGCTGCTCTATCGATCCAATGCCCAGTCGCGTGTTCTTGAAGAAGCTTTGGTCAGTGCGGCAATTCCCTATCGAATTCACGGTGGACTACGCTTCTTCGATCGGGCTGAGATCCGGACAGCCATGGCATATTTGCGACTGGCTGTTCTGCCAGACGATGATACAGCATTCGAACGCATCATTAACATGCCTCCCCGTGGCCTAGGTGAGAAGACACTCGATAGCCTGCGCCTGTTTGCCCAGCAGCAGGGCATCAGTCTGTGGCAGGCTTCTTTAGGTGCGCTACAGAAGACTGTCCTGCCACCTCGGGCAACGAGTCGACTGAGTGAGTTTGTTGCGTTGATCCAGCAACTGAGTGCTGATGCGCAGGCTCCGCTTCATGAACGGATGGAGCATTTGCTTGAAGCCAGCGGCCTCAAGACCTTCTATGCCGGGGAACATGATGAACGAGCCCAGAACCGGGTAGAAAATCTACTGGAACTTGTTCAGGCAGCTCGGGAATTTGTTGTGGGTTATCATCCTGAAGAAGGAGAACATGCCTCTCTGACTGCTGCCTTTCTCGACCATGTTTCTCTGGAGTCCGGCGAGGACAGTGCGGCCCCCCAAGATTCTGCTGTTCAGTTGATGACTTTGCATGCGGCGAAGGGACTGGAGTTTCCTGTTGTGTTTATCAGCGGCCTGGAGGACGGTCTCTTTCCGCACAATATGGCTCTTGATAATGATCAGTTGGAGGAAGAGCGCCGTCTTTGCTATGTCGGCATGACACGGGCCCAGTCCGAACTGTATTTGAGTTATGCCGAAGTACGCCGTCTGTTTGGTTCAGAGAAGATAACGATTCCCTCCCGTTTTCTTAAGGAGTTGCCTGAGCATGTTGTGCAGCAGGTCAAGGGGCATACCGTACTGACAACATCAAATTCGGTATCGGCCTTTCGTTCAACCGATCCAGATCCCGGAGCGCTGCAAGGACAGCTGAATCTGGGTATGCAGGTTCGACACCCGCGTTGGGGCGAAGGCACGGTTATGGATATGGAGGGTCAGGGCGCTCAGGCCAGAGTGCAGATCAATTTTGGGCGGGAAGGCAGTAAGTGGCTGATGATGCAGTATGCACGTCTGGAACCTGTTCGTGCCTGATGGTGCTTGATATTGTTTTCTATCTTAAACCCCAGCCTTCGTATTGAATCAAAGACTGGGGTAACTTGGCTTACTGATTAAATACGTCTAACGAGCCCAAATATGAACCTGAACGGTTTGACCGGTGCCATTGTTCTGCAGCATCAGGTTGCTGCTGTTCGGGGCCGAGATCACCTGGGCACCTTGCACAGAAACTGAATAACCATTGGGGTAATGCAGTGAGGGGACATAGATGACGGTGGGTCCGCTGGCAGGTTCTGCCGTATAGCTGTAGCTAAAGTTACCACTGGCCGGATCAAACGATAAGCTGATCGGAGTACCTGCGGTTGCCTGGGGATATGCGCGCTCAAGTAAGGCCAGCTTGCCGGTCTTGACCGAACCGGTATCCTGGTCATTACTGAACATGCTTTCGGTCTGACCCGAACCGGTAGGATCATTAAATGTTTTGTAGGCCCAGTAGTTCCAGCTACTGAGATTCTGATCCGCCAGTTGCGTTACCCGGCTAATATCTCCGAGGTCGTCACTTGAGCCGAATTCTGTCATAAATGAAGCAGACTGAAGTCGGCTCTGGGTCGAGCGGGCATGCGAAAACGCAGCAGATTCAGGATCCATACAGGAAGCTGGTGCAGGAAAACCAAGAGTATTGGCAGCTGACTGGGTCAGGCAGTAGTTGTGCCATGAAAAGCCGATATTGTTTTTATCTTGCCAGTTGCTGGACTGATTCAGATAGCTGGGGATGCCAAAATCAAAAAGAATGTTGGGTTCAACCCAGATGATATGTTTTTGGTCGACACGGCGGATACCTGCCTGCATGTTAGTTTCAAAATTTTGCAGAATATGGTCAAAGTCACTGCATCCCTGGGCCAGAAAGCAGCTGACATATTCGTAGCCCGGAGCAGGCTCATTGATGACATCATAGCCTGCGAGATAAGGCTGGTTGGCCCATTTCTGTGCGACCGCCATGAGTGCCTGCTGATAATACATCCAGACGTTGTTGGTGTTGTACCAGAAATTATGGTACGCGGTTTCAACATTCCAGGTCAGATAGCCCGCGGGAAATCCAGGGTTGTAGAAACTGGGAATACCGTAATCATAGACCGCCCAGGATGGAAAACCCTCACCCTTGTATTTTTCGTTGTAAAGATCCTGATGGAAGTCGAGCAAGGAGTAAATTCCGCGTTCTGCAAGCAACTGCACGATACGGTCTACCTGATTCAGGTAGCTGCTATTGATCGAACCTCGTTGAGGCATGACACCTGCGAACAGCACCCCAAGACGTACCGAGTTGAATCCATGCGCCTTCAGCCAGTCGGCATCCTGAGCGGTAAAGCCGTTCAAGGCGTTTGGTGCCACATAGGGACTGGACTTCCAGACTACATTCACGCCATGCAGCATCACCACCCGATTTTGGTCATCGCGCATCCAGCCACCCGAACTGTGCAGTGCAGCCCATGCGGGTGATAACATCATTAGGGACAGCACAATAGTGAGCAAACGATTCATGGATCAGCCTCTTGTTGTATTGTTATGACAATCTTGGGGTATGTTGCTAAGGTTTCTGCGCTGATCCTGCCCGTCTAAGCGTTTTTTGGCAAAGATGAACGGCATTCGTCCGGATCGGCGCTCTCAGCTGTCCTGATTGGTTGATCGCTTAGCGTCCGTAACGACCACCCAGGGTTGCTTTTGCGAGCGCATGCTGGTTCAGCCATTGGATCAGTGTGTTCCGGTCGCTAAAGGCTGGCAGGGGCGATAGCGGTAGGGCAAACAGGGTAAAAAGATAATGGTGTGGTGCGTCCCCGATCGGTGGGCACGGACCTCCATAGCCTTGGCTGCCAAAATCATTCTCAGCGCTTTGCAAGGCCTTAGGGTGCGAGGCCAGATGCTGGGCAACGGCCGGAATATTAAAGGCAATCCAATGCCACCACCCCTGCCCGTTCGCCGCATCGGGGTCGAACAGGGTTATTGCCAAACTGCGTGTTCCCTTGGGTATATCAGTCCAGTACAGATCAGGAGGTTGATTAAGGCCGGTACAGCCATCTCCATGAAAAAGCTGTTTGGGTTGAAACCAGCCCCCTTGCCTCAGGTCAGGACTGTAAAGTCGCAATGCCACTGCTCCAGGACAATGCAGCAGGACAAGAAGAAGCATCACAGAACCGTTCAGGAGGAAAATCTTGACCTTTGGGACAGGATCGATATGCTTTGCGCCATGCATGACGATGAGCTTCTGGATTGGGGAGACTCAGAGTGTATCGCCACCAATAACCATAACGCTACTCCATCATCAGATTCAGGAAATTGGACATGAAATCTCGTGTACGCATGATCCGCTGGTTGCTCGTACTTGCTTTGGCGCTGTTGCTGTTATTTATCGTGTTGCAGCAACGTGAGCAGCGTTCGGCTGATGCAGGTCAAGCCGGAGTGTCTGCAGCGGCACTGAACACGGTCGCCTTACCATCCTTGCCTCGCTTTGTGACCGGTCTTGAGGCCCTGCCCCACAGCTTGCAGGGAGCTGATGTTCCGGATGGTCTGCAGATGGATGCCAATGGTCATCTGATTTTGAGCCGAGCCTTGCGCGACCTGTTTGATTTTTTTCTGAGTGCCCAAGGTGAAGAGCCGGTCAGCATTATTCTGAACCGTATCAAGGCCTATATTCATAGTCATCACCTTTCGACCCAAGCTGAAACCCAAGCTCTGCATATTCTCGATGAATATATTGCCTACAAGAAAGCCACACAGAATCTGCCCGATAGTTCGACCGGCCCTCACCCGGATCTGGCGATTCTGCGAGGACGCATGAGTGCTTTACAGAGTTTGCGTAAACAGTATTTTGAACCGGATGTTCTGCAGGCGTTCTTTGGTGAACAGGAAGTTTATGACCAGTATACCTTGACCCGGATGCAGATCATGCAGAATACCCAACTGAGCCCTGAGGCTAAGGCATCGGCTCTTGCCGAGGCCCTCGATACCTTGCCAATGCAGTTGCGTCAGTCCATGCAACCTCAGATCCAGTATGAGTCGCTCCAGACTTTGACTTCTGATTGGAAGAAACGCCATGGATCGGCTGCCCAGCTACGCCAGATCCGTGAAAATCTGGTAGGAGCCGCGGCTGCCGACCGTCTGGAAACTTTGGATCAGGCTCAAAACCAGTTTGATGGCAAGGTACAGCAGTTCTTGCAGCAAAGGTCGGCCTTGATGAACAATAGTGCCTTAAGTCCTGATGAGCAGCAAAATCAGGTGGATCAGTTGCGCAGCAGTTTGTTTTCGCCCCAAGAGCAGATTCGGGTGCATGCCTTGGAACAGGAGCAAGCAGCAACGCCTGCAAACCGCAGTGCAGGCGCGCTGTGAGTCGCTTCGTACCAACTTAAGGAATAATGCCGGCTGCGCGCTCCAGTTCGACGATGTTGGTTTCCAGATAATCCAGCAGTCTCTGCACGGAAGGGAGTGTGCGCCGACAGGCAATGATGCCAAACTCAAGAGAGTCAACATAGCTGGTTAGCGTGATATTGATTGCCATGCGGTCAAGCACAATCGATACCGGATAGATTCCCTGAAGTCGCGCACCGTTCCAGTACAACGGCTCCTTAGGACCTGGTACATTAGAAATAACGACGTTGAATGCCAACCATGAAGGTGCCAGGCCGGTGAGCAGATGCATTCCTCCCGGTGCCAGAGTCAAAGCGGTATAATTAAGAATTTCAGCTGGGGTCATCTGGCTGAAACGGTGTTTGGCGTCGAGCACCGAAGCACGTACGACCTGCAGCCGATGGGCTGGGTCGGCGATATGGGTCCCAAGATTGGCCAGAATCATGGCAATCTCATTTCCCCCGACACTGTCGTCCTGGCGAAGGTTAAGGGGAACCATGGCAATCAGGGGGCGATCAGGCAAGGCTCGCTGACTGATCAGGTACTCGCGTAGAGCGCCCCCGCAGATGGTGAGAACCACATCGTTAATGGTGCAGTCCATGGCTCGGGCAATGGCCCGAATACGCGACAGCGAATAGGACTGGGCTGCAAAACGCCTTGAGCCGGTGATGCGGGTATTGAGAATGCACTCCGGGGCCTGGAAGACTGAGACATAGTCAGGGTCCTTGCGCGCCTTTTGCATGGAGCGCATCACTTCCCGAATGACGGTCGGCATGGTCGTAACCTGTGCCCCCAGCCCCGATGTCAATCGGGCCAGACCCGTTGCCATATCCGCTACATTGGGCAGGGTCAGTTCCCGGCGCTTTTGTGGCCGAGCCCATAGTGGCGGCAAGTTGCGTTCTTCAGAATCAGTGGAGAGGGCACGCATCCCCATCCGCATGGCCGAGACGCCATCAACTACGCTGTGATGAATTTTGCTGTAAAGAGCAAAACGTTTACCCTGGATGCCTTCAATGAGGTGAACTTCCCACAGGGGCCGGGCCCGATCAAGCAAATTGCTGTGCTCGGCAGACACGAGCGCCAAAAGTTCACGAATCCGGCCTGGTTTGGGCAAGGCCTCATGGCGAAAGTGGTGCTCCAGATCAAACTGGTGATCTTCTTCCCAGAATGCCTGACCCAGACGTGTTTCAAGGCGCTGGTTAAAGGGATAAACAGGTGTTTTGAACGCACGCAACTGCTCGGCAAGATCACTGACGTAGCGGGGGCCTGCGTCTTCAGGATAGGTAAATAACTGAAGTCCGGCCACATGCATGGGTTGCTGGCGGCGTTCCATCCAGAGGAAAAGCTGGTCAACTGGGCCTAAGGGTTTCATCTCCTAACCTCCTTGCTAAAGCATGCGCTGCAACAGACGATCTGGAATCCGGCGCAGCACAGGAACAAGATACTGCCAGGGCCATTGCGGCACAACCAGTGTTCGCGTTGTTGTGCCGAGTGCCTGTGCAATCGATGTGGCAGCGGATTCAGCCGTAATAACAAAAGGATAGCGCTTCATGTTGGGAGCGATATCCGTTTCGATAAAGCCAGGATGTACGCTCAGAACCTGAATTCCATGTGGTTCAAGTTCGACGCGGACAGCATTAAGCCAAGCGGTCAGGGCTGCCTTGGAAGCACAATAAGTCGCACTGCCTGGTAGTGTTAACCAAGCTGCGACCGAGGAAATTCCGACAAGCTGGCCATGTCCCTGCTTGAGAAACTGCGCTGCAGCGGCATTCAATGTGGCAATCGCGCCGATCACGTTTGTCTGGATCACCTGATATTCTTTTGCAATGTGCTGAAGATCGCCGGTACGGTGTACATGAGTAATGCCCGCATTGGCAATGGCAATATCGAGTCCTCCCAAGGCTTCGACCAGCCGTTCCAGAACGTCCGGTATGTCGTCAGGCCGGGATACATCAAGCTCGGCAACCTCAATATGAACCGGATAGCCCTGCAGTTCATCTCGTAAGCTCCTGAGCAGATCAACCCTGCGTGCTGTCAGCGCCAGATCATAACCTTTACCAGCCAGTTCTATGGCTAGGGCCCGCCCAATACCGCTGCTCGCCCCAGTGATCCAGACCTTCCTTTTTTTCATTGTGTTCATTGGTCTTCCCTCCCTCGACATCTAGACTATCATGCCCGAACGGGAACAGAATGACCTCCATGACAATTTTTTCAGGCAAATTCACCGATCCTAACGCAATAGGTGACATCGGGTTGATGTCTTTGTTGCTCTATGGTAATCATGGCGGTATGCATGGCTCGGTTTCAACTGAAATCAGGGCTATAATGGAACGCAGTAGCTAAAAAGTGTACAAGGAATGATTATGGCGGACCTGGGCGCAGGGAAGATGCGGGTAAGGCGTTTGATCAGCTTTCTATTGGCAGTGTCCTTTATCGTTATGACGGGATGCAGCTCGCTGGGCATGGGCCATCAGTCTATGGATGTGCTCAAGGCTCGCTATGCCAACCGTTTTTCCCGGTTTGTCGTGGTCGATGGGACTCCTGTACATTATCGGATTGAAGGTAATGCAGACGGGCCAACTCTGGTGTTGGTGCATGCCGTTATGGCCTCCATGCAGACCTGGGATGGCTGGGTACACTATCTGGGTCGTAGCTACCGCATCGTGCGGCTCGATATGCCGGGCAATGGTCTTACAGGTCCCCTTAAGGGCTCAGATGATTACTCCCCCGAGCACCTGGAACAGTTTTTTAGTGACTTTGTTGATGCGATCAAACTGGATCGGTTTGATCTGGCGGGCAATTCTCAAGGGGGTATGATTGCCTGGATGTATGCCTTGCACCATCCAGAACGGATTGACAAAATGGTCCTGATTCAGCCCTTGGGGTATCCGCAAAAACTGCCGCCGATTATCAATTTCATGACAACCCCAGGGATTCGTGATCTGAGCTATCTTGGAGCACCACGCGCCTTGGTGACCCATGTGGCGCGCGAAGTGTATGCTGACCCTGACCGATTGAATGATGGAATTATTGAGCGCTATTACGATCTCTCCCAGCGTCAGGGCAATCGGGTGGCCATGATGAAAACACTGGTCGCCCTGCGTAAGGCTTCTCTAACCGAACACTATGCGAAAATGATCCCGTTGATTAAAACCCCCATGATGATTGAGTGGGGTGCCAAAGATCAGTTTGTGCCGCGCAAGCTTTTGTTACGCTGGCATCATGATTTGCCTGCAGCGCCCATTGTGATCTATCCATGGGGCGGACATGTGACCATGGAAGAAGTTCCGATGCAGTCTTCCCGCGATGCTGATCGGTTCTTCCAGGGACTGCCGATTAAGTCCAATATGTGGAGTGAGAAAACGCTGATCAACCCTGATTAATCAGCCAGTCATCAGCCCAGGCAGCAAGATCATCGTAGATCTTGACCTGGTGGAAGGAGTGTTGTGGATTGGCGGAGATTTCCTCTTCACTGATCTGGCCCTTACCGGTGCGAACCAGAAAGGGCCTCATGGCGCGTGCATCGGCTGCTTCCAGGTCACGAATACTGTCGCCAATCAGCGGCACTCCGCTCAAGCTGTTGAGGCCGGCGAGAGCTCGAATGGTGTCGAGCATGCCTGGCAACGGTTTACGGCAATCACAGGACTGGGATGGGGTATGGGGGCACCAGACAATGCCTTCAACCCGGGCACCAAGACGAGCCAGCAGAATACGCATATGTTCATGCATAGCACGAAGGACTGCCTCGCTGTAATAGCCTCGGCCAAGGCCAGACTGGTTGGTTGCAATATAAATATCCCAGCCAGCATGAACAAGTCGAGCCATCGCTTCGATCGAGCCTGGGATAGGAACCCATTGCTCTACGGTGCGGACATAGTCATCCCGATCTTTATTAATAACACCGTCCCGATCCAAGACCAAAATCGGCATATTAGCGTCCAATCAGTGACAGGTCAGCCACAGAACTCAGCTGATGGTGCAGTTGCTTCAGCAGTCCAAGGCGATTATTGCGTACATTGCCCTGATCAACCAAAACCATAACCTGTTCAAAAAAGCCATCGACCTCAGTGCGCAGATCAGCAAGTCGTTCCAGAGCTTGCTGATAGTTCTCCTCAGCAACCAGAGCACTCAACTGCGGATTTAGGTCGACTATACGCTGATGCAGCCGATGTTCAGCCTCGGTTTCAAAGAGGCCCGGATCAATGTGTTCTGCCGCCT
This sequence comes from Pseudomonadota bacterium, assembly GCA_021804485.1. Lineage (GTDB taxonomy): Bacteria > Pseudomonadota > Gammaproteobacteria > Pseudomonadales > Moraxellaceae > JAJXWR01. The sequence continues at coordinate 212 of JAJZHM010000011.1, read as the reverse complement.
CATGACTGTGGCCTTCCAGCAGTCGGCGAACACGACGGTCAGCAGCGGCTAGATGGATCAGCGCTGGATGTTGCATAAACAGGTGTAATGCTTGGACACGAAGATCGACACAGCGCGGTTCCAGACTTTCACGGGCGAGGACGGCTTGCAGGGTTTCAGGTGCGATGCCTTGTTCGTCGTAGTGGGCCCGGTAGCGGGCCACAAAAAACTCA
>JAJZHM010000010.1 GCA_021804485.1 Pseudomonadota bacterium | reverse complement strand
AGGTCGTTGAGGAAAAACCCAGACTGTTATACCGCAGTAGAAGGGCTTTGTCCAGCAGTTGTTGCGATCACTATATTTCATAATGAGAATTGCTGGGTGTTTGTACTGCGAGATGAGTATCCCGCTGCATCGTGATACAATCAGCCAATATGCGTTTTTTGCTCAGTGTCCTGCATTTGATTGCTTGGCGAGTGTTGGTTTCTGAATCTTTGTCATTACGTTCATAAGAGATGTAGCTTTGCGTCCAGATTCAGCTGCTTTGCGTGAGACGATGTTGCATCGTATCCGAATAGTGATGATCCATACGACCCATCCGGGTAATATTGGTTCGGCTGCTCGTGCCATGAAAACGATGGGTTTGAGTCGTCTCTTTCTGGTGCGTCCCGAGCATTTCCCCCATGCCGATTCGACTGCACTGGCCTCTGGTGCTGCCGATTTGCTTGATACAGCTGTGGTCGTGGATGATCTTAATGAGGCTCTGCAGGGTGTTGGCTGGGTGGTGGGTACCAGTGCCCGACTGCGTCATATTCCCTGGCCGCGTTTTGATGCCCGGCAGGTTGCAGAGCAAATGATGCATGAGTGTGCCGCACATGATCTGGATATTGCCATTCTTTTTGGGCGGGAAGATCGTGGTCTGACCAATGAGGAACTGCAACTCTGTCATGTGCATCTTGAGATTCCGACCAATCCGGATTATTCGGTTCTGAATGTGGCGGCTGCGATGCAAGTGGTCTGTTATGAGATCCGGATGGCTTGGCTCGCGACCCTGAGCCCGGCGCAGCCGGCAGTGGTGCAGATGCCCTTGACGCACGTCGAATGGGATGAACCCCCGGTATCTCAGGAACTGATGCAACAGTTTTATAAGCATATGGAGCAGGCGTTTCGTGCGGTTGGGTTTCTTGATGTTGAGCATCCAGGTCCAATGCTTGTGCGCATCCAGCGGTTATTTCAGCGTGTTCGTCTGGATCGGCTGGAATACAATCTGCTGCGGGGGTTTTTCAAGGATGTGCTTAAAATGAACAACCAGCGGTCGGATCATCAACCTTCAAGACAGCGAGAATCCTGATGAGTTATTGGAGTGATTTGCGCGAGGATATTCGTTCGGTTTTTGATCGGGACCCGGCTGCCCGAAATACCTTTGAAGTTATTCTGATGTATCCAGGCATTCATGCGCTCTTTTTCCATCGGTTGGCGCATCGCTTCTGGCTGATGGGTGCCTGTACCTTGGCACGGATGATTTCGACTCTGGGGCGTTTCATGACCGGTATTGAGATTCATCCGGGGGCCCGTATTGGTCGACGGTTTTTTATTGATCATGGCATGGGGGTAGTCATCGGGGAAACAGCAGAAATCGGTGACGATGTTACTCTTTATCATGGTGTCACTCTGGGTGGAACATCTTGGAACAAGGGCAAGCGTCATCCTACGCTTGAGGATGGGGTTGTTGTTGGGGCTGGTGCCAAGGTTCTGGGACCCATTATTGTCGGAGCGGGTGCCCGGGTCGGCTCCAATTCTGTGGTCACTCGGCCCGTTCCTCCAGGGGCAACAGTTGTGGGGATTCCTGCACGAATTATCGCCAAAGGTCTTGATCCCCACGAAGCAGCCAAGCAGGATATTGCCCGTCGGGTCGGATTTGATGCTTATGGTACTGGTTCGGAACAACTGCCTGATCCGGTTCTGGTCGCTATTCGTTCGTTGCTGGATCACATGCAGGCAACGGATGATCGCCTGAAATCAATCTGTGCAGCACTACACCGCATGTCGCCTGATTTTTCCGAGGTCTGTGTGCCGAGACTCAAGGAGGAGGATTTTCAGGTTGTTCATCAGGATGACCCGGTTAATAAACTTGACTAATTTACTCGGATATGTAGAATCGTGACCATGTCTGTGGCGAGGAGATAATCGACATGCGTCTGACAACCAAAGGTCGTTATGCGGTAACAGCGATGCTTGATCTGGCGCTCTACAGTCAACAGGGGCCGGTCAGCCTTGGGGATATCTCCCAGCGTCAAAGTATTTCCGTATCGTACCTGGAGCAGTTGTTTGCGCGCTTGCGGCGTGCTGATCTGGTGCAGAGCGTGCGTGGTCCGGGAGGCGGTTATCTGCTTAGTCGTCCGGGTGCGCAAATATTTATCGTCCAGATTATTGATGCGGTTGATGAATCGGTCGATGCCACCCGGTGTGCAGGGCAGGGCGACTGTCAGGATGGTCAAACCTGTCTGACGCATGAACTCTGGATGGATCTCAGTGAGCAGATTCATGGTTTTTTGGCGTCGATCAGCCTGCAAAAGCTTATGGAAAATCATGAGATCAGGGCAGTTGCTGCACGTCAGTCTCAGGCGACCGGTTCTGTTCTTGACTTGCCAGGTACAGGTTCCCGCTTGAAGCTGGTGCAGGCCTGATTTGGATTTGGAGAATTTTATGTCTAAGTTGCCGATTTATCTTGATTATGCTGCCACGACTCCGGTTGATGCGCGGGTTGCCGAAAAAATGATGCGCTATCTGACCATGGATGGAGTCTTTGGCAATCCGGCTTCACGTTCCCATGTCTATGGCTGGCAGGCTGAGGAAGCGGTTGAAGAGGCTCGTGAACAGGTTGCGTCTCTGGTTGGCGCTGATCCTCGTGAGATTGTCTGGACTTCAGGTGCCACAGAATCCGATAACCTTGCCATCAAGGGGGTAGCCCATTTTTACAAGAATAAGGGCAAGCATATTGTTACTTCCATGATTGAGCACAAGGCTGTTCTTGATACTTGTCGGCAGTTGGAGCGCGAAGGATTTGAGGTAACCTACCTTGAGCCCGAAAAACAGACGGGACTGATTCATCCTGAAGCTGTGCGAGAAGCTTTACGTACCGACACGATTCTTGTTTCACTGATGATGGTCAATAACGAGATCGGTACGATTACTGATGTTGCTGCCATAGGTACCCTGACCCGTGAACGAGGCATTATGCTGCATGTTGATGCAGCTCAGGCAACCGGCAAGGTGCGTATCAATCTCGATCAGCTACCGGTCGATCTCATGAGTTTTTGTGCCCACAAGACCTATGGCCCGAAAGGTGTTGGAGCTCTTTATGTGCGGCGCAAGCCACGCGTTCGTATTGAGGCTCAGATCCATGGGGGTGGGCATGAGCGAGGTATGCGTTCTGGCACGTTGCCGACGCACCAGATTGTTGGTATGGGGGAGGCATTCCGGATTGCAGGCATGGAGATGGACGTTGAACAACAGCGTCTGGCCGGGTTGCGGGAACGTTTGTGGTCGGGTCTTCAGTCTCTCGAACAGGTTTTTCTGAACGGCGATCCGGTACAGCGTGTGGCCGGTCTTGTGAACGCAAGCTTCAATTTTGTGGAAGGAGAATCCCTGATCATGGCATTAAAGGATATAGCCCTGTCATCCGGTTCTGCCTGTACCTCGGCAAGTCTTGAGCCTTCCTATGTCTTGCGTGCCATCGGTCTTCCGGATGAATTAGCCCACAGTTCGTTGCGCTTTAGTCTGGGGCGTTTTACCACGGAGGCCGATGTTGATGCGGTCCTGGCCAAAGTTCACCAAGCGGTCGTGCGATTGCGTGAGCTTTCGCCGCTCTGGGATATGTTTAAGGCAGGAATAGATCTTAAAACCGTTGCCTGGGTGGCACATTGATCGGCAGGAGAATATCATGGCATACAGTGAAAAAGTTCTGGATCATTATGAGAATCCGCGCAATGTGGGCAGTCTTTCCAATGAGGACGCCCAGGTTGGAACCGGTATGGTAGGTGCTCCCGCCTGTGGGGATGTGATGCGACTGCAGATCAAGGTCAATGATGAAGGCGTGATTGAAGATGCGCGCTTTAAGACCTATGGTTGTGGATCTGCCATTGCGTCCAGCTCACTGGTGACCGAGTGGGTCAAGGGCAAAACGCTTGATGAAGCATTGACGATTCGCAATACCCAGATTGCTGAGGAACTGGCTTTGCCTCCGGTAAAGATTCACTGTTCTGTTCTGGCCGAAGATGCCATTAAGGCAGCGGTTGCCGATTACAGACAGAAACAGCAGGCTACTGCATAATCCTGAGGTGCTACCATGGGTGTGTCGTTGACTTCTTCGGCTGCAAGGCATATTGCCCAATCGCTGCAGGAACGGGGAAAGGGTGAGGGAATCCGGCTTGGTGTCAAGACCAGCGGCTGTTCAGGGCTGGCCTATGTGCTTGAGTTTGCAGATACTCTAGACGAAGGGGATCAGGTTTTTGATTCTCAGGGCGTCAAAGTCATTGTGGATCGCAAAAGCATGGTTTATCTGGATGGTACGGAACTTGATTTTGTGCAGGAGGGTCTGAATTCGGGATTTAAGTTCAATAACCCGAACAAGACTGGAGAGTGTGGTTGTGGTGAAAGTTTTACGGTCTGACTGACAGGTCCCCATGCTGAACTATTTTCATCTTTTTCATGTGCCGGAATGCTTTGAAGTCGATCAGGAAGTCTTGCAGCAGGTTTATGAGCGTCTTCAACGCCAGTATCATCCTGATCGTCATGTTCAGGCTGCGCCAGAAGAGCAACTGCGTATGGCCACAATGGCGGCTGAAGTCAATATGGCTTGGAAGACTCTGACGTCGCCTTTGTTGCGTGCCGAGCATCTTTTGCGTCTGCACGGTGTGGATTTGCAGCAACGTGTCGTTTTGTCACCGGCATTTCTGATGGAGCAGATTGATTGGCGTGAACAACTTGAACAGGCCGATCATCTCTTCAAGCTTAATGAGTTGCAACGGTTGTTCTCTGAACGTCTGCGCACAGAGGCCAATGCTTTTCAGGCATCCCTGGAGGCTGACCGCTTGGAGCTGGCGCGGCATCATTTTACCTCCATGCAGTTTTTTCAACGCCTTCGTGATGAGGCCAATCACAGGATTGATATCCTGGAATTTGAGGAGTAGTTCATGCATTTGCTTCAGATCTCAGAACCTGGCGAACCTAAGCGGACAGCTTCTGGGCAAAAAGCAATTGGCATCGATCTTGGTACAACTCATTCCCTAGTGGCCACAGTGCGACAGGGGCGCCCGGTTGCCTTGGCTTCCCAAGAAGAGAGAACGCTGGTTCCGTCGGTTGTCTATTTTTCCGATCAAGGAAAGGTTGTGGTCGGGGATGAGGCCATGCGTGCCGGGGTCGATCACCCTCTGAGTGTGGTTGCTTCGGTTAAGCGCTTGATGGGGCGTAGTCTTAGCGATGTGCACGAACAGGGGCGCTGGCAGCAGGAGATTCGTGCTGTTGAAGGCAGTGTTGCTCTGGCGACTCCTCATGGCTGGAAAACACCGGTTGAAATTTCGGCTTTGATACTCTCTGCCCTGCGGGCACGGGCTGACTCAATTTTGGGGGCGGATATTGCCGGTGCCGTCATTACCGTTCCGGCGTACTTTGACGACGCTCAGCGTCAGGCTACCCGGGATGCCGCCCGGCTGGCTGGCCTGCATGTATTGCGACTGTTAAGTGAGCCGACTGCGGCAGCCGTTGCTTATGGTCTTGATCATGGGGCCGAAGGATTGCACGTGGTTTTTGACCTTGGTGGTGGGACGCTGGATGTGTCGGTGTTGCGCCTGCATCAGGGTGTGTTTCAGGTTCTGGCAACGGCAGGAGATACCCAACTCGGTGGTGATGACCTCGATCATATGCTCATGGATTGGATTCGGGTGCAGTCGGGCTGGGACGAAAAAGAGCCCCATGCGGTCTTTGAACTTCGCCAGTTGGCTCGAGACATCAAGCATCGTCTGAGTGTCGAATCAAAAGTGGAAGTTTGCTGGCAAGACTGGAAATCCGAGCTTGACCGAAACGGACTGGAACGTCTGATTGAGCCTTGGGTTGAGCGCAGTCTGCGTTGTCTTCGCCGAGCTGTGCGTGATGCCGGCGTCGAAATGTCGCAGATTCTTGAGGTTGTCCTTGTCGGGGGTTCCACCCGTATCCCCCGTATTCGTAGCGCTTTGAAAGAGCTTTTTGGCAAGCCTCCTCTGGCACATCTGGATCCGGATGAAGTGGTGGCACTCGGAGCCGCTATCCAGGCAGATGCTCTGGTTGGCAACAAGCCTGAAGTCGAGATGCTTCTACTGGATGTCTTGCCGCTTTCCCTGGGGCTTGAGACCATGGGGGGGCTTGTGGAGCGGCTGTTGCCGCGCAATTCACCCATTCCTGCTGCAGTTTCACAAGAATTTACCACCTTCAGGGATGGCCAGACAGCCATGTCGTTGCACGTTGTCCAGGGTGAACGCGAACGGGTTGATGACTGTCGCTCCCTGGCCCGGTTTGAGTTGCGAGGATTACCGCCCCGTGTGGCTGGTGCACTCAAGATTCGGGTGACCTTTCAGGTCGATGCCGATGGACTCCTGTCGGTTTCAGCACTTGAGCCTGATTCGGGTGTGCATCAGGACGTCCAGGTCAAGCCCAGCCACGGATTAAGTGAGCAGACCATTACCAGTATGCTTCAGCAGGCGATGGAACTTGCCGAGCAGGATAAACGTGAGCGAAGCATTCGAGAAATCAGACTCGAAGCTGAGCGTCTTTTGCTGGCACTGGATACGGCGATCTCGGCAGATGCCTCCTTGCTGACGCTTGATGAACAGGCCCAGCTTGAGCAGGATCGCCGCTATCTGAAACAAGTTCTTGAAGATGAGCGAGATCCGGATCGCATACGACGTGCCATGGAAATTCTTGAGGCGCATAGTCAGGATTTTGCTGCACGGCGCATGAATCATGAAATTCGTAAGGCACTGGCTGGACGGACTGTTGACAGTCTCGATTAGTCCTTGGCCTTTGATGTAAGCTTTTTTAGAGGGAGCGAGTCCATGCCGCAAATAGTTTTTCTTCCGCATCCTGAAATCTGCCCTGAAGGGGCGTTGATTTTGGCTGAATCTGGAGAGTCGGTATGTGAGGCTGCCCTGCGTCAAGGGGTGGACATTGAACATGCCTGCGGTTGCGCCTGTGCCTGCACAACCTGTCATGTGGTTGTGCGTGAAGGTTTTGATAGCCTGAGCGATATGGATGATCTTGAAGCAGATTTGCTCGATCAGGCATGGGGACTGGAAGTAGAGTCGCGTCTTTCCTGTCAGGCAAGGGTTTCCAATCAGGATCTGGTTGTGGAAATTCCTCGATACAGTATCAATCACGCTAAGGAAGCCAATTAATGAAATGGACCGATAGCAGGGAAATTGCCCTCGCACTGCTCGATGTTTTCCCTGATCAGAATCCTGCCCAAGTCCGGTTTACCGATCTGATGCAGTGGGTGATGGATCTGCCGGAGTTCACTGATCAGCCGGAACACTGCGGAGAGCGCATTCTGGAGGCCATACAGATGTGCTGGATGGATGAGTACGATCCGTCGTAGATGACCATTGGTCGCCTAAGCTGGGGTTGGTTTGATTATTGCCTATACTGAATCATGAGTTAGCTTACATGATTCAGGTGTCGTATGGCAGCGTCCATTCAAAAAATGCAGATAGGAACGGTTGTTGTCGGCAAACCGATTCCTTTTGATGTCTATGATGCTGAGGGGCGGCTGCTGCTTAACCGTGGTTTTGTCATCAGTACACAGGATCAACTGGATCGACTTTATGAACGGGGTTTGTTTGTCTCGCAGAACGATGTTGTCGCTCCTGTTGAAGTTGCTGGAAGAAAAACGGCTGTTTTTGCGGAAATACCATCACTGATTGAAGAAATTGAACTGACAGTCAATCGGGTTTTGTCGGCAGAAGCGGATAGTCACCGTCGTTTAACTGGACTGGGCAGGCGTATTATCCATCTGTGTGAAGATGATGCGGATGCATGTCTGGCATTGGCTCATGCGTATTCCCCTCAGAAAAACATTTGCCGTCAGCCGCTGATCCATGCCTTGTTTGTTGGTATGGTTGGCAAGAGTCTGCAGTGGTCGGGCGAACGTCTTGAGTCATCGGTCAAGGCTGCCGTGATTGCCAATCTGGCTTATCTTTCCCTTCAGGAAAAGCTCAACAGTTCACAAACACGACTGACGCACGCACAGCGGGCTGTTTTGCGCAAACATCCTGAACTGGCGGTTGAGTCAGCCATCAAGGCTGGTATTGATGATCAGCATTGTCTTGAGATCGTTCACCTGCATCATGAGACGATTGATGGCAGTGGTTATCCTCGAGGTCTGAAAGAAGTTGAAATCCGTGAAGAGGCCAAGGTGCTGAATCTTGCTGAGCGTTATACGGCGATGATTTCCCGTCGTGCCTATCGGGAACGACTGTCTCCTGATCAGGCGCGACAGGTGCTTGCCCAAGAATACCAAGATGAGCGATTGCAGAAAGCACTTTCTTCGGTACTGACCCCTTTTCCTCCAGGGGTGTTTGTGCGTTTGGCTAATGAAGAAATTGCAGTTGTCACCCATCGTACTCAAATTGCGGATGCACCCAAGGTTCGGGCGATCATTAGTGCCAAGGGTTCGCCTTATCATGGTGCCTTTCTTCGAGATTGTCGGTTGCCTGAGTTTAGAATTCTTTACATTGAAAATATGCGTAAACCGCCACAGCTGAACCATGTTATGCTCTGGGGCGCGTCCTGACATCCTTTGCACCAACAGCCTGCGTTTGCCGCCTGTTTAGTAATCCTGAGCTTTTGTCTATGGTTTAGACATAAATGTCGTTCTGTGACGGCCCGCAGGGAAGGCAAAGCCGAATAATTCCTGTTCCGTAGGGCAGTGACGATGTCAAGTTGGCTAATTGTCGTACATTCGTAGAGAACTACTGGTCAGGAGTTCATTGTCTGCGTATAATCCGAGCCAATTTTGACACAGGATTAATGATTATGGCTATTGAACGCACCTTTTCGATGATTAAGCCCGATGCAGTTGCCAAGAATGTACTTGGCGCCATTCTCAGCCGCTTTGAACAGGCGAGTCTCAAGGTTGTTGGCTGCAAGATGAAGCATCTTAGCAAGGCTGAGGCAGAAGGTTTCTATGCGGAGCATGCCGAACGCTCTTTCTTCCCAGATCTGATTAGCTTCATGACTTCTGGTCCTGTATTGATGCAGGTGCTTGAAGGTGAAAATGCTGTGGCTCTGAACCGTGAATTGATGGGAGCCACCGACCCGAAAAAGGCTGCTGCCGGAACCATTCGTGCGGATTTCGCTGAAAGCATTGATGCCAATGCGGTGCATGGCTCTGATTCCCCTCAGTCTGCTGCGCGGGAAATTGCCTATTTTTTCAGTACAGTTGAAGTGCTGTCCCGCTAAGACAGCGTGTGGAGCATCCTCCTGATATCATGTTCTGATTCAGCGATCATGTCTTGATACAGGAGGTATGGTGAAGAATATCGACATAAATGGTGTAGCAACCCGTCGGACAGATCATCATGACTCATGATACTCCTGATACAAAAGCTGCTTTGCCTTTAGTAGAGCCTTTGGCCCAAGAAGCATTGTCCCGAGAAGCATTGTCCCCAAGCCGTGTCAATCTTCTGGGGATGACCCTTCCCGAGCTTGAAGCCTTTCTCCTGTCCATGGGGCAGGCACGATTTCGTGCCACCCAAGTCATGAAATGGATGCATCAGAAGTATGTTGCTGATTTTGATGACATGACGGATATTGCCAAGGATCTGCGCCAGCTGTTGAAAGGATGTGCTGAGGTACGTCCGCCTCGGGTTGTCTTTGAACATCGGGCAGCCGATGGAACCCGCAAATGGGTCATGGAAGTCGATGGTGGTGGACAGATTGAAACGGTCCTGATTCCAGATGGTGATCGTCGGACTTTGTGTGTGTCTTCCCAAGTAGGCTGTGCCCTTGGCTGCACGTTCTGTTCAACCGGGAAGCAAGGCTTTCAGCGCGATTTGAGCGCAGCGGAGATTATTGGCCAGGTGTTTATTGCCGCACAGTCTGATTCCGAAGGTGCTCCCCGTGCAGTCAGCAATGTCGTGATGATGGGCATGGGGGAGCCACTGCTCAATTTTGATGCTGTGCGCGCTGCGGTGACCTTGATGATGGATGATCGAGCTTATGGTCTTTCCAAACGCAGGGTGACGGTTTCGACCTCTGGTCTGGTTCCGCAGATTGATCGTTTGGGTGAAGCCGTTGATGTGGCGCTTGCGGTTTCGCTGCATGCCCCTAACAACGCCTTGCGTGACGAACTGGTGCCGGTCAACAAACGTTATCCTTTGGAAGAACTGATGGCAGCCTGTCAGCGCTACCTGCGTCGGCATCAGGCACATGATCAGGGTCGTCGCAGGATTACCATGGAATATGTGCTGCTTGCCGGAGTTAATGACCAGCCTGTGCATGCTCATCAACTGAAACAGCTTTTGCGGGATGTGCCAAGCAAAATCAACCTGATTCCCTTCAATCCCTTTCCACATGCACCTTATAAGCGTCCGTCCCGTTCTGCTGTACTGGCATTTCAGAAAATTCTCCTTGATGCCGATTTTACCTGTACCATACGTACAACTCGTGGTGAGGATATTGATGCTGCCTGTGGACAGCTTGTCGGCAATGTAAAGGATCGCACCACTAGGGCGGTTCGCTGGAAAGAACGGGTTGCCCAGTCATTGCCTGTTGAAAGGGAAGATTAGTCATGAAAAGGATGTACTCCTCGATTGTACTTTTGGGTGTTGTGATGCTGAGTGGCTGCGTTTATGTTGGTCAGCCTCTGAACAAGCCCAATCCGATGCAGGCAGCCATGACCCGGAACCAGATCGGTATGGAATATCTGCGGATGGGCGATATTCAGAAAGCTCAGGTTGAGTTTGAGTCTGCCAGTCGGCTTTCTCCGAATCTTGCTGAAACCTATAATGGACTTGGGCTGGCGCTCGCGGCCCAAGGCGACAATGAGCGTGCCGACGCCAATTTTCGCAAGGCGATACGTATCTCAGGAGATACGAGTGGTCAGTTTCATAATGATTACGGTACTTTTCTCTACCACCAAAAGAACTTTGAGGCAGCTTGCACCCAATTTATGGCAGCGACCAATGATTCACTTTATGCTAATCGTGCCGCAGCATATGAAAATCTTGGACTTTGTCAGGAGCAGCGCCATGCATTACCCCTTGCCAAGGATGCCTTTTTCCATGCATTGCGGCTGAGTGCCAATATGCCGGTATCCAATCTGGAACTTGCGGAAGTGTTCTACGATCTGGGTGATATGGAGCATGCCCAACTTGGATATGGTCAATATGTCCGCCTTATGCGTCATCAGCCTCAATCGGCCCGGGGTCTTTGGCTGGGCTGGAGGCTGGCGCATGCGCGCCACGATACAGCCGCTATGGCCAGTACTTCGCTGGCCTTGCAGAATCTGTATCCGCAAAGCCAGGAATTTTTTGAATACCAGAAATTCAGTCGCCATGTACCACCGACAAATCCCTGAGGAATGAACGATGCAGACGTCCGAATCGCCTATTTCGCCCGTTTCACGGGATCAGACAGAAGATTTTCTTAACTTTCTCCCTGGGCAGAGACTACGTCGCGCCCGTGAACTGAGAGGGTTGACCATCAAGGACATCGCTCAGGAATTGAACCTTTCGGTTCGCTTCATTGAGGCGATTGAACGCGACCACTATGACCTGCTGCCTGGGGTTGCATTCGCACGCGGGTATATGCGTTCTTATGCCCGTCTTTTGCAGCTTGATGAAAATGATGTGGTCAATAAGTTCGATCAGGCGCTGGAAACGCGCAGCAGTGACCCGAGTTTGACGGAAGTTAATCCGGTCAGGATATTGGGAGCGGTACAACGTCCTAGGATTACATCTTTGTCCAAAGTGCTGACCTATGCTTCGATTCTGGTTGTACTGGCTATGGTGGGTGGCGCTTTTATTTGGTCGTCCCGTGAAACGTTCAACCCCGGTGCCGGGCTGGCCCAGGAAGCGCATCACGCTCTGCCGATTGCAGTGATTGAGCCCAAACCAGTTGTTTTGCACCCAGAACCTGTTCCATCAGTAGCCGTCAAGATCTATGCTCCTGTCCCGGCTGTTCCACCGGTCGTTGAACCGCAGTCGCAGCAGAAATCAGTCTCGGTGCCATTGCCCGTTCCTGTCGTTTTGCCTGAGCCTTCTGCTCAGGCAAAACAGGGTGATCATAGCGTTATCTTGAGCCTGGTTCAGCCGTCTTGGTTGCGGGTGACCGATGCGAGCGGACAGGTGGTCGCAGTTGGCATGCATACGGGCGGCGAACAGATTAGCTTGTCGGGTACGCCGCCCTGGCACCTTCGTATTGGTAATGCTGAGCATGTCCATATCGACCAGGATGGTAAAGCGGTTGATCTGACTGCCTATACCCAAAATCATGTTGCTGATTTTGAGTTGAAGCCGTAATGCATGCGGCAGAATCTTTGATCAAAAGACGTCCCAGTCGCAAGATCCGGGTCGGGCGTGTTGAGGTTGGGGGAGATGCACCGATCAGCGTGCAGACTATGACCAATACCGATACCTGTGATGTTGATGCGACGGTTGCCCAGATTCAGCGGTGTGTGGATGCAGGTGCTGACATGGTCCGTGTCTCCATACCCAGTATGGATGCTGCTGAAGCCTTTGCTCATATTCGCAGGCAGGTTGATGTGCCGCTGATCGCCGACATCCATTTTGACCACACCATTGCTTTGGCGGTGGCGCGTTACGGAGCGGATTGTCTGCGTATCAATCCCGGTAATATCGGCAGTGACCAAAAGGTTCGGGAAGTAGTGGATTGCGCCAAGGATCTGGGCATTTCAATGCGTATTGGTGTCAATGCCGGTTCTCTTGAGAAAGACCTGCAAAAGAAATACGGTGAACCAACGGGTGCTGCTCTGGTCGAGTCGGCGATGCGTCATATTGATCTGCTTGACCGCATGAACTTTCAGGAGTTCAAGGTTAGTGTCAAAGCATCGAATGTTTTCCTTACCCTAGATGCCTATCGGTTGCTGGCGCGGCAGATTGAGCAGCCCTTGCATCTTGGCGTGACCGAGGCGGGTAGTTTTCGGGCTGGTACCGTCAAATCAGCTGTTGCACTTGGAGCGTTGCTCTTGGAAGGCATTGGGGATACCGTTCGTATCTCTCTGGCTGCGCCTCCTGAAGATGAAGTCCGGGTGGGATTTGACCTGCTCAAGTCGTTGCAGCTGCGTTCTTTGGGTATCAACTTTATTGCTTGCCCAAGCTGTTCACGTCAGGAATTTGATGTGATTAAGGTCATGAACAGTCTGGAAGAACGTCTTTCGGATGTGCGCGAACCATTGAATGTGGCGGTGATTGGCTGCAAGGTTAATGGTCCGGGCGAGGCCAAGGAAGCAGACATCGGTCTTTGCGGCGCTTCACCACGCAGTCTGATTTATATTGACGGTCAGAAAAGCCACTTGGTTCAAACCTCTGAGGTCGTCGATGAAATTGAGCGTCAGGTTCGTGCCAGACTGCTTGCGCGTCGTGAAGCTGCAGAGCGCCTGATCCTGCGAAGTGAGTCGGTATGACGGAAGCGATTAAAGCCATACGGGGCATGAATGACCTCCTGCCCGAACAGACACCCATCTGGCAAAAGCTTGAGCAGGTACTGCGGGCAACGGCTGCAGCACACGGTTATGCGGAAATCCGCCTGCCACTGGTTGAAGAGGCACGGTTGTATGCCCGTGCCATTGGTGCAGTGACCGATATCGTTGAAAAAGAAATGTACACCTTTGCCGATCGAAGTGGTGACTTGCTTGCCCTTCGTCCGGAAGGAACAGCAGGCTGTGTGCGGGCGGCTATTGAACATAATCTCCTCAGACATCAGCAGCCACGATTTTATTATCAAGGACCGATGTTCCGTTATGAACGTCCACAGAAAGGGCGTTATCGTCAATTTCATCAATTTGGGCTGGAATCTTTTGGTACGCCTGGTCCCTATGTGGATGCTGAATTGATGCTGCTGAGTGCCTGTGTCTGGGATCAGCTTGGGCTGACCAGTCAGGTGCAGCTTGAGCTGAACAGTCTCGGTCATCCGGAGAGCCGAGCGGCCTATCGGACGGCACTGGTTGCGTATCTTCAACAGCACGAGGCCGATCTGGATGAAGACTCCCAGCGACGATTGCGCGAAAATCCTCTACGAATTCTGGATTCCAAAATCGAATCAACCCAGGTCATTTTGCAACGTGCTCCTGTCCTACTGGATTTTCTCGATGCTGCAGCTCGTCATGAACTGAATGAAATTGAGCGGATTCTCGAGCATGCAGGGGTGTCGTACCGAATCAATCACCGTTTGGTGCGTGGTCTTGATTATTACAACAGTACGGTCTTTGAATGGGTCACGACAACACTTGGAACCCAAGGAACCGTTTGTGCCGGTGGTCGGTATGACCGGCTGGTGGAACAGCTTGGTGGAGATTCTGTGCCTGCTGTTGGCATGGCCTTTGGTATGGAGCGTCTGGTTCTGATGCTGCAGCAACAGCAGGGTGAGACAGCCCCGGTTGAAGCAGATCTCATCTTGCTTGGGCAGGGCGAATTCTTTGCCCAGCAGGCCATGGTGCTGGCTCACCGCCTGCGCCATCTCATCCCGGATCTTCGGGTCCTCGTACATCTGCAGGGCGGCAGCTTTAAAAGTCAGTTCCGGCGTGCCGACCGATCAGGTGCCGAACTGGCAGTCTTGCTGGGTGAGGAAGAGTTGCAGAGCGGATCGGTGACGCTCAAGTGGTTACGTACCCAGGCAGAGCAGGTCACCCTGCCTCAGGAAACATTACCGCAATGGTTACACGAACATTGGACTAAATAAGGAGCAACTGGAGTGAGTCATCTTTCGGAAGAAGAACAAATTGCCGCGCTCAAGGACTTCTGGGAAGACTGGGGCAATCTTATACTGACCATTGCTCTGGTTATCTCGGCTGGATTTGCTGGCTGGCGCTATTGGCAAGTTCATCAGCGGCATCATCGGGAAGAGCTTTCAATGGCCTTTCAGCGTGTCATGGTGGATTATCAGCATATTCAGACTGAAGCCTCGTCGGATAAGGCTACAACTGCAAATACCGCTTTGCATGCCGATGCCGAACGGCTGATCCAACTGGATTCTGGTAGTGGCTATGCGGATTTGTCCCACTGGCTCCTGGCCCGAGTGGCGGTGGATCATCAGGATTACAAAGAAGCCCGGCATCAGTTGCAGCTTGTTTTTGACCATCACCCCGAAGACCAGATTGCCCAATTAACCGCGCTGCGGATGGCATCGGTTGATATTGCCTCCGGTCAACCGGCTCAGGCGCTGCAGGATCTGCAAAAGGTTCATGATGCGGCCTATGACGCCAGTCGCAAGGAGCTTGAAGGTGATGCTGATCTGGCTAATCATCAGCCTGAGCTTGCCAGAGCTGCGTATCAGGCGGCTGATCAGGCTCTGGTTCGCGACAAGTTGCCACCCCGACCCCTGCTTAACCTGAAGATGGCTGATATGGGTATTGCTCCTTCGCAGAAGACCACTTCCGTCGTTCCGGAAGGAGCGCCTGCCTCGTGAGGATGATTCGAGCCCTGTGCAAGGGTGTGTGTGCGTGTTTGGTAACAGGTGGACTGCTGCTTGGCGTTGCCGGCTGCAGCTCGGACAAGCCGAATGAAATTAAGACAAGCCCACTGCCAAAGTTGGCACATTCGGCTGTTCAGATTGAGAAAATATGGTCTTTTCGTGTCGGCAATGGTTCGGGGGCGCGCTTTGAGACTCTGCGTCCCGGTATCACGGAACAGTTGGTCGTTGCTGCATCTGAAGATGGTACTGTGGAAGCGCATGACCGGCGTTCAGGGCAACGGCTATGGAAAGTCAAAGCACCGGCTGCCATTCAGGTCGGTGTGGTAGCCGGCTATGGCATTGCCGTGGTGGGCTGTTCGGATGGACGTCTTCTGGCCTATCGGTTAAAGGATGGGGTTCTGTCATGGACCGCTAGTTTGCCGAGCTCACCGGTTAGCTTGCCTGCACTCGGTAGCTCATTGGTCTACGTTTCCATCAATGATGGCATGCTGTTTGCGCTGTCGATCAAAGATGGCAAAAAAGTCTGGACGGCTCAAAGCAACGTGCCCGCACTTAGCCTGCAAGGGATGGCAACACCATTCCTGGTGAACGGTAATGTGCTTCTTGGTACGGGTTCGGGTCGGGTTCTGTCCTTTGATGCGGCTACCGGAGCACCACAATGGGAAAGTCGCGTTGTTGACGCCGATGGTCAGACCGAAATTGAGCGCATGAATGATGTGGACGGCCAGATGGCAGCTGATGCGGACTCCCTGTATGTTGCCAGTTATCACGGTGGTGTGGCATCGATTGATCCGGATAACGGCAAGCATCGCTGGGATAGTCATACCTCTTCCTGGCAAGGGCTTACAGTAGGTCTTGGCAGTGTCTATGTGTCGGACGAAGACAGTACCCTGGAGACCTTTGATGTGATCTCTGGCAAGCCTGGGTGGAAGCAGTCAGGTTTGCTGGGGCGTCGTATCACAGCACCCTTGCTGCTCAATAATATTTTGCTGGTTGGTGACTTTGATGGCTGGATCCATGCCATGTCGGTTGAAGATGGTCACTGGCTTGGTCGCATTCATTTGTACCGTAGTGGTGGGTTTGTGGCACCGTTGCAGGCGTACGATGGTGTGATTTATGCCCAAAGTCAGCGGGGCCGGGTCGTGGCCATTCGTATTCAGATGAAGAAGGTATAATATGCGGCCGGTGATTGCTCTGGTTGGAAGGCCAAATGTCGGTAAATCAACATTGTTCAACCAGTTGACCCGTTCACGAAACGCGCTTGTTGCTGATATGCCGGGCTTGACCCGTGATCGCCAGTATGGTGATGGTCGAAACGAAGAGCGCAGCTTCATCGTTATTGATACCGGTGGTTTGGGTGAGGGTGAAGAAGGTGTTGAAGTCTATATGGCTGAGCAGTCTCGCCAAGCGATTGAAGAGGCCGATCTGGTCTTCTTCATGGTGGATGCCCGGGCTGGCCTGACGTCTGCGGATTTTAGCATTGCTGATGAACTGCGACGCAATCATAAAAAGGTTGTGCTGGTGGTCAACAAGATTGATGGTCTTGATGAGCCTACGGCTCTGTCCGAGTTTTTTCGTCTTGGATTTACCGCCATGCATGGCATTGCCGCCAGTCATGGACGGGGTGTACCTGCCTTGATCAGTGCTGCACTGGCGGATTGGCCTGTTGAAGCCGAGGTCAGGGTTGAAGCTGAATTGAATCGAGGCCTGTGCATGGCGGTGGTCGGACGACCCAATGTGGGTAAATCGACATTAGTCAATCGCATGCTGGGTGAAGACCGGGTCGTTGTCTTTGATGCTCCAGGAACCACACGCGACAGCATCGTTATCCCCTTTGAACGTCACGGAAAATCTTATACCCTGATTGATACTGCAGGTGTCCGACGCCGGGGTCGGGTTGATGAAACCGTGGAAAAGTTTTCCATCGTTAAAACCCTGCAGGCGATCAAGGATGCCCAGGTGATTATTCTGGTTATTGATGCTCGGGAAGGTCTGGTAGATCAGGATCTTCATCTGCTCGGTTATGCTCTGGATGCCGGACGGGCCGTTGTGATCGCCGTCAATAAATGGGATGGCATGAGCGAATACGATCGAGGTATTGTCCGCCAGGAATTGGATCGACGTCTTGACTTTGCCCGGTATATTCGCATACACATGATCTCTGCGCGTCATGGCACCGGCGTTGGAGAGATGTACCCTTCGATTCACCGTGCCTATGATTCGGCGGCATGTCGAGCCACTGCTGCAGAAATCACCCGGTTACTGGAAGAAGCTGTTCAGGCGCATCAGCCGCCATTGGTTCGTGGTCACCGTATCAAACTGCGTTATGGACACATGGGGGGCACGTTTCCTCCAACCTTTGTGATCCATGGCAATCAGACCGATCAGACACCGATGGCCTATCGTCGTTATCTGGAAAATCTGTTCCGCAAGTTTTTTCGGCTGGAGGGGACTCCGGTCAAGCTTGAGTTCCGAACAGGAGATAATCCGTTCAAGGACAAACCCAATATGTTGACGACCCGGCAAATTAAAAAGAAGCGTCGGCTCTTGCAGTTTGTCAAAGGCCGCTAAGTTGGTTTTGGGCACCATGTTGATGGAATAAACCCCGTCAGGGACGCTGTCTTGAACTAAACTGAAGGTTCAATTCCAAAGGGTGCGGGATGAAGTCCCGTTGTGTGGGTCTCGTGTGTTTGGTTGGTACATTATGTTGGATAGTCTTCTTGCAGTAGGACACCGGATATATCTTAGTCATCAGCATGAATTCTGGGCATTTATCAGTATTCCGTTTGTTGCAGCCATTGTGACTTGGGTACACGTCTGGTTTGCCATGAAGATGGTCTTCTATCCCCTTGAGTTTGTGGGTATCTGGAAACCATGGATTGGCTGGCAGGGGATTGTGCCCCGCAAGGCCGGTAAAATGGCTGCCATTACCGTGGACAATACACTGGCGAAGCTCGGCACGCTCGATGAAGTCTTTCGTGAAATGGAACCTGAGCTGATTGCTAAGCACATCAGTAATGTCATGTTGAACGACGTCGAAAACTTTATCGACGAGATCATGAACGACAAGAACCACGTACTCTGGGAAAACCTTCCCAATGCTATCAAGAAACGGGTTTATGCCCGGGTGCGTCGCCAGTTACCTGATGTTATGGATCGTCTGGTCAAGGATATGAGTGAGAATATTGAGGACCTTATGGACCTCAAGCACATGGTGGTCACTCGGCTGGAAGCGGATAAGGGACTGATGGTTCGGACCTTCCAGGAAGTGGGTAACCATGAAATTGCCTTTGTGGTCAATTCTTCAATGTGGATTGGTTTTATCTTTGGCATCATTCAGATGGTACTTTGGAGCTTCTGGCCCTACCGTTGGGGTTTGCCCTTGTATGGCGCTGCCCTTGGATATCTGACCAACTGGGTGGCCATCAATATGGTGTTCCGCCCCCTCAATCCGGTTTACATCGGACCATGGAAGCTGCAGGGGGTGTTTCTGAAACGCCAGAATGAAGTTGCCGAGAAGTTTTCGCAGCTATCCACGGAAGAGATGATGACCATCCGTCATATCATGACGGAAGTCATGACCGGTAAACGGGCAGATCGGACCCGAGCCATGGTCAAACGTCATTTAGCCCCCTTGCTGGAAAGTGGTGTGGTACGAACTGCCATCCAGCTGACGGTGGGTCCGCAGGGTTATGCGGATCTCAAGCGTACTGTTGTGGACAAGGCAACCCTGAAGTCTCTGGAACCCTTGCAGGACCCACAGTTCAACAAGGAACGAGCCCAGGTGATCGCGCGTATTTTCTCAGTTCGAATGAAGGCCATGACTCCGTCTGAGTTTCAGGACCTTCTCCGCCCAGCGTTTCAGGAAGATGAGTGGATCATTGTTGTTCTAGGTGGAATCTTCGGTTTTGTAGCCGGCTGGATTCAGTTTGTTGTCGGCTTTCAGTGAACCGGTTCAGCAAGCGCTGAACCATCCAGTTCAGCGTTGGCCTGAATACTAAGGAGCAGACGGGGATTGACCCGAACACCATTCAGACTCACCGACCAGTGCAGGTGCGGTCCAGTGGCCCGGCCGGTATGCCCCACGCTGCCGATGACCTGTCCTGCTGCAAGCTGATCCCCGGGTTTGACATCAATGCTGCTCAGGTGACAGTACATGCTGACGACGCCCTGACCTTCATCAATCATAACGGTGTTGCCGTTGAAAAATAGGTTTTTAGCCAAAAGGACCCGGCCTCCAACAGGCAGATGGATGGGTGTTCCTTCGGCAGCCTGAAGGTCAATGCCCGAATGGGAAGCCCGCCGTTCACCGTTGAAGTAGCGTTGCAGGCCAAAGGCGCTTTGCACATGATGGGAAGGAACCGGCAGGGTAGCGATCTCAAGGGCATGATCGGCCAGCACTCCATCAAAGATTGCAAAATCGCGGCGTTCTTCCTGTAGTTCAGTATGAATACGGCTCAGTTCTTCGGGGTCCGGATCCACCTGATGAGTATTGTTGAGATGAATGTTCTGAACAGGGTATTGTGCAGCCTTGATGTCGAAGGAGACGGTTGGGCCGGATGTTCCGATCTGGATACGGTCGGTACCAGGTTTCTGATCAAGATCAATGCCGACAACAGCTTGCCAGTGGGTGCCATCGCCTGTGACCAGTACCGGATGCTGGTGATAAAAGACCTCAGGTCGGGTTGGTGAATCAGGCAGAGGAATGATAGCAATGCCTCCGTTGACGGCATCCGCTGTTAATGCGTGTCCCACGGTACTCAGTTCAGTCAGTAATGCCAGAAGCGCCCAGCGGCGATAAAAGACAGCAGGCATACGTCCCCACAGTAATAGTAAATGCCAAGGGCTGAGCATACACAATCCTGATCATGCCGGCATCTGAAGTTGCATGAAAAAATGAGAAAACAGTTCAATCTTCTCTGGGTAAAGCACGCAGAACTTTAAGTTGCAGATCGCCATCACGGACTTTGGCTTGAATCATTTCGTCGGTTTGTACTTCGTGTATGGAACGGATAATGCCGCTGGCGTTCATCAGGATACTGTAGCCACGATCAAGGGTAGCCATGGGGCTGTGGTTATGGGCGCGCAGCCCGAGATGGTGCAGTTGTTGCTGCATCATGGCGAGGCTTTGTCGGAGGGTGCGTGCGAGCTGCTGTCGAGTGTCTTCAAGTTCCTTGCGTGTGCGTGAACGTGATGCCATCGGATTTTGCTTCTGCATCCGCAGCAGGGTCTGATTGAAATGGAGGCGGACCTGCTGCAGCCGACGCTTGGGATCGTTGCGATGGAGGCGTTCGGAGTATTCCTGGCAGACCTGCTGGCGCTCAAGCAGAAAACGGCGGCTCGTCAGCGGGTTTTTCCACTGACTCTGAAGCGAGGCAAGATTCAGTTTGATCTGTTCCAGCAAGTGGCGCATACATGTAGTCAGATGGGCATGCTGAAATTGCAGTTGTTGGCGCAGAGGTGCCAGAGTACCCCATTTCAATGTCTGCATCGAATGTCCCAACTGTTGCCGGTGCCGGGAGAGGATGAAGGACATGCTGCGCCGCAGATCCTGTTCCATGCGATCAACGGCAACCGGCAGATCCTGCCAGTTGCGTCGTGTTCGTTGCAGTCTCTGCGACAGATTGCCGAGTTCCTGCCGAAAGCGAAGGGCTGGTTCACTAATGATTTCTGCCGCAGCGGAGGGTGTCGGTGCGCGCAGGTCGGCAGCAAAATCACAGAGGGTGAAGTCGGTCTCATGGCCAACGGCCGAAAGGACGGGAACCGGGCATTGCCGGATGGCACGGACCAGTTTTTCATCATTGAAGCACCAGAGATCCTCAAGTGATCCCCCGCCACGAGCAATGAGGATGAGATCAATTTCAGGTTGTCTGGCCGCACTCGCAAGCGCCTTGATGATCTGGGCAGCAGCTTCGGTTCCCTGCACCGGTACGGCGAGCAGGGTGACCGGCAAAGCCGGAAATCGACGGTGAAGCACCTGTAAAATGTCGTGAATGACGGCTCCTTTGGGTGAGGTCAGGACAGCCAAATGATGGCACAGGACGGGTAGGGGTCTTTTATGACTGAACAAACCTTCCTGTTCCAGTTTTTCCTTGAGACGTAAAAAGGCGGCTTGTAAATCACCCATGCCAGCGGGTTCGGCGCTTTGTACCTGGAGTTGCAGGTCGCCACGCGGGGCGTAGAGGGTTAGCCGGGCACGCAGACGAACCTTGAGTCCATCAGCCCAAGCTACCTTGCAACCTTGCTGATTGCCACGGAACATGACAGCCCTGATCACCGTGCGCTCATCCTTGAGGCTAAAATAAAGGTGACCTGAAGAAGCACGCAGCAGGTTGGATACTTCCCCTTCAACGATGACAGCGGGGAAGTGCTCTTCAAGCAATTCGCGGGCTAGAGCATTCAGGGAGGATACGCTGAAAACCTTGATTTCGGTGTTCATGTCAGGCACTGTCCATAGACTGACATTAATTATAGTGGAGCGTGAACTCTATGAACAAAATTCTCGTGGCAGGCGTTCTGATTCTGCTCGTTTTGGTGTTTAACTTTGTGCATTCTTCCAGAACGCAGAATCCACCATCCAAGATAACATCGGATCCAATCGCTGCTTATGCGCGTTCAGCACACGCAGCACAGCAGGATCTGCAACAGGTAAAGGCTGCTGCTGATCAGCTTGGCCAGATTCCGGCTGCCCAGAAGGAAGGACTGGACCCGTAAATCCGGCATGGCATCCATGGCCTTTGATGTATTATGATTGAGAGAAGCGGCAGACCAATAGAACAGGTGACATAAAATGGCTAATCAGGTTCTGGTTTTTGATACCACCTTGCGTGATGGTGAGCAGAGTCCGGGTGCATCCATGGATCTTGATGAAAAGGTTCGAATTGCCCGTGCCTTGGAACGTCTGCGCGTTGACGTGATTGAAGCAGGTTTTGCGATTGCCAGTCCAGGTGATTTTGCGGCAGTCAAGGCTGTGGCTGAAACGGTTCGGGAATCGCGGATCTGCTCCCTTGCGCGCGCCCGTGAGGAGGATCTGGATGCAGCCGCAAATGCCCTGAAATCGGCGCAGGCTCCAAGGATTCATACGTTTATTGCCACCAGTCCGATCCATATGCAGTACAAGCTTCGTCTGCCGCCGGATCAGGTTCTCGAGCATGCGGTCAAGGCGGTGCGTTATGCACGTAACCTTGTTGATGATGTTGAGTTTTCCTGTGAGGATGCGGGTCGGTCTGAACCTGATTTTCTTTGCCGTATTATCGAAGCTGCCATTGATGCCGGTGCCCGGACCATTAATATCCCGGATACGGTTGGTTATGCCATACCTGGTCCTTTTGGCAATCTGATTGCCGAGTTGCTTAATCGGATTCCCAATGCGGACAAGGCGGTATTTTCGGTGCATTGCCACAATGACCTTGGCCTTGCTGTTGCCAATTCGCTTTCAGCTATTCAGCATGGAGCTCGTCAGGTTGAATGCACCATCAATGGTCTTGGTGAACGGGCTGGTAATGCCGCTCTTGAGGAAATCGTCATGGCCCTGCGTACGCGCAGCGACCTGTTTGGTCTTGAAACCCGGATTGAAACCACTGAAATTGTGCCGACTTCGCGGCTGGTCTCGAGTATTACCGGCTTTCCGGTTCAACCCAACAAGGCGGTGGTCGGTGCCAATGCTTTTGCCCATGAGTCAGGGATCCATCAGGATGGGGTGCTGAAGCATCGGGAAACCTATGAAATCATGCGGGCCCAGGATGTGGGCTGGAATACCAACCGCATGGTGCTGGGCAAGCACTCGGGCAGAGCCGCTTTCAAGGCTCGTCTTGAAGAGCTTGGGATTCAGCTGGGTTCGGATCAGCAACTGCTTTCGTTGTTTGCGCGCTTCAAGGAACTGGCGGACAAGAAACATGATATTTATGACGAAGACTTGCAGGCGCTGGTTAGTGCGGAATCTGTGGCCGCTGTACCCCAAGTTTATCAGCTGCTTACACTTGAAGTCCTCAGCAAGACAGGGCAACCACCCGAGGCCAGCCTTCGCCTGAAGGTTCATCAGCAGGAGAAACAGGTCCAAGCAACGGGTTCAGGGCCAGTTGATGCCTGTTTCCGGGCGATTGAAGCAATTGCCAACAGTGGAACTCTGCTGGAACTGTACTCGGTCAATGCCATTACCAGTGGAACCGACTCGCTTGGTGAGGTTCAGGTGCGACTGAATGAAGCCGGACGGATCGTTAATGGCCAAGGTGCTGATACCGATATTCTGGTGGCATCGGTCAAGGCATACCTTGATGCCCTGAATCTGCTGCATAATGCTGCTGATCGAGCCCATCCACAAAGGAATATGGATGGGGTCTAGTTGTGGGTGAACCTTGGGGTCTTGAGGCGGTTCAGCTGGATTTGCTTCAGTTTATGGGTATTCGCCTTTGGCAGCAGCGTGTTGATCTGCCCGGATTTCCGGTTGATCCGCAGTTCTGGTTGGGTTCGAAGACGGATCAGCCTCCTCAGGAGGTTTTGCCCAGGATGGTGCAACCACCTCAGCAGGCCCAATATCCTGCTGAGGAAAAGTATCCTACTGAGGAAATGATTCCTGTCGCTGTGACTGATGTGGGGCCCGATGCGATGGTGCATGTCGATGCCGCTCGACTGCTGCTTGCAGCGCTTGGGCCACAGTGGCTGGTTGTCGGGGTGTGTTCCGGGGTTCAGCCTTGGCCGAGTGGGGTTTATACATTTTTACAGGATCTTGCTGGCTGGCTTGAGGCAGAGCGCGCTGCGGTTGAACCAAGAGAGTTTTTAATTCCTGACGGGATTCCGCCGGGTGTTCAGACTGATCTGGCAAGTCTGCGTTCCTGGGTTCAGGGTGGGGGATTGCGTATGGCCCGAAACCGGCGAATCCTTATGTTCTCAGGTGGTGATTTCTGGATGCCGGCTTTGGCCCAGCAGAAGCAGACACGATCACTATCAATCGGCTTGCTGACCTGTATCGAGTCGGTGTCCGCCAAACGTCAGCTGTATCGGGAACTGCTGTCGTGGCTTTGATTCGTCCCATGACGCCTGAAGATCTGGATGCTGTTGTGCAGATTGAGCAGCAGTCCCAGTATGCTCCGTGGGGTCGTGGCCTGTTTGCAGATGGTTTCAAGCCTCGCTATTTTAATTGGGTCTGTTGCGACAATGAGCATATCGCTGGCTTTGCTGTGGTACAGCATCTTTTTGATGAGGCCACTTTGCTTAATTTTGCGGTTGCTGTTGCATACCGGCGTAAAGGGCTAGGGCAGCAAATGCTGCAGCATGTGCTCGATCATTTGCCTGAGGCAGTGCATACCGTTCTACTTGAGGTTCGTGCATCCAACCAGTCAGCTCGATCGCTTTATGATCGGGTTGGGTTTAATGAATATGCAACCCGCAAAGGGTACTACCCCTGTTCAGATGGCTTATGGGAGGATGCTGTTCTGATGCAGTATGCTCGAATATAGGACTGTATTTTTCAGAAATGCATCATCAGAAGGCTAATCTGTCACCGATTTCATGAGCAAACTTCCCTTTTTTTGTTAGGCTAGCCAGCCATCGGAACCTGATGATTCTGGTGTTGTGCTTATTGGAGTGGTGCCTATGATCTGGTTTGTGCGTGTCGCTTTGCAAAGGCCCTATACCTTTGTTGTGATCGCGTTTCTCATTCTGCTTTTTGGTCCGTTGGCGGCGCTGAGAACGCCCACCGATATTTTTCCTGATATCAAGATTCCAGTGATCAGCGTTGTCTGGCAGTACAATGGTCTTTCTCCGAAGGATATGTCAGGACGTGTGATTTATTACTATGAACGGGCCCTTTCCTCAACGGTGAATGATATTGAACATGTTGAAAGCCAGTCGATGCTGGGTTTGGGCGTAGTCAAAATCTTCTTCCAGCCAACGGTTGATATTCGTACAGCGACTGCACAGGTTACTTCGATCTCGCAGACGGTGCTCAAGCAGATGCCGCCAGGTATTACCCCGCCGCTGATCCTGAACTACAACGCTTCCACTGTTCCTATTATTCAGTTGGCCATGTCGAGTGCCAAACTGAGTGATATGAAAATTTTTGACTACGGTCAGAATTTTATTCGTCCTGCTCTTGCGACCGTTCGCGGTTCTGCTGTGCCTTCTCCCTATGGTGGAAAAGTCCGACAGATCCAGGTGGATCTGGATCCGATTGCCTTGCAGTCGAAAGGTTTGTCTGCCCAGGATATCGAAAAGGCGCTTGCTGAGCAGAATCAGGTTATTCCTGCCGGTACGATTAAAATTGGACAGTATGAATACTTCGTTGGCCTCAATGACGCTGTTGATTCGGTTGAGGATGTGATGAATCTACCGATCAAGGCGGTCAACGGAACGATTATCTATATTCGTGACGTGGCGCATGTGCGTGATGGCTACCCACCGCAGACTAATAAAGTGCGTATGGACAGCCATCAGGCTATTCTGATGACGATTTTGAAAAGCGGGTCTTCATCCACTCTGGATGTGATTGATGGGGTGAAAAAGATTCTACCTCGTCTGGAAGAAACATTACCCAAATCACTGAAAATCAAGCTTCTTTCCGATCAGTCTCTTTTTGTCAAAAGCGCTGTTTTCGGGGTGGTGCGTGAAGGTCTGATTGCTGCCAGTCTGACCTGTATCATGATCCTGGTTTTCTTGGGAAGCTGGCGTAGTACGGTGATTATTGCGACGTCCATTCCACTGGCTTTGTTATCGGCTTTAATTCTGCTTGCCGTCAATGGCGAAACACTGAATGTTATGACCTTGGGTGGACTTGCGCTCGCTGTCGGAATTTTGGTTGATGATGGGACGGTGACCATTGAGAACATCAACTGGCATCTTGAACATGGCAAGCAGGTCGTTCCGGCCATTCTTGATGGTGCCGCCCAGATTGTGACCCCTGCGCTGGTATCGTTGTTATGTATCTGCATTGTCTTTGTGCCGATGTTTTTCCTGCAGGGGATCTCTGGATTCTTGTTCGTACCTATGGCTAAAGCGGTGATTTTCAGTCTGGTTTCATCTTTTTTCCTGTCCCGAACCCTGGTTCCTACCATGGCCAAATATCTGTTAAAGGCGCATGATCACGGTAGTCTGGCTGCTACCGATTCAGCAGGTCCGCATTTGCATGGCCCAAGTACCGATAGGGGATGGAAAAGCCCATTTCTGGCCTTTCAGGCTGGATTTGAGCGTCGATTTTCCAGAGTCCGGGTTATTTATGTACGCTTTTTGAGGATGGCACTGGTCTGGAATAAACCCTTTATGATTGGTTTTCTGGCTATTGTGATTTTGTCGATGGGGTTGCTTCCCTTTCTGGGTAGAAACTTTTTCCCTTCGGTTGAAGCGGATCAGATTAATATCCATGTGCGAGCACCCAGTGGTACACGTATTGAAGAAACCGCAAACCTTTTTGATCATGTTGAGAAGACGATCCATCAACTCTTGCCCGGACAGGTCGATACCATCGTCGATAATATGGATCTTCCCTATAGCGGTATTAATAGTGCTTACTCAAACACTGGTACCATTGGCCCCCAGGATGGCGATATTATGGTCAGCCTGAAGGAAGACCATGGTGATACCGACGCATTTGTGAAAAAATTGCGTACGGAGTTGCCACAGCGCTTTCCGGGTATTCAGTTTGCTTATTTGCCTGCAGACATCATCAGTCAGATTCTTAACTTTGGTAATCCTGCACCGATCAACATTATGGTGGCTGGGCCACGGATTGGTGAAAATATGGAGTATATTCGGGCAATCATGCGTCGTGTTCGACTGGTCCCAGGGATCGCCGATGTCCGTATCCAACAGGTATCCAACTATCCTGAACTAAAAGTGATGGTGAACCGTTCCCTGGCTCAGACGGTGGGTGTCACCGAACGTGATGTGACCACCAGCCTAAATGTAAACCTGTCCGGCAGTTTTCAATCGGCACCATCGTTCTGGCTTAACCCTAAAAATGGCGTTTCTTACCCGATTGTGGCTCAGGCACCGCAGTACTGGCTGGATAATATGAGTCAACTGGTTAATATGCCGGTTACGGCGGCAGCAGCCAAATATCCGCAAGTGCTTGGAGGGATTGCCCGTTTGCACCGAACTGCTGTGGATGCGGTGGTCTCGCATTACAATATTCAGCCTTCATTCAATATTTATGCGGCGGTGCAGGGACGTGACTTGGGTGCTGTTTCCGATGACATCAACACCATCCTTAAAGATATGGCTCCTGGACGTCCCAAAGGCTCGGTGGTGCGTCTGCTGGGTCAGGTCAAGACCATGAATATTGCCTTTACTGAACTTGGCTTTGGTCTGCTGGCCTCTATTGTATTGATTTATGCCATTATCGTGATCAACTTTCAGTCTTGGCTGGATCCTTTCGTCATTATTACCGCATTACCTGCCGGGCTGGCCGGTATTGTCTGGATGCTTTTTATCACCCATACCACCCTGTCGGTACCGGCTTTGACAGGTGCCATCATGACTATGGGGGTCGCTACCGCGAACAGTGTACTGGTTATCACCTTTGCACGGGAGCGGCTCGAGTATCATCGTGATGCGTTCAAGGCTGCTGTTGATGCAGGGTTTACCCGTTTTAGACCGGTATGCATGACCGCACTGGCAATGATTATTGGGATGCTGCCCATGGCGCTGAGTACGGATACCAACGCTCCGTTGGGTCGAGCCGTGATTGGCGGTCTCATTCTGGCCACGATATCAACCTTGCTCTTTGTTCCGACTGTTTTTTATAGGGTGCATGCCCGTGATTTCGAGCACGCCGAGGAGTTGCAATCATGAGTTATTCCCACCGCATTCAAGCCATCCAGAAAAAAGGACTGAACCGCATGCGCTGGACGGGTATTGCTGCCGCACTTGTTGCTGCTGCTGTAGTCACTCAGGGAGTTACGGAACGTCATCGCGAGTTTAAGGCGGTTAGTGCCTGGACCCGCGAGCAGGCTACGCCCACGGTAGAGCTTATTCATGCCAAAGTTGGGTCCTCATCGAATGTTCTGCAATTGCCTGGCTATTTACAGGCGTTCTATGATGCACCGATCCATGCGCGGGTTGATGGCTATCTGTTGCACTGGTACCACGATATTGGTGATCAGGTTAAGGCCGGTGAATTACTGGCGACCATTGATACGCCTGAACTTGACCAGGAACTAGGTAAGGCCAAGGCTGATCTGGTGACAGCGAAGGCTCGGCTGGACTTGGCGAAAGTGACAACCAAGCGTTGGAATAACCTGCTTAAGGATGATGCGGTCAGTCAGGAAGATGCTGATGTCAAAGCCGCTGATTATCAGGCGCAGTTAGCCATCGTTCAGGCCGCTGAGGCAAGTGTCAATCGTTTGCAGGCACTTGAGGCGTTCAAGAGGATTGTCTCGCCCTTTGATGGCGTCGTAACTGCCCGCAAGACTGATGTTGGTGCCTTGATCAGTGCTGGAGGTGATGCCGGCCATGAGTTGTTTTCGGTGGCCGATGTGCATCAGTTGCGTTTGTATGTCCGTGTTCCACAGATCTATCTTTCTGATGTGCACAAGGGACTTAAAGCCACTTTGAAAGTACCTGAATATCCGGGACGGGTATTCCTGGCGACTTTTGTGAATACTTCGGAAGCCATTAATGATAATTCCGGAACCGTGCTGGTTGAAATGTTGGTGGAAAATGGCAAGGGGACGTTAAAGCCAGGTGATTATGCCACGGTTGCTATGGATCTGACCGTCAGTCATCCTTCTCTACAAGTTCCAGCCAGTGCGCTGATTTTCAGGAACGCAGGTCTGGAAGTGGCGACTCTGGGACCACAGAACCGGGTGGTCATGAAGCGTATCCATATTGCTCAGGATCACGGCAATTTTGTTCTGGTTGATGAAGGTGTTGAGGCAACAGATGCCATCATTGACAAGCCGCTGGATTCACTGGCGGAAGGTGATCAGGTTCTTCCGGTACAAAGCGAGCAGAGGTAATTCCGATGAATAGGGTACGCCTTAGCGTTTGCCTGCTGGGAGCATGGATGTTGGGCGGCTGTTCGTCGCTTGCGCCAGAGTATCATGTGCCCCATGTGGCGGTTGCAGCAGAATATTTTGAGCACAGTGGCTGGCAGGAGGGTACACCACAGGATGCTACCAATCGTGGCTCCTGGTGGACGGTTCTGGGTGATCCGCAACTGGATGGTCTTGAAAATCGGCTGACTCATAATAATCCGGATCTACAGGTCTTGCTGGCACGACATACAGCTCTGCAAAATCAGCTGGTTGAGCTGCGTTCGGGGTTGTTTCCCAATGTCTTCGGTCTAGGCGCGATTGATCGGAACCGGCAGTCTGCTCACCGTCCTTTGCGTGGGGTCAATCAGCCCTCGATTTATTCTTCCAGTCTGCTTGGGGCTGGTGTGAGCTATGACACTGATCTTTGGGGGCGCATTCGTGACGAGGTACGGGCCGGAACCTATGGGGTTCAAGCCGATGCCGCTGCAGTAGCTTCTGCACAACTTAGCCTTGAAGCTGATCTGGCTGCGACTTATATGGCGTTGCGGGGACTGGACTGGACTGAGAAGGTTTATAATGAGGACATTCACCAGTTTGAGATCTCATACCAGATTACTTTGGCACGGTTTAAGGGTGGGGTAGCTTCAGGTCTTGATCTGAACCGGGCCAAAGCACAGCTCAGTTCAGTGGAGGCTTTGCGCGATCACTTGGTTGGCAAGCGGGTTGTACTGGAGCACTCGATTGCGGTGCTGGTAGGTGAAGACCCAAACGAGTTTCACCTAGCCTACAGCCCTGAACCCATTGTTTTACCCTCAATTCCCATTGGGGTTCCTGGTCAGTTATTGCAACGTCGGCCGGACGTGGCGCAGGCTGAACGGTTGCTGGCGGCTGCCAATGCCCGGATTGGTGTTGCCAAGGCTGCTTATTTTCCAGATTTAACGCTTAATGCTGATCTGGGTTATGAATCCATGGGACCGGCCCGGTGGCTTAGTGCTCCTAATTTGTTCTGGAGTCTTGGGCCTCAATTTCTGGTGACCCTGTTTGATGCGCATGCCCTTGATGCCCAGGTGGCTGCTGCCCGGGACCGCTATATTCAACAGACGGCCAGTTATCGTTCGGTGGTGTTAAAGGCATTTCAGGAAGTGGACGATCAGTTAGGATTGCTCAATAGTGAGCAGCAAGAGGCACAGGATAGTGGTGATGCAACCCAGGCTGCACAAAAAACCGCCCAACTGGCCAATATCCAGTATAAGGAAGGCGCGGTTAATTATCTTGAGGTAGCGATTGCTCAAGCCAGTGAACTGGAAGCAGAACGTTATGATGTTGCGCTGCAGACGCGTCGTGCCATTGACACGGTCGGGCTGATTCGTGCCTTGGGTGGAGGCTGGGATCGCAGCCGTTTGCCTTCAGTTGACAGCCTGGATCGTCAGAAAGTTGCCCAAATTCCAGCTCATCCCTAGTTCAATTCTGTTGTACTCACAGGGGTATGTTGCACATGCCCCTGCAAAATCTTAATTCCAAGCTAATTCTGTGCGCTAAAATTGTGCTTGCCGGTCTCAGAAAAACAATAGCTTAGCTGTTATAAAGAAAAATCTGCCCTATAAGATGTCATATTATTGTAATAAATACCCTCTAACATCCGTTCCGTTAGCAAAAGGAAACAAATTGTTTCCAGGCTGATACGGTTGCAGGCATGTTCCTGAATACCAGGAAACGTCGCACCTAAGTCCTGAACGATGGATAAGGTCCGTCATACAGGGATAAGGATTGAAACTCGTCTTTAGTTGAATAGGGGTTATAAGCATGAAATTGAAGCAGTCACTGTACACGCTGTTGGCCGCAGGTTCTGTGGTCGGTTGGGCTCATGCCGACATCGGTTTGATTTCGAGCGACAAAGGTGAACTCGACGTTTACGGAGTGCTGGATGCTGCAGTGGTGCATCAGGATCACAGCTTGTCCATTTCGACCAGTATGCCGAACCAGATTTATCCCTATCAGCCAACTGCACAGGGTGTTGGCGCTGTATCGGGCCTGCTTGGTGGTGGCTTGTCGGATTCGCGTCTTGGCTTTAAGGGATTCCTGAAAATGGACCCGGGCTCCAAGGCGATCTTCGATCTGGAAAGTGGCTTTGATCTGACCAGTGGGCAGTTGAACAATGCTGCTGCAGCCGTTGCTGCAAATCCAAAGGGTAATAATCCCTACGTCAAAAATAACAGCGGCAACGCTGTTCCATGGGCGAATACAGTCAATGCCGATTCTTCTCTGAACGGTCAGCTGTTCGGTCGTGCCGCATGGTTTGGGTTTCAGGATGATAACTACGGCAAGATTACTGCCGGCTTGCAGAATAACCCGATGAAGGATGTATTCATGGGTTATGATCCGGTCAAGTCCGATACCTTCTCACCCTTTGGTGAAAGCGGAACCATCGGTGGCGGCGGTGGTGTGTCTGAAGATGCCCGTATGGAAAACAGCCTTGAATACACCAACGGTATGAATGGCTTTGATTTCAGCCTTGCGTACCAGTTTGGTAACAACACCAGCACCAATGGTGTTGTAGGTGGTTCTGGTGTGGGTAATGGATTTGCTGCCCGTGTTGGCTACGAAGACAAGATGTTCGGTGTCCAGTTTGCCTACAACAAGTTTGTTGATGCGCTTAAGGCGGTGAATGCTGATCCATCTAAGGCAAATTACACTGGCGGTAGCATTGGACTGCAAGAGCTGAATACTAAATCAACCTTATTGGCTGCCAAGTTCACCGGAATTCAGGATCTTAACCTGTCGGCTGGATGGGAACAGTTTACGGATTCTGCGCCATCCGATCAGGTCAATATTGGTTCAATCTGGGGCCTTGCTGTACAGAGTGTGAGCGCAGCGTACAACCCAGGTATTTCGCAAAAGACTAATATTTACTTCGGTGGTGGCGATTACAACCTGATGCCAAATCTGAACTTCTCTCTGGGTTATTATGATACCCAGATTGATAACAAGACCAATGCAACAGGCACCAACGGCAGCATCAAAACAACGTCCGCTGTGCTGGATTACAAGCTGTATAAGCAGATGGATTCCTACTTTGTTGTGTCGACCAATAAATTTGGTGGACCAGCGTTTAGTTCGAATAACTCCAGCCAAACCGCTTTTGGCTTGGGTGCACGTGTGAAGTTCTGATCGTCTGACGATTGGGATGGAACCAAAAAACCGTGCTTCGGCACGGTTTTTTTATGCCAGATTTTTGATTGTTGCATTGCCTCTGTGTACGGTAGGGGGTATCTTTAGCTTTTCAGGAAGCGAGGTAGATACTGATGCATGATCATTCCAATATTCTGATTGATATTCCCAATGCACGTTGTACCATGCCGGGTGTATGCAGTGGTGGGCGACCTCAGCCGCATCATTTCGAGGCGGCACGGGAGAAGGGTATTCGGGTGGTGATCAACCTCTGCCCACATCATGAACCAGCGGGCTATGATGAAGAAGCAGTAGTCACGGCAATGGGAATGCGTTATATCAATATTCCGATTGCTGGTCCGATGGATTTGACACGAGAGAAGACTCAGCAGTTGGCTGCAGCCCTTGAGTCTTGTAGCCATGAGCATCCGGCATTGCTGCATTGCGGCAGTGGTAACCGGGTCGGTGCCTTGTTGGCACTCAAAGCCTATTGGCTGGACGGGGAATGTGCTGATGATGCTTTGAAATTTGGCTTGGAGTCTGGTCTGACTATGCTTGAGCCGGTTGTGCGTCAACATCTGGGTCTGTAACGGGGAATGTTATGAGTCATGCAACGGAAACTTTGGTTTTACATCAAAGACAGGATTATCGCTGTGATGTTGAATTTGGGGGCAATATTGTCACTCTGATCACCGATGAACCGGCTCCGCTGGGGCAGGGGGCAGGACCAAGTCCCGTTCAGCTGTTGCTTGCGGCTGTCGCCAATTGTCTGACCGACAGTCTGCTTTTTGCACTGCGTAAATTTAAGGAACAGGCGGAACCCCTGACATGTACAGCACGTGCCGAAGTCGGGCGTAATGAGGAAAACCGGCTGAGGGTTCTGGCGGTGCATCTGGAACTGCAGCTTGGTTGCAAAGCGGAGCAGGTAGAACATTTGCAACGGATTCTTGATCAGTTTCCAGGATTTTGCACCGTGACCCAGAGTGTTGCACAAGGTATCCCGGTTCATGTGGTGGTGCGTGACGCTGAACAGGTGGTTGTCAAGGAAGGCCGAGTCTAGCTCTACCCCTTATCAAAATTTGTGCTAATAACCCCGTCATTCATGGCGGGGATATTAGCATGTTGTTAACTCTTTGCGTCAAGCTGCCCATAATAACAGTGTATCGGAAAGGATTAATCCGAAAGCAACCAAGACCTTAAACGTTCGAGTGCGTGACAAACATGCCAAGGTACTCGGCAACTGCTCCATGCGTTGCTCTGCATCAATGCAGTCGTTGCAGCACAAGCAAGGGCGGTGAACTTTGTCAGGAATTACCTGGATGAATTATCCAGTCACACATTCGAAAACGTGGCCAATTTCTTTTTTGACAGCCGCTGGCATGTGTCGTGTTTATCAGGCGCGCATAAGGACTCGTTTGAAAAACTCAAGCTGGTCCTGACTACTTTGTTTGAATCCTTCATCAACATAGATGTCGAAGTGTCCCATGTCGTAGGTTTTCAGTTCAACAGGTCCCTGAATTTCTTCGGCGGCTGCAAACGCTGCATCCGGTGGTGCAACGGTATCCCTGCCGCAAACCTGAATCAGGGCAGGGCATTGTACCTTGGCGGCTTCCTTGATGGGTCGGTAGGTAGAGAAGATCGGGACAAGGCGAGCAGCCATCTGGTTATTCCAGGAAGGTGGTGCCAGACGACGATAGCCAGGCTCGGCATCCGGTGTGGTCATGGCGCCGATTTGTCCAGGTGCTGCGACTAGAGGAATATAAATGGGCTTGCGGCCAAGACGACTACCGATTTCGTCTGCGACACCTAATGCGCTGATGCGTGCCAGAGCCAGAGCACCAGCATAGCGTAAAACATTCATGGAGGCGACAAGGCCATCCATCATCGGACATTGTGCTGAAAATGCCGCGATACTAGGATCGCGGGCTGCCGTCACCAAAACATGCCCCCCCGAAAATGAAGATCCCCACAAAGCCACCCGAACGGGATCAACATGACGGATCCGGCGTGCATAGGCAACAGCTGCCTGCCAGTCT
>JAJZHM010000009.1 GCA_021804485.1 Pseudomonadota bacterium | reverse complement strand
TGGTGTTTGATGGGCAGTTCATGATCCCTATCGATCATGGCTTTGCGCTCAGCAATCCTGCCTTGGTGAGCGCGTGTTCTAAAAAATCCAGTTCCAATGCCTGCTTGCCGATCTTGGCGTGCAATGGCACCAGATCTACAGGGGTAACAGCCGTCCCTCCCCCAAAGACATCAGCAGCATGCTCCAGAAGCTGCCGTTTCCACTCCGTGATCTGGTTGGGGTGAGTCTCGAACTGAGCTGCAAGTTCTGCCAAAGTCTTATCTTCACGCAAAGCGGCAAGAGCCACCTTGGCCTTGAACTCGGGGTTGTGGGTACGACAGGTACGGCGACCTGACTTGCCCACAATGGGACTTGATTTCGATGTCTTCTTGATCATATATGAACTCCGGAAAGCCAGACTCTTTCGTCCAGCATTATGCCCAGATTTCCACTTATAGATCTGTCAAAAATTCCGCTACCACTTCTACTTGAGTGAGCCACTTTTAAGGTATGATTAGTTTGTGGAGTAATTTGTATGGGTTGGATACGTCGTTTTGCCTCATTTTCTGCGAACGTAGCGTTCAGATTGAGCTCGTCATGGGTATCAATGAGCCGCTGCTCGCCTTGCTGAGATTTCAATGCCAAGCGCCTTCATCACGGTCAGCGTCGTGCGCAATGTCGGATTGCCTTCGGCGCTGAACGAGCGGTAGAGCTGTTCACGCGATAAACCTGTCTGGTTGGCGATCTGCGTCATGCCCTTGGCGCAAGCAACAACACCCAGTGCGTGAGCAATGAATCCGGGATCGTTCGTCTCAAATGCACCTGCCATGAAGTCGGCAATGGCCTGATCAGAATTTAAGTGCTCAGCCAGATCAAAAGTGGTTAGTTTCTCGCTCATGGTCATTGACTCCATTCATCCGCGAGGCGCAGCACAGTCTTTATGTCACGATCCTGTGACTTCTTATCGCCGCCACAAAGCAGCAAGTAGATCGTGGTGGCGGCAGATTTGTGCGCAATGTTTGCCTTCTTTGATGAATCTTGCCACACAGCCCCCTGTATTGCCAGATTTGACCCAAGAGTTTCTGAAGGATCACCCTATTCCAATCAATAATCTGTTCCTGGGCATGATGCAAACGTTCAGGTCGATTGCGGCGGTGCCGCCAATACATCAAAAAGCTGCAGACGCCGCACTGAACGGCATGCCTTGTCGCACACCGGATTAATCATCCTCATGTTCATGCATGCCATGCTGCATGGAACCTTCGCCCTGACCTTCCGAATGCATGCTGTAATGTTCCCCATTAAAACGCACACCCTCGACGCTCATCGTCCAGTGATGCGTAGCAGGGTCATGGGTCGTCACAACGCTACGGGTCTCAGTCTGACCCTTGGCATTAGTTTTGCGGATATGACGTTCAACGGTCATGCCCTTGACGCTTTGGTCTACATGCTCACGCACAATACTGCCATCGCCAAAGGTTGTTACCGTATCACGCGCAAAAGTGCGCGGATGATGTTCCTTGGACATCATCGGATCGGCCTGTACCAAAAGGGTTGAACCAAGAAGAAGCAGAGTCAGGAAGTGTTTGATCGTCATAATGAACCTCTTTCATGGAAAACGGCACACGCCGTTCCAGGTTTCAACGTTCAAGCGCGACCCAAGTTGACAGCAACAGGCTAAAAAACATCTGCAACCGGATCCTTGACACTTCTGACCATACAGGATCAAAGACCCATTTCATTCCATTCTTCATCCGTCAGCAGACGATTAAGATCAACCAAAATCAGCAACTCGTTGTTCTTATTGCAAACGCCTTGGATGAACTTGGAACTGTCTTCATTACCCACATTCGGGGTCAATTCGATTTCTGACTGGCGTAGATAGACTACTTCCGAAACACTGTCCACCAAGATACCAACCACCTGCCGATCCGATTCAATGATAACAATGCGGGTATTATCGGTAATGTCGCCCGGAGGCAGACCAAAGCGCTGGCGGGTATCGAGTACGGTCACCACATTGCCACGCAGATTGATGATCCCGAGCACATAGGAAGGCGCCCCCGGAACCGGTGCAATGTTGGTATAGCGCAAGACTTCCTGAACCTGCATGACATTGATGCCATACGTTTCATTTTCCAGACGAAACGTGACCCATTGCAAAACCGGATCGTCTGATGATTTCGAGATCCCCTGACTCATAAGCGTACTCCTGATCAACCTAGCTCAATTCTAGTTCAGACCAGACATTCGTCCAGTCGACTCAGGTCCAGAACCGGTGTCAGATGATCGCAGATGATGCCCGCAATCAACGGTGAACGTTTACGGTCTGTTCGCCAGCGGATGGCACTATGCGCTACCCGCTCGCTATTCTGTATGGTCTGACAGCTCAGAACCCTGCGGCTGTCGGCCACGCTGACAAAATAGGCCGGTGCTTCCCCGGACTCACCGCAAAGAACGTGGTGTAAATCAACAGCCTGCAAAACCGGTTTGGCGGGCAAAATACCCAACTGCCAGGCGGGCTGCCCCACCAAGGCAGTCATATGCTGTTCGGCCCGAAATATTCTGCCCAGTTGAATCAAAGGCAACGCATAGCGTCGTGCATTGCACTCAATGTACAGATACATCAGTTCGCGCTGTTCGCTCAGGATCAGCGGCGGTCGTACCGGCACTTGGGGTTCGGGCTGAACCAACACGGGTTCCGCAGGAACAACAACCCTTTGAGGCGCGAAAGAAACCCGGGATGTCTCGGGCACAACATCCAAAGGCTCTTCCACAGGCTCAGGTTTTGCTGGAGCCAAAAGATCATCCAGATAGGCCACTAGTTCGGCCTGCTGGACCTCGAACCAGAATCGCTCATGCGCCGACATCAGCCTTTCTCCAGTGTTTGCTGCAACAGAGCGCGATAGGCATCCAGACCACGCGACTCAGAGACAAAATACGATAACGGCATACCTGCCTGACTGGCATCCCGAAACTTGGTATCCACACCGATCACCTGGGGTGCCAGCACCGAGCCATACACCTCCTGCAGGGTACGCAAGCACTGCTGCGCCGCCGAAGTACGCCGGTCATACATGGTTGCCAGCACAAGTACCGGTACCTGACGTTGTTGGGAGCGGGAAATCATGGCCAATGTACGCATCATACGCTCAAGTCCTTTCATTGCCAAGAACTCCGTCTGGACGGGCACAATGAGCCGATCAGCAGCAGCAATGGCATTGACCAGAAGCACGCCTAGAGTTGGCGACGTGTCAATCAGGACATCATCAAAATCATCCTGCATCAAGGCCAGAGCCTCACTAAGCACCCGCCCCATGCCTCCTTGCGGCGAGCCCATTTTCTCAACGGTGGCGAGCAGCGGCGAAGACATCATCACCCACAACCCCGAAAACGGCAAAGGCATGGCTGCCTGCAGAATCATGTCCCGATCCAGGGTTCCACGGTCCCGAAAAATACGATAAACATCTACAGCTGGTTCACCCAGCGAACGGGAGAAATAATGGGTCAGTGAGGACTGAGGGTCCAGATCCACCATCAGGACTCGACGCCCCTGCTCGGCCAGAAGGCCGGCCAGCGTAATCGCTGTGGTGGTCTTGCCCACTCCACCCTTTTGATTGGCTATGGTCCACTTGCGCATGTTCGGTTCTCACGGTTCATCCGGCCCACTGCCAAAACCACTGGCCGATTTGGCAATGGCAATCAGCACTCGCCGATTACGGGTCCGACCCGCCTCCGTATTGTTATCGGCAACCGGATGAAATTCTCCATAGGCAACTGCAGACATTCGGTGCGGATCAATGCCCTGTTCTTCGAACAGACGTAAAACCGAGACAGCCCGGGCGGCAGAAAGCTCCCAATTACTGGGATAGACCGAGTTCACGACCGGAACATTGTCGGTATAGCCTTGGACACGTACCACATTGGTATAACGTTGCAGAACCGTAGCGATCCCGGAGAGAGTCATCAGTGCCTGATTGGATAACACTGCACTGCCGCTTGAGAACAACAGTTCACTCTGAATATCCACACCAATCCAAGTACCATGATCGGTCACCCGGATACTGCTGTGACCTACATTCTTCGACAAGGCACCCATCATGTCCTGTCGAATTTGCACCAGCACCTTTTTCTGTTCATCACTGACCTGCTTGTCCTCTGTTTTGCTGCTGGATGCCGAGCCATGCAGCAATTCAATGGGCTTACTACTTCCGGGCGGAGTTTCAAATACACTGCGTAGCGACGAAGAAAACACCTTGTATTTTCCTTCGTTCACCGATGAAATGGCGTACATCACCACAAAAAAGGCAAAAAGCAGCGTAATAAAATCAGCATAAGAGACCAACCAGCGCTCGTGGTTGACGTGTGCTTCCGGCAAGTGTCGTTTCTTTCGCACCTCAATCAGACCTCGGCATCAACGTACGATTGCAGACGCAATTCGATATTGCGCGGATTTTCGCCATCCGCAATGGCCACAAGTCCTTCCGTCAGCATCTGCTTCAATTGCCCCTGACGTATGATTTGAGATTTTATTTTTGCAGCAAGAGGCAAAAAAATCAGGTTGGCCGAACCCACACCATAAATCGTCGCAACGAAAGCGGTCGCTATGCCCGACCCAAGCTTGGAAGGTTCAGCCAGATGACTCATGACATGAATCAGCCCCATGACTGCACCAAGGATACCGATGGTGGGGGCATAACCACCCATAGCCTCAAAGATACCCGCAGCAGCCAAATCTGCCTCCAAACGTGTCTGCAGTTGCGTCTCAAGAACGTCCCGAATCACTGCCGGCTCGCTGCCATCGACCAACATCTGCAAACCCACCCGGGTGAAGACATCCGCCTCACTTTCCGACACCGTCTCTAACCCAAGCAGCCCTTCCCGACGAGCAGTATTGCTCCAGGACAAAACCTTTTCCAGCGCCAACCCCGCTGAGATTCGGGGTGGAAAAAAAGCCCAGAGCAGTACCACAACCGAACGACGCAACACCGACAGCGGCGACTGCAGGGCTGCTGCGCCACAAGTCCCCCCAATGACGATAATGAATGCGGAGACATTCACTAGGGAGCCAATGCTGCCCCCTTCAATAAAGTTGCCACCTAGGACGGCAAACATCGCCAGAGAAAGACCAACGAAACTCAAAACATCCACGCTGCCGTACCCCTATCTGACTTCAGGATCATCGGGCCAGTTGGCTCAGTCTGCGCCCCATTTCTGCAAGAGCTAGCACTTCATCGGCCAGACCTGCATTACGGATCGACTGAGGCATTCCGTTTACCACACAACTGGAAGCTTCCTGCACCCAGATTCGTCCACCGGCTGCATGCAACAGTTTGCCACCCCGTGTACCATCATCACCCATACCCGTCAGAACCAGAGCAAGCGTCCCCGACCCTGCCACTTTGGCTGCCGAACCGAGAGTTACATCCACCGAAGGCCTGTACAATCGCCCATCCTGCTCGGATACCACCCGGCATTGCAGATGAGCACCTTGGGGCTGCAAAAGCAACTGCTTGCCACCGGGCGCCACATAGGCACGACCGGCCTGCAACGTCTCCATATCCCGTGCTTCTGAAAAAGACATGGGACAGTGTTCTGTCAATCGTTCGGCAAAAGCCTGTGTAAAACGTTCAGGCATATGCTGAACAATTATCAGTGGGCAAGGCAAAGAGGCCGGGACCAGGGACAGCACTTCCCGAATGGCCAGCGGTCCACCGGTCGAAGCTGCCACAACGATCAGGCGCAGCCCCGATGGCTGAACGGTGCGCACTGGAACCGGCTTTGGCAGAACAGCCGCTCGCTGTGCGGCAACCGGCTCATGAACCTCAATTGCTTTGCCTAAGGCAAGAATTTTCTCAACCAGAAGGGGATACTGATGTCCTTTAATATCCAGACGGCTTTTGACCAGAAAATCTGCAGCACCGGCTTCAAGGGCTTTCAGGGTCAACCGCGCCCCCTCAAAAGTCAGTGAGGACAGCATAATGACCGGAACAGCCTTCTGACGCCGAATCTCAATTAAGGCAGATATGCCATCCATCACCGGCATTTCATAATCCATGGTGATGACATCCGGCTGCAGGCGCAAGGCCTTCTCCACGGCCTCTTTGCCATTACTGGCCTCGCCCACAACCTTCAAGCTGCTGAATTGCTGCAACAACTTGATGATCCGGCCGCGAAAGAATGAAGAATCATCCACTACCAGTACTGAGACCGTCACGCATCCACCTATTGATCAGTGCCTACAAACGATGGGCATAATGCTTGAGCATACTGGGAACATCCAGAATCATGGCGATCCGACCATCCCCGGTAATGGTCGCCCCGGCAATACCGGGCGTCCCCTGCAGCATGGCTCCAAGGGGTTTGATCACGACCTCTTCCTGACCAATCAGCTGATCCACCACAAACCCAACCTTTTTGGTGCCCACAGTCACGATTACGACATGGGCATTCTCACCATCGGGTTGTGAGCCCCAGCCATCAGCAATCAGCCAGCGCTTCAGGTAAAACAGCGGCAAGGCCTTTTCACGAACGACAATAACATCCTGACCATCAACAATGTTTTTCTTGGAAACGTCCATGTGGAAAATTTCATTGACCGACACCAGCGGTAAGGCAAAGGTCTGCTGACCCAGCATGATCATCAGTGTCGGCATGATCGCCAGCGTCAGGGGTACCTTAATGGCAATCACTGAACCTTGGCCACGTACCGACCGCACATCAACCGTACCATTGAGCTGTGCAATCTTGGTCTTGACCACGTCCATGCCAACGCCGCGACCCGAAACATCCGATATCTCATCCTTGGTCGAAAAGCCCGGAGCAAAAATCAGGTTAAAGGCTTCATTCTCGGAAAGGCGCGAGGCAGTATCTTCATCCATGAGCCCCTTTTCAACCGCCTTGGCTCGCAGCTTGTCCGGATCCATCCCGGCACCATCATCGGTAATGGACAGGACAATATGATCACCTTCCTGCTGGGCAGACAGCACAATCTTGCCAACACGTGGCTTACCATGCGCCTCACGAACAGCAGGTGCTTCGACACCATGATCCACCGCATTACGCACCAGATGCACCAAGGGATCGGCCAAAGCTTCAACCAGATTCTTATCCAGATCGGTTTCTTCACCGACCAGTTCCAGTTCGACTTCTTTCTTCAGATTACGGGCCAGATCACGCACCACTCTCGGGAAGCGACCAAAGACCTTCTTGATGGGCTGCATGCGGGTTTTCATCACCGCCATCTGCAAATCAGCCGTCACAACATCCAAATTCCCGACTGCCTTAGAAATTTCCTCGTCAGCGTTACTAATTCCAAGACGCACCAGCCGATTACGCACCAGAACCAGCTCGCCCACCATGTTCATGATGTCATCAAGCCGTTTGGTATCAACGCGTACCGTCGTTTCCTGCATCAAGTCGGCATTGACCTGATGCGCAGCATGTGCATTCGGATCAACCGGTGCAGCGCGAGGGGATTCCGGAGCATGTGCCGCAACAGGTGCCGAAACAACCGGCGCTGGGCTTGGCACAGGAGCCGGCCGCGACGGCGCCACAGGCGTTACCGCAACAGCTGGAGCCTTGCCCGATCCATGCAACTGATCCAGCAAAGCCTCGAATTCGTCCTCACTGATATGGTCACCTGCACCCGGGGCTGGTTTTGCAGCAGCAACAGGCGCAGCTTTGGCTGGCGTAGGAGCTGGTGCAGCCTTATTGCCTTGTCCTTGTTTCTGACCCTGCAACTGATCGAGCAGGGCTTCAAACTCATCTTCGCTAATTTCTTCAGCAGCGGGTGCTGCGGCCTGTGCGGGTACCGCCTTAACCGGTTCTGGCGCAGCGCTGACCCGATTTTTGCCCGGGACTCCTCCACCATGCAAGGCATCCATCAATGCCTCAAACTCCTCATCGGTAATCGCATCGGCATCCGAGGCTCCAGTCGCTGGAGCTGCAGCAACAGGAGGAGGAGGTGGTGGTGGTGGTGGTGGTGGTGGCGGTGCAGGTCGAGCCACCGGCTGGGGTGCTGCCTGGGCAGCTGCACCCGAGGAAATGCGATGCAGGGCATCCATCAAGGCGGCTGAAGCGGGTACCGGCTCTTCACGCCCTTGAACCTTGCGAAACATAGAGTTTACCGCATCAAGCGCCTGCAGAATGACATCCATGACCTCAGCATTGATGGAAAGTTTATCGTTGCGCAACATGTCAAAAATATTTTCAGCGGCGTGGCAGACATTTACCAAAGCATCAAGTTGCAGAAATCCCGCCCCACCCTTAACGGTATGAAACCCACGAAATATGGCATTTAGAAGCTGTTTGTCTCCCGGATTATTCTCCAGTTCGACCAGCTGCTCTGAAAGATGCTCAAGAATCTCACCAGCTTCAATCAGAAAATCCTGAAGAATTTCATCATCCGCATCGAACGTCATAAATCCACGCTCCTAGAAGCCCAGACTGGACAAGAGATCGTCCACTTCATCCTGACCTGAAACCGCATCCTTGACCTTGCTCGCATCAATGATGGGCCCTTCCAGCTTGTCGCGCTCTGTCAGCTCTCGAGGGGTCGACTTAGTATGCGAGATTCCGGCAGCAGCATCCACCTGCGAGGCCATCTTGACCAGCCGCACCAGACTCTCTTCAACTTCACGCACCAAGGTAATGACTTTCTTTATAATCTGTCCGGTCAAATCCTGATAGTCCTGAGCGACCACAATATCGTTGTACATCCCTTTTAACTTGGAGGCATCACGGGCAGTGCGTTGAAAGAAATCATCGACACGCACATACAGATCACGAAACTCCTGTGGATGCATTTCACGACGCACCAGTCGATCCCATTCAGGCTTGAGCATTTCTGCCATTTTCTGAATGTCGTCCAGCAGAGGAACTGTTGCTTCAATCATATCCATCGTACGGTTGGCAGCCCGATCGGTCATCGTGATGACATAGTTCAGACGATCAGAAGCATCCCGGATCCGTGAAAGTTCATCCTTGTCAGTCGAACTAAAATTGGTATCGTTATGAAAATTAACAATGGCATCATGCAGACTGCGCGTCATCTTGCCAACTTCAGCAAACAGGCGCTGATCCCGATAGGAATTCAGCTCATGAATCATATGGACGGCTGTTGCAGGATCTCCCTTCTCCAGGCTGGAGATCATGTTCTGTGCATATTCCATGATCCTGAACCGGACATCATCATCTTCTTGGGGTACCTGCTCGTTGTTGCCACTCATCCACCCACTCCTCACATCACTTGACTGCGTCAATACGTTCAAAGATCTT
Source organism: Pseudomonadota bacterium (assembly GCA_021804485.1). Classification (GTDB taxonomy): domain Bacteria; phylum Pseudomonadota; class Gammaproteobacteria; order Pseudomonadales; family Moraxellaceae; genus JAJXWR01. The sequence continues at coordinate 25,548 of JAJZHM010000009.1, read as the reverse complement.
TTCTATTTTTTCCTTGAGTACTTGCGCGGTAAAAGGCTTGACGACATAACCGTTCACACCCGCCTGTGCTGCTTCGATAATCTGTTCACGCTTCGCCTCAGCCGTAACCATCAGCACCGGCACCGAAGCCAGCTTGGGGTTGGAGCGAATCGCCTTCAGCAGATCAATGCCAGTCATCCCAGGCATGTTCCAGTCGGTCACCACAAAGTCAAAATGCGTACTCTGCAGCATCGGCAAAGCCGTCTGCCCATCATCGGCCTCGGCTGTGTTATTGAATCCAAGATCCCGCAACAGATTCTTGATGATTCTGCGCATGGTTCCAAAATCATCGACAATCAGAATCTTCATATTTTTGTCCAAGGCTACCTCCCCTTTGCGAGCCCCGTGCAAATCGTACGACCTGCCCTACATTTTAGAAGCAAACTGCATACTTGCCAGTGCTCGTTCACTAATTCGCTTGACTTGTTGGCATGCATGGAACAAGCCAACACCACAACCCATGTCTGCCTTTCCGACATCTGGTACAGGATTCATCCTAACATGAACACCGGTTGACGTGTTTGTAGCCGTCATCTTTTCAAAGCAAAGAATTAACGCCAACCGGACAATCGAGAACGAAGACGCACAACCGCCTGTGAATGGATCTGACTGATGCGCGATTCACTCACTCCAAGCACTTCCCCAATCTCCTTGAGGTTCAACTCCTCATCATAGTAGAGTGACAGTACCAGTGCCTCGCGCTCGGGAAGCTGGCGTATTGCCTCGGCCAGTTCGATCTGCAGTCGCTCACGACTGAATCCGCCCAGAACATCATCGCCGTGATCCTGCTCTGCCTGCACCCCATCCTCTACCAGACTCTCGAAGCTGAACAGACGCGATGACAGCGCATCATGAATAACCTGAAAATACTCATCCAGCGTCATGCCCATCTCATCAGCAATCTCCCGCTCAGAGGGCGAACGCCCGAGCCGGTGCTCCAACTGGCGAATAGCCTCACTGATCTGCCGGCTATTGCGATGCACAGAGCGAGGTGCCCAGTCAGTACGTCGCACCTCATCAAGCATGGCACCACGGATACGGATACCGGCATAAGTCTCGAAACTGGCCCCCCGGGAACCATCATACTTACGAAGCGCTTCCATAAGCCCCATCATTCCAGCCTGAACAAGATCATCCAGACTAATCCCCCCCGGCATACGCGCCAGCAAGTGATGCGCAATACGACGAACCAGAACGCTGTGCTGCTCAAGCAGCGCTTGTTCCGGCCGATTGCGAGGATAGGTGGTAACCAACAGACCTGATCTCCCGGTTCGCCCCGTCAACGTCCCGTTTGCACCAGGCGATCCATGAAAAACTCCAGATGACCCCGAGCCGACGTTGGTACAGGCCAGGACTTGATTTTCTGGGCTACTGCACGGTACGCCAGTGCCGATGGGCTGCGTGGATAGACATCGCAAACCGCCTTCTGGCGTTGCACCGACTTACGCAAATAGTCGTCCCAAGGAACCGCACCCAGATAAACAAGGGCGACATCAAGGAAACGATCCGAAGCATTGGACAGCTTTGCAAAAACTTCATGCCCTTCCTGAGGGGTTCGCGCCATATTGGCCAGCACATGAAAACGATGCACCCCATAATTCTTGTTCAGCACCTTGATCATGGCAAAGGCATCGGTCAGCGACGTAGGCTCATTGGTCACCACGATCAGCACTTCCTGGGCTGCACGCGTAAATGCGATCACATGATGGGAAATACCCGCTGCGGTATCAATCATCAGAACATCAACTTCATCAGCCAACTCGTTGAAGGCATGAATCAGTCCCGCCTGCTCGGTCGCCTGCAGATCCGCCATGGACTGGGTTCCCGATGCTGCCGGCACAATGCGGATCCCACCCGGACCTTCCACAAGCACATCATTCAGCCCGCACTCCCCCAGAAGCACCTGTTCGAGCGTATTGCGTGGCTTAATACCAAGCAAGATATCAACATTAGCCAGACCCAAGTCAGCATCGAGCAGAACGACCTTCTTACCCATTTCGGCAAGGCAGATGCCGATATTGACCGCTGAATTGGTCTTTCCAACCCCACCTTTACCACCGGTTACGGCAATCACCTGAACAGGACGCGACGCGGCCATGAGCACCTCAATAAATGACCCACACCAAGGGCTTTGATTAATTGTGGCTGGAATTTGCCAATCTGCCAGCCTGTTTTGTTACAACCCGTTGAGCGACCCGACCATGCTGACGCGCCATGGCAACAGCCTGACTGACCAGCTGGGCGGCCCGGGGCAATGCAATATCCTCCGGAATGCGTTGTCCATGCGTTACATAGGACAAGGGGAGACTGGAACCCACCAGCACACTCAGGCTTTCGCCCAGGCTGGTAGCCTCATCAATCTTGCTGATAATAGCACCGCTCAGATTGAAGCTGGAAAAATCCTCAAAGGTTCGTTGCAAAACCGCCCCATGCAGGTTTGCGGGCAACACCAGCTGACCCATCAGACGATAGCGGGATTCAGCCAGCAGACGCTGTTGCGCCAGTTGCTCAGCCGCCTGACGACTGAACCCGGCCGTATCCATCAAAATCAGCCGCCTTGAACCCAGCGCAGCGATAACCTGATCCAGTTTCTGCCCTGGCTCAACCAACGCAGAGGACACCCCAAGCGCCTTGGCAATCTTTTGCAGCTGCTCATAGCTACCGACCCGATAACTATCCGAAGACAGCAGCGCCAGCCCCTGAGGGCCATGCTTGATTACGTGGCGCGCAGCCAGCTTTGCCAGTGTGGTGGTTTTGCCAGCTCCCGTAGGCCCAAGCAGCACTACCAACCCCTGTCGATCCACCAACTCCTGCTCCTGATCAATCCGAATCATTTTGGCAAGACGACCCAAAGTGGCCTGCCAGAGCTTTTCATCCTGCTGCATACCCTCGACACCGACGGCCAAGCCAATGCCTTCGATCAACTGGGCAGACAAGTCCTCACTCAAGCCGATGCGATCCAGCCGGTGCCGCAACCGATCCAGACTACCAACGGGCTGCACACTACCTGGATGGGCGGGTGACTTTTTCAGATCGCGCAACTGCGCCCTCAACAGTTCAATTTCAGCACGCAGCGCCTGAACATCATTGTGATCCTGTGCCGGCTTGCGCTGCGACTGCAGATGCTGACTCAATCCAGCCAACTGCTGGTCGCGTACACTCCCCTGCGGACGGGTAATGACCGCTTCGACAAAACGCTCCGATACCGGCTCCCTTCGGCTATTTTTAACAAAATCCTGCTCCGCACGGCTATCCTCGTCCTCAATACCATTCTGGCCAAAGTCCGTTTCCTGATCCTCACGCATCCAGCGGGGCAAAAGCAGTTCCTCGTGATCCGAGCGTCGGTGCGCATCCACTTGACGCTGCCGCTCGCGTAGACGCTCTTCATGTTCACGGACCGCCTGTTCATGATCGAGGGTTGCTACCAGCTCAATACCGCCAGCAACCCGACGATTTTCCAGAACCACAGCATCGGGCCCTAGATCTTCCTGAACAAGTCGCAGCGCCTCACGCATATCGGCTGCCACATACCGTCGGACATTCATGATTCAGCTCCTACCGGCCCGCCGTCGCAAAAATCGTGACCTTGCGGTTGTCCGGTATCTCGTTGTAGGCCAGAACCGTCAATCCGGGCAGACTGTAGCGCGCAAACCGCGCCAGCATCGACCGGACCCCTATGGATACCAGCAGAACGGCTTCCTTACCTGTCATTTCCATTCGGGCTGCGGCATCCGTAAGACTTAACCGTAGCCGCTCTGCCAATCCGGGCTCAAGGACTGCATCGGCATCAGAACCTCCGTTGCCCTTGGCCTGCTGAACTGACTGAAGCAAGATCTGTTCCAACTCCGGGGCAAGGGTAATAACCGGTATTTCCGCCTCATCACCCGCCACCCCCTGCACAATCATGCGCGATAGAGAAACCCGTACCTGGGCAGTCAGGACATCAACATCTTGGGTCCGTTGCGCTACATCTGCCAGCGTCTCGCAGATCGTGCGAAGATCCCGAATTGGAATCTTCTCACGCAGCAAATTCTGCAGAATACGCAGCAGCAGTGACAGCGAAACAGGTGAAGGATTCACGCTTTCTACCAGACGCTGATGGGATTTTGACAGTTGGTTGAGCAACTGCTGAACCTCTTCATGACCCAACAATTCCCAGGCATGTTTCTGCATCAGGCTGTTCAGATGCGTCGCAATCACCGTTGGCGCATCAACGACGGTATAGCCAAGCGACTGGGCATGATCGCGCTGTGAAGGCTCAATCCAGAAAGCATCCAGACCAAAGGCCGGATCCTTGCAGGCGATACCGCGCACCGGCCCAAAAACCTGACCTGGATTGATGGCCAGTTCGCGATCCGGATGCGCTTCAGACTGGGCAACCGGTACCCCCATCAGGGTCACCCGATAGTGATTGGGATTTAATTCAAGGTTGTCACGGATATGAACAGAAGGCAGCAGAAATCCCAGTTCCTGAGAAAGTTTGCGTCGAACCCCCTTGATGCGGGACAGCAACTGCCCTCCCTGCTGCTTGTCCACCATGGGGATAAGCCGGTATCCAACCTCCAGCCCAAGCGCATCCACCGGCAACACATCATCCCAGCTGATATCACGTTGTTCGGGTAAGGCCTGCAAGGCCCCGGCAGGTCCGGCGGTTTCTGGGGTCAAAGGCATGCCACCTGTAGCCTGAAGAGGTACTGGCATACCCACCGGCCGGCCTTCCTTCGTACGCTTGTAAAGGAACCAACCAAGCATTCCTGCTAGTGAGCCCAAAAACAGGAAGGCAACATGGGGCATGCCCGGAACCATACCCATAGCACCCAAAATTCCGGCAGCCACAAAAAGTGGCTGTGGTGTTCGGAACAACTGAGTAAACAGCTGATCAGACATTTTCTGTGACGACGATACACGGGTTACCAGAATCGCTGAAGCCGTTGATAACAACAGTCCCGGTATCTGAGCCACAATACCATCCCCAATGGTGAGCAGGGCATAGGTCGATAATGCATCACCAAAGTTCATGCCATGCTGCAGCATCCCGATCAGCAGGCCACCCACCAGATTGATGAGCAGAATCAGAATACCGGCAACCGCATCGCCACGTACAAATTTGGATGCACCATCCATGGCACCATAGAAGTCAGCTTCCTGTGCTACTTCAACCCGACGAATCTTCGCCTCTTCCTGATTGATCAGGCCAGCATTCAGGTCGGCATCAATTGCCATCTGTTTGCCAGGCATGGCATCCAGGGTAAACCGGGCACTAACTTCCGAGACACGACCAGCACCCTTGGTGATCACCACAAAGTTGATGATGATAAAGATGGCAAATACCACCACACCCACGGCATAGTTACCACCAATCACCACGTGACCAAACGCCTCAATCACCTTGCCAGCCGCTTGGGTTCCTTCATGACCATGCAACAGAACCACCCTGGTCGAGGCAATATTCAGTGCCAGCCGCAACAGTGTGGCAACCAGCAAAAGCGTCGGAAAAACGGCGAAATCAAGAGGCCTGAGCGCATAAACTGTCGCCAGAATAATGACGAGCGACAAGGCGATATTGAACGTAAAGAACACATCCAACAAAAATGGCGGCAGGGGCAGAATCATCATCCCTAAAATAATCAATAAAAACACAGGGACGCCCAAACCGGCCTGACTGATTCGCTGCAGCAATTTCCTGATATCGTTCACGCACCCTCTCCAGTCAGCCAGCATTATCCAAGGCTATGCAAGAATGATGCTCAACAGACATTTTGGAGCGAATCAGAATTTAAAAGAGGAACAAGGATTTAAAAAGTACGTAAAAGGATGGTCGGGCAGTACCCGGGATCATCACCTGATCCCGGGTACGCCGAAAGGTTCAGCTCACTGCTTCGGTTTCTTCAACATCCAGATGCAGATGGTCGTTTTCAACCGTCACATGGACCCGGCCACCGTGGTCCGCCAGTTCACCAAAGAGGATTTTCTCGGCCAGCGTTTTCTTCAGTTCTTCCTGAATAAGCCGTGCCATGGGTCGGGCACCCATGTTCCGATCATACCCCTTATGTGCCAGCCAAGTACGGGCATCTTCATCAACGTCAATGATGACATGCTTGTCATCCAGCTGCGCCTGCAACTCAACAAGGAACTTGTCGACCACACTCTCGATCACCTTCTGGCTGAGCGCAGCAAACTGAATCACCGCATCCAGTCGGTTGCGGAACTCGGGCGAGAAGAACTTGCGCAGGGTTTCCATGGCATCTGAACTGTGATCCTGCTGCATGAATCCCATGGATTTATGCGCCAGAGCCTCCGCACCCGCATTGGTGGTCATCACCAGAATGACATTGCGAAAATCGGTCTTGCGACCATTATTGTCGGTCAGCGTGCCATGATCCATCACCTGCAACAGCAGGTTAAACACATCCGGATGAGCCTTTTCGATCTCATCCATCAACAGAACACAATGAGGATGCTTGTTGACCGCTTCCGTCATCAGCCCGCCCTGATCAAAACCAACATAACCCGGAGGTGCACCAATCAGACGTGATACGGTATGTCGTTCCATATATTCCGACATATCAAAGCGCAGCAGTTCAAGACCAAGCGACTTAGCCAACTGCCGGGTAACCTCTGTCTTACCAACCCCCGTAGGACCGGCAAACAGAAAACAGCCAATCGGCTTCTCCGGCGACTTGAGGCCGGCGCGCGACAGCTTGATGGCTGAAGACAGCACCGTGATGGCCTCATCCTGACCGAACACCGTCATCCGCAGGTCTCGCTCAAGGTTACGCAATACCTCCTTATCGTCTGCCGATACGGATTTTGGCGGTATACGGGCAATTTTTGCCACCACTTCCTCGATTTCAGCCACCCCAATGATTTTCTTGCGCTGACTGGGAACCTGTAGACGCTGATAGGCACCCGCCTCATCAATCACATCAATGGCCTTGTCGGGAAGAAAGCGTTCGTTGATATAGCGTTCAGCCAACTCTGCAGCCACTTGTAATGCCTTGTCCGCATAACGAACCCCATGGTGCTCTTCAAAGCGCGACTTGAGACCCTTAAGAATATGGTAGGTCTGCTCAACGGTCGGTTCCTTGATATCAATTTTCTGGAAACGACGTGCCAGAGCCCGGTCCTTTTCAAAGATACCCCGGTATTCCTGGTAAGTCGTTGAACCCATACATTTCAGCGTACCCGAGGCCAGCAGCGGCTTGATCAGGTTGGAGGCATCCATGACTCCGCCAGATGCAGCACCAGCTCCGATGATGGTATGAATCTCATCAATAAACAGAATTGCACCATCCTGCTTGCGCAGTTCTGCCAGAAGTGCCTTGAGCCGCTTTTCAAAATCTCCACGGTATTTGGTGCCGGCCAGTAAGGCGCCGAGATCCAGGGCATAAACAGTGGACTGGGCAATAGCCTCAGGCACCTTACCATCGATAATCAGTAACGCCAGACCTTCAGCAATAGCCGTCTTACCCACACCTGGTTCGCCAACCAGCAAGGGATTGTTCTTGCGGCGACGACACAAAACTTGAATGGCGCGCTCAACTTCGTCTTCACGACCAACCAGCGGGTCAATACGCCCCTGACGAGCCTGCTCATTAAGATTGGTGGTGTAGGCTTCCAGCGGGCTATTACCCTGCGGCTCCGACGTCGTCTCCTCTTCAACCGAATCCTGCTGCTGTTCCTGCTGAGCCGGATCATTGACCTTGGCAATACCATGCGAGATGTAGTTGACCACATCAATGCGGCTAATGGTCTGATGCTTCAGGAGATAGACCGCCTGGGACTCCTGCTCGGAAAAAATAGCCACCAGTACATTGGCGCCATTGACTTCCTTTTTGCCCGAGGACTGTACATGGAAAACAGCACGCTGCAAAACCCGCTGAAAACCGAGCGTAGGCTGGGTTTCCTTATTGGGGTCATGCATTGGAATCAGCGGCGTCGTCTCGTCGATAAAATGACTGAGATCGCGACGCAACGCATTAAGTTCTGCACCACACGCTTTCAGAACCCGCAAAGCTGAATCATTATCCAGCAAAGCCAGTAACAAATGTTCCACCGTCATGAACTCGTGCCGCTTGGTACGTGCCTCGCGGAACGCATAGTTCAGGGTAACTTCAAGATCCTTGCTCAGCATGTTCGCGTTACCTCATTCAGGCCCGTTCAACACGACACATAAGTGGGTGCTGGTTTTTTTGGGCATATTCAATCACCTGCATGGCCTTGGTTTCTGCGACATCGCGGGTATACCACCCCACGGATGCCCTTCCCTGAACATGAACCTGCATCATCACCTGGGTTGCTTGTTCCTCGCTCAACCCAAAGAAAAGAGTCAAAATCTCAACAACAAACTCCATGGGCGTATAATCATCATTCAGGACCACAACCCGGTACATCGGCGGTGGTGCCAACTGAGGACTCTGCTGGGCCGTCAGCACATCTCCTTCTTCACCCTCTTGAGGAGTTGTCTGTGCTGCGACAACAACATTCTGTTGATCTATCCATACTAGCTCAGAATTGTGGAATTTTCTCATGCCGCCTACTCGTTCAATACATTTGCCCGTGGCCCATCCACATATTAATTCTGCCGTCATCTATCAGATGGGGGCTTGACAGCAGGATTGCAATGCCACATCGTTCTGCTCGCACTGTCATAATTCTGTATTAAGACAGGCAACACAACAAAAAATATATACCATAAAGTCAACCGGGCAGCGAGGGCCGAACCCGGCAGGACGAAACAAGGAGGATTCAAATCATGATGACCGGCACTGTCAAGTGGTTCAACAACACCAAAGGTTATGGATTTGTTCGCGCCGACCATTGCGACGACGATCTTTTTGTACATTATTCCTACATTCAGATGGAGGGATACCGAAGTCTGAAAGCAGGCCAGAGGGTACGTTTCGAGATCACTCACAAGGATCACGGGTTGCATGCAACCAGCATCTCCTTGCTTGCACTTGAGGCCAGGGGCGAACCCGAAGAAGCGCAAGCCTGTGCCGAACCAGCTTAAGCTGGTTCGGCACAGCGGCCAGACAGATCAATCCATGTGCTGGATGATGGCATTACCAAACTCGGAGCAACTCATTAGGGTTGCGTCCGGCATCAGACGCTCGAAGTCATAAGTCACCGTCTTGGCATCAATGGCACCACTCATACCCTTGATGATGAGATCAGCGGCTTCAGCCCATCCCATATGACGCAGCATCATTTCAGCTGAAAGAATGATCGATCCTGGATTAACCTTGTCCATACCCGCATATTTTGGAGCGGTTCCATGTGTTGCCTCAAACATGGCTACCGAACCACCAATATTGGCACCCGGAGCAATCCCGATTCCACCCACCTCAGCAGCAAGCGCATCGGAAATATAATCTCCATTCAGATTGAGCGTCGCAATCACTGAATACTCGGCAGGACGCATCAGAATCTGCTGCAGGAAGGCATCAGCAATCACATCCTTGATGACAATCGGCTTGCCACTTTTCGGGTTTTTCATCTGCATCCAGGGCCCACCATCAATCAACTCGGCACCATAGCGCTCATGAGCCAGTTCATAGCCCCAATCCCGGAAAGCCCCTTCGGTGTACTTCATGATATTACCCTTGTGTACCAGGGTCACCGATGATTTGTCGTTATCAATGGCATACTGAATCGCTTTGCGAACCAGACGTTGTGTTCCTTCTTTGGAAACAGGCTTGATTCCAATCCCGCAGTTTTCCGGGAAGCGAATTTTGACGACGCCCATTTCTTCACGCAAAAATTTAATGATCTTCAGCGCTTCAGGACTATCCGCCTTCCACTCGATACCCGCATAGATGTCTTCCGAGTTTTCACGAAAAATGACCATGTCGGTCAGTTCCGGATGCTGAACCGGACTAGGGACACCATTAAACCAGCGAACCGGACGCATACAGACATACAGATCCAGTTCCTGACGCAGAGCAACATTAAGGGAACGCATGCCGCCACCGACCGGAGTGGTCAAAGGACCCTTGATGCTTATGACGAACTCACGCAGAACTTCCAGAGTCTCCTCCGGCAACCACACATTCGGCCCGTAGACCCGGGTCGCTTTCTCACCACAGTAGACTTCCATCCACGAGATGGCCCGCTGACTGCGGTAAGCCTTTTGAATGGCAGCATTAACCACCTTGATCATGACCGGCGAAATATCAACACCAATACCATCCCCCTCAATATAGGGAATGATCGGAAAATGTGGCACATTAAGGGACAGGTCAGCATTGACGGTAATTTTGTCACCATCTGCCGGCACCTTGATCTTTTGGTATCCCATTAGTTTGGTACTCCCTGGTTAAACGTTTGTAACGATGATGGATGTGCAAAAAACAGCAGAACACGAGGAGCTATGCCGCACCCCTCAGACAGCGACAGTATAGACCGGTTCAGTAAAAAAAAATTGATCGAGTGCAAGAAGGAAGGCAATCTTCACTACATTTTCATACCAGAACAGACATCGCCCGCTTTTGCCACAAGCCCTAATCAGAACCAAGGTTTGTCCTGAGACCACCAGCCCTGAACGAACTGGAAACATTCCTCGCGCCGCACAAGCCGGATGACAAGTAACTCTCTGAGTCAGATTGGTAATGTTACAAAAATTAGAAAAACCGGTTCTCTGAATCTTTTTCGGGTCTCGCACCCCTCATGCGGATATTCCACCACATATTCCAGAACTGGTACGCTGGGTCAAATATCGTTGTCATTGCCTATGGAGCAAACTATACTAACGCGCATGCAACGACTCCAAGCCTTCAAGTACGATCTGATGCCCATGGGCGAACAGCAGCGCCAAGGACTTTTTTTGTCTTCAATTGTGCTGAGATCAGTCATAAAAGACCTGTCGAGCACAACCGGACTCTCTGTTACGCCCCATAACCAACGAGGATCGCCATGAGCCATGACGATGTGATTACGCTTGCCCAGGTTGCACGCAAAGCAACCAGCATACTTCCACACCTGCCCACCATGCTGAAAGGCTTACGCATCAGTAATGATACCGACCCGCAGAAAACCGTTGGCCTTGGATGGGCGATCGAACAGGCAGCTCGTCACAATCCGCATGGTGCGGCCGTCCTCTATCAGGATCAGCGCCACACCTACACCCAGTTTAACCAGTGGTCGAACCGAATTGCCCATTATTTTCTTGCCCAAGGCTTCGCCAAGGGCGATGTCGTCGCCGTATTCATTGAAAATCGTCCCGAGCTGCTAGCGACCGTTGTTGGTCTGGCCAAAATCGGTGTCGTCGCAGCACTGGTGAACACCTCACAGCGTGACCGGGTTCTGACGCACTCGATCAATCTGGTCAAACCACGTGCGGTCATCGTTGGTGATGAACTGATAACTCCATTCCGGGAAGTTCATGCCAGTCTGGCTATTGAACAGGGTACCGTTTACTGGTTTGCCGACCAGAATGTCCACGAGCAACCTGGTCAGGAGCCAGAGGGTACCATTAACCTGCAAGCAGCCATTGAACACATGCCTGTCTTCAATCCGGCAACTTCAAAGCACATACACCGCAACGATGGACTTTTCTACGTCTATACCTCGGGAACAACGGGTCTGCCCAAAGCTGCCATCTTCACTCATGGACGCTGGATGAAAGCGTACGGTGCTTTTGGATTAACCACCGTCCGCTTTGGCAAGCATGATGTGCTGTACACCACCATGCCGATGTACCACGCTACTGCCATGGTCGTCTGCTGGGGCTCCTGTATTGCTGGATCAGCAGGCATTGCCATCCGGCGCAAATTCTCTGCCCGTGAATTCTGGAACGATATCCGCCGCTACAATGCCACCAGTTTTGGTTACGTTGGTGAACTCTGCCGCTACCTGATGGAACTGCCCGCCAGTGAGATGGACCGCGAGCACAAGGTACGTAAAATCATTGGCAATGGACTTCGTCCCGGCATCTGGAAACCGTTCAAACAGCGCTTCGGCATTGAAGAAGTACTGGAACTTTACGCTTCCAGTGAAGGCAATGTTGGCTTTACCAACATCTTCAATTTTGACAATACCGTCGGTTTTTCACCCATGCCCTACTGCATCGTTGCCTATGACAAGGACAGTGAACAACCAGCACGTGGTCCGGACGGGTTCATGCGTAAAGTCCAGCCTGGTGAGGCCGGACTGCTGATTGCCGAAATCACCGACAAAACGCCCTTTGATGGCTATACCGATCCTGCCAAAAATGAAGCCTGCATCCTGCGCGATGTCTTTGCCAAAGGCGACCGTTACTTTAACACTGGCGATCTGTTAAGGGATATCGGCTTCCGGCATGCCCAGTTTGTCGATCGAACCGGAGACACTTTCCGCTGGAAAGGCGAGAATGTTTCTACCACCGAAGTAGAAAACATCATGGGAGTATTTGGCCAGTTGGTCGATGCTGTCGTTTATGGGGTTGAAATTCCTGGAACCAATGGCCGAGCCGGCATGGCTGCCATTACCCCACGTGAAGGCATTCACCACATTGACTATGCCATGTTGTACGAATACCTGCGTAAGGAACTGCCCCCGTTTGCCGTTCCGGTTTTTCTGCGACTCATGAAAAAGATGGAAACAACGGGAACCTTCAAGTACCAGAAAGTCAACCTGAAAAAAGAGGGTTTTGAACCATCAAAAGTTCAGGGAGACCCATTGCTGGTCTGTTTGCCCGGCACCCACACGTACACCGAACTCACTGAAGAGATCTATACTAACATTGTTGAGGGGCATTATCGTTTCTGATGGACGCATTCATGGCCTTGGTCATGGTTCGTTCGCATGGACTCTGTCAGGTGGGGAAAGAGGACTAATGCGTTGCTGGATTGGCTCACTACTGGCAGGGATGATACTGACCACACCAAACGTGTGGTCAGATGTTGCGGTCGTGGTCAGCAATCACAGCGTGCTGGGTGCGCTTGGACGATCCGAAATCATGGACATCTATACCGGCCGGCTGCTGACCCTTCCCAACAATGAAATTCCCATGCCTATGGACCTGCGCGGCACACAACCCCTAAGGGAGGCATTTTACCACGCCCTTACCGGCAAACCACTCGCCCAAATCAACAGTTACTGGGCCCAACTGCTTTTCTCAGGACAGGCCACACCCCCAAGAATCCTGCCTGACACCCATGCTATGCTCCAGGCTGTCCGGCAGAATGCCTCAGCTATCGGATTTCTCCCTGTCCAGGAAGTCACTACGGATGTACATGTGCTCTTTGTCCTGAAAACACCCTAAGGAATACAGAGTGGCAGGCAATCTTGGTTGATCGCCCGCCAGGCCGATTTCATCAGGATTTCCGGGCTTCAGTCTTGGCGCTCAGAGCACCCTTTTTGACCATCACAACCTTTTTGCCTACCCCAGCCCTGCTCGCCGATCCTGCCTTGCGAGCAGCCAGGGACTTGCCAACGATACGGCCATGACGGGCCTTGGCATGGTGATGACGGACAACTACGTGTGCATGCTTGACTGCCGGTTTAGCAGCAGCGGCCTGTGCCAAAGATGCAACCGGAGCTGCTGCAACCGGCTCAGCAGCTTCTGCAGAGATAGCGGTCAATGAACTCATAACCAGCAAAGCGATCAGTGTATTGCGAATGTTCATAACGTGTACTCCAGGTTATATTCAGGTTTAGCGTGGGTGTTTTTCGAACACATCGCGCTTATCACGTAGGACTCGGAATATGGTCTGAAGTTCCCGAAATTCACACAGCAACAACAAAGCATTACACGGAACACCCAGGGGGATTTTTCGGTTGCTTCATTGTATCCATCAGCATGTGTTTAAGAAACCAAACGGCCTTACACGATATTTTCAACTTCCTGTGCAGTTGCCAATGCTGCACTATTAATCTGCGGTTGTAAGGGAGATATCCCAGTAAAACTTCGGTCAACGAAAATCATAGGTACAACGTTATTTCTGATCACTTACAACTCGGTGAAACCAAATTTTCTGCCATTGTTCTTGACCCCAAGTCCCGTGACAAAAATCCGCATCTGTTCTGGAGATGGCAGCACATTTACATGGATCAGGAATTTCAGACGACTGATTTTTAAATATGGTGATCCTGCAGAAACTCTAAGATCAAATTTGTTGCCTAGCAGTAAAACATCGAGGCCACCGAGCGGGTGGCATTCGATTACGCCGAGATATGGGTCAGCGGGAAGATCCATATCACTTGGCAGTCTTTAGCTTGGTATCTTCCTCCGCCGCCAAGTCCAAGGCTTTGGCTACTTCGGCAAGCTGGCTGTTGACCGACTCGACGAAGTGGGCCTCCCACCCTTGTGCTTGGAACAGGCGGGCATGGGTTCCGGCTGCCACGAAGCGCTTCATCTGGCGCTCAAAGTCCCCGCTGCCGACAAGCGCCGGCATCTCATCGACTGCCTTGTCCAGCAGCGCACGATAGTCTTTAATTCCGTAGTCGGCGACCTTGGCTATGGCCATGGCTGGATCAATCTTGGCACCACGAGACAACAGCCACGCGATGTCCCAAATATCGCGGTGACGCGTTCGTAACGGCGTGAGGACTTGTGCGCCACCCTCAATCTTCGACACGGAGGTCGGCAGGGCAATCACCTCAGTAGTTGTCAATGATCTTGTGGTATCAGTTTTTGTTGACATCCTCCCCGCCCGCAGTCTGCGACTGCCACTTGCACGGAACCCCTGAAATGAATTGGGCCTTTGAAAGGAAGGGGATTATTCGTCTTCACCTTCCCTTTGGGCCGTCGCATATGGCTTCTGCAAAAAGCTCATGCCCGAGCCCGACCCCAACCTCTTCGAATGGTTTTGCGTCAATAATAAGAACCTGCGTGGTTGCAAACCCTGCGTCCACCAAAAGATATTCAGCTTCAATTCCAGCATCAGGGCGCGGAACACATCCCCTCGAGCATCTGTGGTTTAATTGATTCTGGGCTTGCTGGTACCTCAGGGCAACAACACGACGCTAATCACCCGAATGAAAATTGCATCAACAAGGTCGACAGGGGCGCTAGCGAGCATCCCTGTCGTTGGGGACAAATTAGCTGGATTGAAGTGGAATCTTACCGATTTTAGCCTGCCATATCTTGGGTGCTGTCAAGTGAACCGACTCGCCTGAACTATCGACCGCAACCGTCACCGGCATATCCTCAACCACAAACTCGTATATGGCTTCCATACCCAGATCTTCAAAGGCCAACACACGGGCTTTGCGGATGGCTTTGGAGACCAGATAGGCTGCACCACCCACCGCCATAAGATAAACTGCCTGATGACGGCGGATGGCCTCGATGGCGACTGGCCCCCGTTCCGACTTACCGATCATACCGAGCAGACCCGTCTGGGCCAGAATGGTCTCGGTGAATTTATCCATACGGGTAGCGGTTGTGGGACCAGCAGGCCCAACGACTTCATCACGTACTGGATCAACCGGACCAACGTAGTAAATGAACTTGCCATGCAAATCAACTGGCAAGGGTTCACCCCGGGACAACAGGTCAATCATACGTTTGTGGGCGGCATCACGCCCGGTCAGCAAGGTTCCAGACAACAGCAAGGTCTCGCCGGATTTCAGGGTCCGTACCTCCTCGGCTGTGATTGTATCGAGGTTGATTCTTCGCGCCCGGTCGGTTTGCCAGCTGACTTCCGGCCAGTCCTCCAGACGCGGGACCGGCAACTCGGCAACGCCTGTTCCATCCAGATGGAAGTGAACATGGCGGGTAGCAGCACAGTTAGGAATCATCGCCACCGGCAGGGATGCCGCATGGGTCGGATAATCAAGGATCTTGACATCAACCACTGTGGTCAATCCACCCAATCCTTGGGCCCCGATACCAAGGGCATTGACCTTCTCATGCAGTTCTAGACGAAGTTCCTCAATGCGGTTCGACGGACCACGCTGACGTAATTCATCGATGTCCACCGGATCCATCAATGACTCCTTGGCCAGCAGCATCGCTTTTTCAGCTGTTCCGCCAATACCAATGCCCAACATGCCCGGTGGACACCACCCCGCCCCCATGGTTGGAACGGTTTTCAGAACCCAGTCAACAATCGAATCAGAGGGATTAAGCATCACCATTTTCGATTTGTTTTCAGAACCGCCCCCCTTGGCGGCAACGGTGACATCAAGCTGATCACCCGGGACCAATTGGTGATGAATCACGGCAGGGGTATTATCTCGGGTATTCTTGCGAGCTCCGGCGGGATCCATGAGGATCGATGCACGCAGGACATTGTCCGGAAAAAGATAGGCACGCCGAACACCCTCATTGATGACCTCATCAATGGAACAGGAAAAATCAAAACGGACATTCATACCGATTTTGAGAAAAACAGTCACAATACCAGTATCTTGGCAGATCGGACGATGACCCATTGCGCACATGCGGGAGTTAATCAGAATCTGTGCCATGGCATCACGCGCTGCCGGGCTTTCCTCAGCCTCGTAAGCACGGTGAACCGCCTGAATGAAATCCAGGGGGTGATAATAGGAGATGTACTGCAGGGCATCTGCCACACTCTGCACCAGATCTTCTCGCTTAATGACGGTCATGCGGGCCTCGATCCATTAATTGAACGGAGCATAAGTATAACTCCACTGAACATCTCGGTCTAATCGGGTACAATAGGCCGATCTGACCTGTACAGGACCTGACACTGCCACCATGAACGACTCATCTTCTGGCTCCCTTCACCGCGTCAAGACCCGGGCTCTTGAACGCCGTTATACTCTGGTCAAAGCCGGTCTGGTTGCAGGTGCCCGTCTTGCAGCTGCCTCAGCGGGTTCGATGTTCTCCGAGCCAGAAACACGCCAGCTAAAACGGCGAGAGGCCATGTCGCGTCAGGCAGAATATCTGGTAGATGAACTTGGCAAGCTGAAGGGTAGTATCGTCAAGATTGGCCAAATGATGGCGCTTTATGGGGAACACTATCTGCCCGATGAAATCACCCGTGCCATGCATCGTCTCAATGATTCCACCATGCCCCTAAACTTTGAAGCCATTGATATCGTCCTGCAAAAGGAACTCGGCTCTCGGATTCATGATCTGGACGTTGACCCCGTTCCTTTGGGCGCAGCCTCGCTCGGACAGGTACACCGGGCACGGCGGCGGCGGGATGGCCGCGAATTGTGCCTGAAGATCCAGTATCCGGGAGTGGCCGATGCTGTGGATTCGGATCTGGACATGGTTACCCATCTGATCAAACTGTCTCGTCTGGCACCACAAACTCGTGAGTTCGAGGAATGGCTGGAAGAAGTCCGTTCCATGATGCACCGCGAAGTCAATTACCCGCTCGAAGCAGAAACAACCCGTCGCTTCCATGACCTGCTGGCTCAGGATGACCGTTTTGTCGTCCCGGAAGTCTATAGTGAATATTCCACCGAACATGTGCTTTGTACCAGCTTTGAGCCTGGGCTACCGATCAACCACCCGGAAGTCCTTGCACTGCCGCAGGAGCGGCGCAACGCGCTGGCCCTAGCAGGACTGGACCTGTTTGCCCGGGAGATCTTTGTCTGGGGCGAGATTCAGACCGACCCGAACTTTGGCAACTACCTGATTCGGCTTCGTCCGGATCGAGAGACTGACCAGATCGTCTGTCTGGATTTTGGTGCGGTTCGGGATTTTCCCCAAGATCTGATGCGTCTGGCGCGCAGCCTGACGGAAGCCGCCTACGATCGGGACATGCCTGCCATGCTGAAGGCCATGGAAGGGTTCCATTTTTTTGACCAGATGCCCCTCTCAGGCCGTGAACGCTTTGCAAAGCTGCTATTTTTGTCTATTGAACCTTTTGCCAAACCTGAGGATGTTGAACCCTTCTGCCTCGATGACCAGCAGCGTTATATCTGGGCACAGAGTCGGTTGCATAACCGTGCCATGGCATTGGCAGCCCGTACTGCAACCCATGTTAGTTTCTCTGCACCACCCAAGGAACTGATGTTTGTCAGTCGCAAACTGATTGGTGCCTATACATTCATGACGGTCATTGATGCACGCATCAAGGCACGACCCCTGCTTGAACCCTATCTTGCAATCTGGCGCCAAAACCGGGAAACCAGCTGATGTGTGGAATTGGTGGATACTTGGCCCGAACTCCGGTCAAGGCTGAAGTTGCTACAGCCATGCAGCATGCCCTGAAACAGCGTGGCCCAGATCGACAGCAGATCGTTCGCTGGAACGATGATGCAGGCATGATCGCCTCAGACGCACCCTCACCGATTGCGCTCATTCATACCCGCCTCGCCATCATGGACCCACGTCCCGAAGCGGATCAACCCATGAGCAGCGAAGACGGTCAGATCTGGCTGGTGTACAACGGCGAGGTCTATGACTGGCAGGAGGATGCTGCTTATCTGCGAAGCCAGCAGGTACGCTTTCGCAGTCACAGCGATACCGAGTTCATCCTGCACGCTTACGCCCATTGGGGCATCGACATGATACACCGCCTGCGCGGCAAATTTGCATTGGCCATTCTGGACTGGCGTTCGCAGGAACTTTGGCTGGCAACCGACCGGCTTGGACTTAAACCCCTGCTCTACAGCATGCATGATGGCAATCTGGCCTTTGCTTCTCTGTTGCGCGCCCTGCTGCCAACACTGTCGCCGCAGCAACGACAATGGAACCCATACGCCATTGATGCCTATCTGGCACATCGGTCCATCCCCTGCCCCCAGACGATCCTACAGGGGGTCAACCGCATGCCTGCAGGACATCTGGCCCGCTTTGACCTCCGAGATCGTTCCTTCCGTCTGCACCGTTACTGGCAACTGGAAGACGTCACCGGCCAAAAACCCGGCACTTGGCCGGAACAGCTGAGCCGCGCCATTGACTTACGTACTGTGGCGGACCGTCCCGTCGGTATTTTTTTAAGTGGTGGCATCGATTCAACCGTTATTGCCAGTGAACTGTCCCGTACCGGCCATCGTGACCTTACGGCATTTACCGCCGGATTTAACGACCCCCGTTTTGACGAAAGCAGCGATGCCTTACGGACTGCCGAATACCTCGGCCTGCATGCCGAGATCATGACCATCCCCCAAGATGTTGAAGGCGATCTGGATCAGATCATTGCCGATCTGGATGAACCTTTTGCCGACCCAAGTGCCATTCCCCTTTGGTATCTGAGCCGTATGGCCTCCCAAACGGTCAAGGTGGCCCTGACCGGCGACGGTGGCGATGAACTGCTTGGGGGATACAAACGCTACAGTCAGCATCTGCGCAGTGCCTGGCGTGGACAACAATGGAAAATTCCGCTGCATGTTCCAGCATCGCCCTACAGCAAGGGATGGATGAAAATACTGCTCGAAGCTGGCATGAGCTGGCAAGATGCTTATTTGCTTCGCTTCTCGGGATTTCATCCAGGTCAGCGACTTTATCTGCAGCCTGAACTTGAGACCCCGTTACTGCATTACTGGACTTTGCCGGAAAAATTGCAGGGTATGCCTCCCCTCGAACAGTTGCTGGCTATCGACCGGAACAATGTTCTGCCTGACTACATCCTGCGCAAAGCAGATCTATGCAGCATGTGTCATGGCCTGGAACTCAGGGCGCCCTTACTGGATTACCGCTTTATCGAAGCGCTGTACGCCCAGCACGCTCAGGAGCTGTACACCCAGCCTGCCAAACAGATTTTCCGCAGCTTTGCGCCGGCTCTGGATGAACTTGGCCTGTTCAGCCGTAAAAAACGCGGATTTAATCCCCCGTTACAGCACCTTGCCTCAAACCCGGTCTTGCTGGCTGAGCTGGATCAGCAACTGGACGCCATCACCCAAGGCCAGATCAGCGCAACATCGGTTCGCACCATGCTGGGTGCAGATCGCAAAAGCAGACTCATTTCCGATGAACAGGTACTACAGCTGATTTTCTTGAACAAATCCCTGCAGCAGATCAAAGCCCTGTAGCAGCAGTTACCGCTTGTTTTTCTTGCGGGCTTTACGACCAGCCTTGTCCTCATTGCGACGCGGTTTGTCCCCATGTGAGCGAGACTTGGCCTTTTTCTTGAGGCTATCCGGTTTTGCCGACACCCGCAGTCCTACCAACCGAAAATCAATGCGTCGCTGATCCAGATCGACCTGAAGGACTTCAACATCGAGTTGATCGCCCATCCGAAAAATCTGACCACTCATTTCACCAACCAGCGCCTGTCTGCGTTCATCAAAAACAAAATAATCCGACCCCATCTGTGAGACGTGCACCATGCCTTCGACAAAATCATCGAGCAATTCGACAAACATGCCAAACCCGAGCACTGCCGTGATTCGCCCAGGAAGAACCTCACCGACCCGATCCTGCATGAACTCGCACTTCAGCCAGGCCACGACATCACGCGCAGCCTCGTCCGCACGTCGCTCGGTCACCGAGCATTGTTCACCCCATGCCGCCAGATGACTACGAATCTGCTGCAGATCATCAGTCCGGCCCTGATGATGCAACATCAGCGCCCGATGCAGGAGCAGATCGGGATAACGGCGAATCGGTGAGGTAAAATGGGCATAAGCTTCATAGTTGAGCCCAAAGTGACCAAGATTTTCTGAACCATAAAATGCCTGAGCCATGGAGCGAAGAATCATGACTTCAATGCTTTGCCGATCAGGACGATCCTGAATACTGGTCAGAATCTGCTGATAATCCTCCGGCTTGGGATTCTGATGACGCGGAAGCGTCAACCCCTGCAGATTCAGAAAAGACTGCAGCTTAGCCAGTTTCAGTGGAGTTGGGCCTTGATGATTACGGAACAAAACCGGGATTTCATGTTCAAGTGCCCACTCCGCCGCACAGACATTGGCTGCCAGCATGCACTCCTCAATCAGTTGATGTGACGCGATCCTTTCACGCGCCACAATACGTTCAATCTTGCGCTCGGCATTAAAGATAATACGTGTCTCCGGCGCTTCAAAATCCAGTGCACCCCGTTCTTCGCGCTGAGCCCGCAACAAAAGGAACAGATCCTGCAGGGCCAGCAGAGAACGTGCGACATCGGTCTTGCTGTCGGCGAGGGGCGGAAGATCTGGATGAGTTCCTGCATGCAGGAACTGCTGCACCTGCTGATAGGTCAGACGCGCATGCGAGTGCATCACAGCCCAGTAAAAGCGAAAACCCGTTCTTCGTCCCGCCCGGGAAAAAGTCATATCACAGACCACACACAACCGGTCAACTTCAGGTTTGAGGGAACAGAGTCCGTTAGACAGAACTTCAGGAAGCATAGGAATAACCGACCCAGGAAAATAGACCGAAGTCCCCCGTTCTAAGGCTTCCCGATCCAGTGCCATACCCGGCCGGACATAATGAGCCACATCGGCAATGGCAACCACCAGCCTGAATCCACCACCCGGGCGACGGACGGCATAAACCGCATCATCAAAATCGCGGGCATCTTCCCCATCGATGGTCACCAGCGGAAGATCGCGCAGATCCTCGCGACCTTCCTTGTCGGCTTCAGCGACTTCCTCAGTCCAGTTGGCAACTTCCTGCTTAACGGCTTCGGAGAAAAGATGCGGCAGACCAAAGGTTCGCACGGCAATATCGATTTCCATGCCGGGTGCCATATAATCACCAAGCACTTCAATGATTTCACCAACCGGCTTGTGGGTCAGGCCCGGTTGGCGGGTAATCTGCACAACCACCAGTTGACCAGAGGTAACCGAGAGCTGTTTTCCTTCCACCAGAATATCGTGCAGAATGCGGGGATGATCGGGCACAACAAAACGGACACCCTGAAGTTCTTCATAGCGCCCCACCACCGTCTGGGTATGCCGTTCCACCACCTTAACGATCCGGGCTTCAGCACGCCCCTTGCGGTCAAATCCGGTGGCCACACCCTGAACAACATCACCATCAAAAACTTGCTGCATGTCTTCTGCCCGAAGCACATACTCCTCTCGTCCTTCGCCAGCAATCAGCAGACCCCAGCCTTCTGGCCGAGCACGCACCCGACCGCGCAACTGCGCCTCTGGATCCATAGCACGAAAATCACCGCGCCGGTTGCGCTGAATCTGTCCATCGCGCACCATAGCCCCAAGACGACGGCGCAGAGCCTCAAGATCTTCCTCACTGGTCAACGAAAAAATTTCCGCAAGATCGAGCATGGCACATTGCCCATCCCGTTCCAACGTCGCCAGAATCAGTTCCCGACTGGGAATCGGGCGCTCATATTTTCCGGACTCACGCGCGGCAAACGGGTCATCCCATCCGTTTTGATCAGTCGTCATACCTAACATTCCACCTGTTTATTCAGAACATAGAAATTTTATTCATAGTATCCTAAAAATGATTGACAGGGTCATAAAAAACGATGACAATTTGCGCCTCTCGCCGAGGTGGTGAAATTGGTAGACACGCTAGTTTCAGGTACTAGTGGAGCAATCCATGGAGGTTCGAGTCCTCTCCTCGGCACCACTTATTTTTCAACAAATCATATTTGCTTTTCTCACAGAAAATATAAAAGCAACTTCTTCAACCTCGATTACCAAAAATTCTTCTTGTGCCCGTACTGCGGATTATTTAATTTCAATTCATAGCAACCCTTCCGTGCCAATATGGCATGAGAAAGAATCACACATGATGAATCTTACCCTGTCAACCGCACTAAGCCATCCGGTGTTGCTACTGCTTAAGCGTTTGTGTGTCATTGAGCACCAGTAGGCACGACACACTTCACTTCGGACTGATTCCTTATTAATGCATGATACCCAAGGCCACTTCACTCTCCTTCGATAGCGCTACGATATCAAAGATATTTTTAACCATCTGAGCGTCCTGTGATGGGGCGAATCAAAATTTTTTGTTTTTCTATCAGAAAACGACACTGAGAATATCGCAACAAAAGCCTTTAAGCGGCGTTTATGGAAAATTTTAAGGCAATGCTGAATGTCGGGAAAAATCACCCAAAAATCAAGTCAAGTGAATATGACTATTTTTGCTGGATTCAAGTGGCGAGCAGTTACCTACTTCAATATTTACTTGACAATCACAGGGGAATTTTAAAAACTGTCATATATGACACATTTACTATACACAGCACAGGATGCTATCTTGGACAAGGTGTTCTCTAGCCTTGACCAGATGAGCATTTCAAACTGCATCTTGGCAGGTGGGACTGCGTTGGCGAGGTATTACCTGCACCATCGGGTGTCATATGATCTCGATTTTTTTGTTGGAGGAACTCTATCCCCAGAAAAGCTGTCGATAGCTCTGGGGCGTATAGGAATTAATTTAAGCGACGTGCAAATTGAGTCTGGAGGTGTGTTCGCACATCAATTGCATGGATACGCAAACCTTGACGAGCGCATTGTCAAGATCTCGTTTATTGAAGACGTGTATGAAGGCATGTGGCCAACAAGACAGGTCGGTGATGTGATCACCGAAGAGATAGGCGGCTTGTATCATAGGAAGCTGCGCACTATATCGGGTAGCGGTTATGGAAAAAACACGAAAGGGGCTCGCCAAACCGCGAGAGACTTGTTCGATGCCTATGTGCTTAGCAGCCAAGTACAATCCATACATGGCTTTCTGGCTGAGGCGAATCAGCATGGAGCCAACTATCCGCAGGATGCCTTCTGCGCAAACATTTTGAGCATGCCATGGTTTGACCTGATGGATGAATTTGAAGGACTTGAGTTGCTATCTCCCTACCTCGGATTGACATTGATTGGAGACATCAAGCCATTGCTGGTGAATGAAGCCATGATGATTCAAAAATTAATTGGAATTGATGATGAAAATCACTGACGCACAAATTAATGCGTGGGAGCGCGCCAAGCGCATGGCCTTCTGGGATCAGGGAAAGTTGGACTATACCCAATGGTTATTCGCATTTAAATCTGGCAATTCCAATACCTTGAGGCAAAGCATCAATTACATGCGAGCTGCAGATTTGATTCACCTGATCGGTAAACGTTCGTTCATCAAAGCATGGCCTTTGTTACGGAATACCGATGAGCTTAATGAAAACAAGAAAGCCATTTTGGATGCTGCGTGGGGATTTTATGTAGCAGGAGATGTTTCATTCCCGGTTTCTGCTTCTGCTACACGGTTTCACCCTAAGAAGCTCGAAACATTACGAGTATTGGCAAAATCGAGCGGCCACGAATCCATTTATCAAATTGCAAAGACGACTGGCAGGAATTATCGCCGCGTGTACGACGACATCATGGATTTTGTTGCGGATGGAATAGCAGTTATTACCACAGAGATTAGGAGTGGACGCATATCTAAAATACCCCAACTCCATGGACTACATATTGCTTAAGAATTTTAAAATATTGACCTAGATCCAACCTACGGACATCAAAGCACAGCACCACTAGCGTACTGAAGAACCGTCGTGTGGTCTTCAACATCAAAGGCAATGACTATCGATTGATCGTAGCCATCGCGTACAGTGAGCTTGTAAAGCGCCTAACCGAAAAAATATTTACTTTTTATATCAATGTGTGAGTCATTGATTTCCTTAAAGATATCTGCTCACTATAGTCAGCTAAATTTCAATCATCAGATTTGGATTAAAGTGTTTGTTCTCAAAACTACCATCGTACATAAGGTATCCGCTTGGATTCGACAGGACACGACACCCCCCAAGAAAATAATCCACAGAGTAATGCGTGTGACCATGAAGCCAATAATCCGCTCGTTCAGCAAGTTGTTCAAAATTAGATGCGAACGCTGGCGAAAGCCGATCAGCCTTGAAACAGGGAGCAATACTTTGGATTGATGGAGCATGATGAGTCACAACAACCGTCTTACCCGTAAAAGGCTGGGCCAATGCCTCGACTAACCAAGTAATCTGCTTGTTGTGCTGATTGAGTACATCCTGACCCACAATCAAACGAGGTTTGTTGGGATGAAAGCGAATACGTCTATAATCCACAAGGCACTCTTCAGCGGTCTTCATGGCCCAAGCAGGGTTCTCTTCATTCAATTTAAAATCGGTCCAGAGTGTTGTCCCTAGAAAACGTATGCCGTGCAAAACCACCTGTGACTGGTGCAGATAATGCAACCGTTGCACACACTTCAACTGAGCTTCCCTGGACAAGCGCTCAGAAAGCTGGTCAAGGTAATCGCCATAAAACTCATGATTACCCTCAACGTAGATAACATGCAGTTTGGGCCATGGCTCTAAAAAATACTGAACGATCCACTCCAGGACGCAGTCCCCACGATGAATATCACCAGCCAAAACCAGTACAGCTGGCTGACTCAGATCAAGATCCATATTAGGGCCGCTCCACCCGTGTTCCATATGCAAATCAGACATTAACCGCACATGCATAGCCCCTCCAATTGCTTCATTTAGCACAACGGACCGTGAAAATTTAAAGGTCTCAATAATCCACCTGATTCGTCGACCCAGGGCCTTACAAAACAGGTGGATCGTGACACCAAGAAACAACAACAGACCTACAACCTGTCAATGGCCAACAAATTTGACCCAGTATTGGCCATTAATTTTGACCCACCCCCGCCACTGAACCACCGCTCATTTTCTGCTTGAGACGGTAACTGTCACCGCCCAGCATAAAGACTTGGGCGTG
>JAJZHM010000098.1 GCA_021804485.1 Pseudomonadota bacterium | reverse complement strand
CCCGCGCCACCCAGCCTGCCCTGGCAAAGCCAAGATCAGCCAGCCATTGCAGCGTCTGCCAGTGCGTACCAGGCAGAGGAACACTCGCCTCAGCAATTGCATAGGCAAAAAATTTCAACCCCCTACGCGCCGCAACAGCAGGATCCAGTTGGCGCACACTACCCGCTGCCGCATTACGGGGATTGGCAAACTGACGCTCGCCGCGCAACCATGCATCCTCATTCAGTCGAGAAAAAGCTGCCAAGGGCATCAGGATTTCACCCCGCACCTCGATCCAATCGGGCACAGCGCCCCGCAGACGCAGGGGCAAATTACGCACCGTGCGCACCGTATGGGTCACATCCTCACCTTCGTTGCCATCACCCCGGGTCGCAGCCCGGACCAGAACCCCCTGCTCATAGCGAACGCTCATGGCCAAGCCATCAAGTTTGGGCTCACAGACATAGATCTGCTGCTCCAAACCATTTTGCCAGCGCTCGGATACTTTCCGGTCGAAATCCAGCCACTGGGCTTCGCTGAAGATATTATCCAGCGACAGCATTGGCACAGTATGCCGAACGGTTTCCAGATAGGGAACCGGCTTGCCCCCAACCTTTAGGGTCGGTGATTCAGGACTCTGAAATTGCGGATACTGTTGTTCTAAAGCACGAAGTTGTTGAAATAATTGATCGTAGTGCGCATCCGACACCTTCGGGTCGTCCAGAACATAATAGGCATGATCCAGTGCATCAATCTGTTCACGCAGCATCTGAATCTGCTCGGCAATATCCTTATGCATGCGGCACCTCCACACGCACCATCAGTTTCTGGCGTTCAAATTCTTGGACTTTCTGGCGCAGATGTTCTGCCAACTGAATGGAAAGCGACATATGGTGGGCATCAAAGACCTCACCACCGACATCCTGGGCCAGACGTCGGGCCGTATCCAGCATCAGTTCATAGGACTGGATGGATCGAACTCCGGGCAACTGCTGAAAGAAAGTCACACCAAAACAGTCACTGACGTGCAACTGCTCAAGATCAAAATAACCCGGCTCAACCGCATTGGCCATACTGAACAGAATTTCGCCACGACCACTCGGGTGCTCATGTCGGTGAAAAATTCCCCTGTCGCCCATCCTCAACCCATAACCCAGAGCTGAACGCAACAGCATTTCACCGGAAAAAGACTCCGTAACCGAAGGCAAGACATGCAGAACGATATAATCTTCAATTTCAGCTTCAGCGGACTGCGACTCATCAGCTTCAGCGGAGACTGCCTCATCTTCGGGTTGATCGGCATCACGCACCGGAACAAGTGTATCAACAAACATGTCCTGCTGAACAAACAGGGCTTCCGGTCCTTCTTCGGACTTCGTCTCTTCAATCTTTTCTGTTACTGATCGGGGTACTTCCCGTACCGGCCCTACCAGTTCAGTGGCCAAGAGCTCAGTATCCACATCAGGTACGGGTTCCAACCGCAGACGTAACTTCCGATGGCGCTCCTGCCAGAAACGATACAACGCATCCAGACTGATGGCTAAAATCAGGATCCCACCAATCGTCAACAAAATTGTTTTCAGTTCCATCGCCTTTATACAGCCGCCATGCGGGCCGCCTCCTCAAGATTCACCGATACCAGACGGGACACACCTGGCTCATGCATGGTCACACCAATCAATTGTTCCGCCATTTCCATGGCGATTTTATTATGAGTAATGAATATAAATTGTACCTGTTGCGCCATCTCCTCAACCAGTCGCGCGAACCTGCCAACGTTAGCATCATCCAGCGGAGCATCCACCTCGTCAAGCATGCAGAAGGGTGCCGGATTAAGGGCAAAAATGGAAAATACCAGTGAAAGTGCTGTAAGGGCTTTTTCACCACCGGACAAAAGATGAATCGTCGAATTGCGTTTACCCGGTGGGCGGGCCATGATGGTAACACCGGCCTCCAGCAAATCGTCACCATTGAGCTCCAGCCAAGCCTCACCGCCACCAAAGACTTTAGGAAAAAGCGCCTTGAACCCCGCATTGACCTTTTCAAAAGTTTCCTTGAACAGTGCCCGGGTTTCACGATCAATTTTGCGTATGGCTTGCTCTAGGGTCTGCAGCGCCTCTTCAAGATCGGCATACTGAGCATCCAGATACAACTTGCGCTCCTGCTGGGTCTGATATTCTTCAATCGCAGCAAGATTAATGGCGCCCAGCCGAGCGATGCGTTGCTGAATTTTTTCCAGCCGATCAGCCCAGACCGCATCCAGTGCGTCCTCAGCGAGCTGGGCTGCCACCTGTTCATGAGCAACACCCTGCTCACGAAGCTGTTCCAGCAACGCCTGCTGACGACTGATGGCATCCTGCAAACGAACCTGAACCGCTACCTGTCCCGTCCGCTCCTCATCCAGTTTTTGCTGCAGGGCATGTCGAACCTGCTCTGTCTGGCGCTGACTGGCCTCCAGTGCATGCAAGGCATCGGCACGATCCTGCATGGTCCGCTCAGCAACCTGCCGCAACTCCAGAATCTGCTGAACATCCGCCGTACCCGGCAACACCATCAGACGGTGTTCCTGAACCTGTGCATGAACCTGTTCGAGACGCTGGCTGCTGGCCTGCAGACGGGCACGGGTACGTTCCCGGGTCGCCTGGCTTCCCTGCAGGCGAGTGATCAGCTGGCGTTCTTCAAGCTGCAGCTTCTGCAACAAGGCATGCTGTCCTGCCAGCTGTGCCCGTACCTGATCACGCTCAAAGGAACAGGTATCGCGCTCCGCCCGAGCTTTTTCCACCTGCAGTCCAAAATCATTGAGTGCCTCAAGGGCCATCGCCAGTTCTTCGCGGGTCTCACGATACTCTTCTTCGTCGTGTTGGCGGTGCCTGCCAACCTCTTCCATTTCCTGATCCAGTCGTTGGCGACGAGCCAGAATCTGCTCGCGACGTGCCTGACGTGCACTGTGATCTGCCATAAGCAGCGCCCGTTGCCTGCTGTACTCGTTCTGCTGATGACGCTGATCTTCAAGACGCTGTTCCTGTTCGATAACCTGTTCACGCGCCATCTGGAATTGCTCTTCCTGATTAGACATATGCTGTCTTAGCTGCTCAACCGCTTCGGCTAGGGCGTCGAGACGACGCTGCCGTTCAAGTACACCCTGCCCGGGTTGCTGCCGATCTGGCCATTCCAGCCAGTTTGGCCCGAGCTGAACTCCCTCAGGCGTGACCCAGAACGAACCCGGCACCAGCTCGTGCCGACGCGCCCGCGCTTCTTCCAGAGTGGCGGCACAACGAGCCCCTGCCAGCCAGGCATGCACTTCGGCAGGTTGGACATGGCAGGCCAGAGCATCTCCCTCAGGTTCAGCCTGGCTCACCGAATCGGTCAGCACGATCCAGCCTTGCGCTTCAGCATGATCTTCAGCCAACCCATCCCAATCCTTTGCCTCCAGCCAACAAGCCTTGATGCGTCGCCCCAAGACCACTTCAACCGCACGCATCCATCGATCTTCAACCTGCAGCCGTGCAGCCACAAGAGGCATGATGGCTCCAGCTTGAGCCATTTTGGACTGCTGCGCCTGCAGGGCATCGCTCTGCAGGGTTTGCAGAGAAGATCGCTCTCCTTCATACTGGCGCTGACGGGTTCTGAGTTCATCGAGAACCTTCTGCTCGGTGGTCACCTGCTGGCGTGCCTGCAAAATCTGCTGCTGTAAGGTACGTGCCTGTGCCTCTCCCTGAAGCTGTGCCTGCTGGATTTCCTCAAGACGTGCCCGCAGCAGGATCAGCTCATCTTCGGGTTCAGCTTCAAGCATCAATCCCTGTTCCTGGGCAAGACGCTCCAAGCGCTCGGCACTACGCTTCATGGCTTGTTCCAGTTGCTTCAGCCGGGTTTGCTGAACCTCTGCCTGTTGCCGAAAGGCACGTTCCTGAGTCTGAGCCTGTTCAAGCAGCGCTTGCAGCGATTGCCATTTCTCATCAAAGGACTGAACCGTCTGCTGTGCAATCTGCAGTCGTTCCTGCGTCAGGGCCAGTTCGGGCGCCAAGGCCTCCTGTTGCGTACGGAGCGCGGCCTCTTCCTCAGCATCAGCTGCATCAACAGCCTGCAATTGGGCACACTCCTGCTCGGCTTCGGACAGCCGCCGGCCTAGGTCCTGTGCGCGCTGTTCATGATGCTCAAGCAATTGCTGCAAGCGATTGGCTTCGCTTCCCAACCGGTAAAACTCCTCAGCGGCATCCTGATGCAAGCGCCCCAGATCAATGCGTTGCTCGGCCATGAGCACCAACCGCTGTTCCGCATCTTCAAGCTCAATCCGACGCATCCCGATCTGGCTGACAAACTCGACCTGAGACTGCTCCAACTGACAACGCTCACCCTCCAGAACTCTCCAGCGCAACACCAACAATTCAGCTCTGACCTGTAGTTCCTCATCTTTCAGAGCTTTATATTTTCCAGCCGACTGCGCCTGTTTTTCCAGGTGCTGCAACTGACGCTCCAGTTCCTGACGGATATCCTGCAGACGATCCATGTTTTCACGGGTATGCCGCATACGCATTTCCGTTTCACGACGACGATCCTTGTAGCGTGAGATTCCTGCAGCTTCTTCGAGATAAACGCGTAATTCTTCAGGTTTGGCCTCAATCAACCGGCTGATCATGCCCTGCTCGATAATGGCATAACTGCGCGGCCCCAGACCGGTACCCAGAAACAGATCGGTGATATCCTTGCGGCGGCAGCGGGCACCATTCAGGAAATAATCGGAACGCCCGTCCCGGCTGACCAGACGCCGTACCGAGATCTCGCTGTAGCTGGCATAGGCCCCCAAAAGGGATGCATCGGCATTATCAAACATCAGCTCAATGGATGCCTGTGAAACCGGCTTTCGTGCTGTCGAGCCGTTAAAAATGACATCAGCCATCGACTCACCGCGCAGCAGACGCGCAGAAGACTCACCCATGACCCAGCGCACGGCATCAATGACATTGGATTTCCCACAGCCATTGGGTCCAATAACCGCCGTACGGTTGGTTGGGAAAAACGCTGTCGTGGGATCAACGAACGATTTGAACCCTGCAAGTTTGATGGATTTGAGTCGCATGAATTCCTATGACCGCCTGTCCAGGGTTAACGCCGATGCCGTTGCGCCCAGGCCAATTCCACCTGTTTCAGACGAAGCAGGGACTCCAGAACCATCTCGCACTGTTCTCGTCCCAGATCCTCAACCCGGCTGGCCGCCAGATCGACATTGCGCTGCTCAATGGCATCCAGCACAGATTGCAATCCATTGACCATATCGTGCATCCCCTGCCGAAAGCTGTGCAACGCCAGAAACGCTGCCCGTTTGATGGCATACTCCAGATCTTCCAGAACATTTTCCAGATAGATGTTCTGAGCAAAACGGTAGCCGATACGGAAAAACTCAAAGACTTCATCATTAAACTGTTCAACATCCTGCAGCAGGGCCCGGTCACGGATACGACGCAGCTGCATGACATAGGCTTCCATATCCGACACCCGCCATTTTTCCGCTGCACCCTTGGCCAGCAAGGAAAGCAACATGCCCACAAGTTCATAAAGAGCACGGACATGCTGGCTCGACATCTCGGCAACAACCGCTCCACGACGCGGATAAATCTCAATCAGATAACGCCGCTCCAACAGCAAAAGAGCCTCGCGCACCGAACCTCGCGACACATTCAGCTCCTTGGCCACCCGCAACTCCTGAATACGCTCACCCTCAATCAGATCACCTTTCATGATCTGTTCGGCCAAATGCTGGGCAATCTGTTCCGACAAGCTGTCCGTGACCTTTAATCCCATGAGCCTACTCATCCCTCAGCTGTTGTCATTCTGACGCATCATGTCCGACAATTGAACCACTCCGACAATCTTAACGACTTCAACGCCGTATGACTACATCCCTGTTCACCCTTAGCACATAAATTTAGAGAGGTCGTTCCTGTTGGCTGCGTTACCCAACGCCTCTTTATCACTTATTCGAATAAACATATAGAAAAATTGAACTTTCTTTTATGAATCATTCTTGATAGTCTTTTTACTGGAATGATTTAACTTGGGTACTACCTGCCCCCTTTTACTGATTTCGAACCATGTTGAACGCGCACCATGTACAGATATGATACGTATGACCAGGCTCTTGTTGATGAACGGGTCGCCCAATTTCGAGACCAGACCCAGCGTTTTCTGGATGGCCGTCTAAGCGAAGATGCCTTTCGCCCGTTGCGGCTGCAAAACGGTCTCTACATTCAGCGTTATGCACCCATGTTGCGTATTGCCATTCCCTATGGTCAACTACGCTCCGATCAACTGCGTCAACTGGCGCAGATCACCCGCCAGTATGACCGTGGCTACGGCCATGTCTCAACGCGCCAAAACATGCAGCTGAACTGGCCCAAGCTTGAAGATGTGCCCGATATACTTGCCGACCTGGCCAAAGTACAGATGCACGCCATCCAGACCAGTGGAAATTGCATCCGCAACACCACCACAGATCCCTATGCAGGACGGCTGGCACATGAAGTAACCGATCCACGACCCTGGTGTGAAATCATCCGCCAGTGGTCGACATTCCATCCCGAATTTTCCTTTTTGCCACGCAAATTCAAGATTGCCGTTAACGCCCATCCCTTTGAAGATCGTGCCGCCATTGCGGTTCATGACATTGGACTGCAGATCTGGCGTAATCAGGACGAAGCGCTTCGTTTCAAAGTACTGGTCGGCGGTGGACTTGGTCGCACACCCATGGTCGGCGCATTTATCCACGATAATCTGGAACCACAGCATCTGCTCAGTTATCTGGAAGCCATCCTGCGGGTCTACAACCGCTTTGGCCGACGGGACAATAAGTACAAGGCCCGTATCAAGATTCTGGTTAAGGCCATGGGGACCGATGCCTTCGCGGCTGCCGTTCATGAAGCTTGGCAGGATCTTAAGGATGGCCCCCTAACCCTGACGGACACAGAAATCGAACGGGTTGCCGACCATTTTCAAGCACCTGCCTACCCGAACACCCACCCCGTTGACTGGACTACAGAGCATTCACCAGAAGGTTTTAAGGCCTGGTACCGCCAGAATACCCATGAACACAAGCAACCGGGTTATCGAGTGGTCACCCTTTCGCTCAAGCGCCCCGGCCTGTCTCCGGGAGACATCACTTCGGAACAGATGCTGGCCGTGGCCGATCTGGCGGATGCGTATAGCTTTGGACAAATTCGTACGACCCACGAACAGAATATGGTCCTTGCCGATGTTCCTCAGCAAGCCCTTCTGGAGCTTTGGCAAAAACTGGTCCCCCTTGGACTGGCAACGGCCAATATTGGCACCATTACCGACATTATCTGCTGTCCAGGTGGCGATTTCTGCTCACTCGCCAACGCCAAATCCATTCCCATTGCCAACCGGATCCAGACACGAATTGAAGAACTGGATCTGGCCTATGATCTTGGCCCGTTGACCCTAAACATTTCCGGCTGCATGAATGCCTGTGGGCACCACCACGTTGGCAATATCGGTATTCTGGGTGTGGACAAGAAAGGCAGTGAGTTCTATCAGATTTCTCTTGGCGGAGAATCCCAGATAAATGCCCATATTGGCGTCATTCTGGGGCCTTCTTTTGGCGCTGAAGAAATCCCCGATATCATCGAAGAAATCCTGCAGGTCTATCTCGATCATCGACAGGAGCAGGAGCACTTCATCGACACGTACCACCGCATCGGTATTGAACCCTTCAAGGAACGCGTTTATGCCCAAGCTGATTAAAGATGGCCGCATCCATCCAGAAGCTGTCTTATCTGCGCCCACGCTTGCCGAATATGTGCAAGCGCCTCAGGGAGACCATGTGCTGGTGCAAGGTGATGAATCGCCAGAGCTCCTGCAGCCGTTTATGGACAAGCTCCGCCTGATCCTCATCAATATCCCTAACTTCAACGATGGCCGCGGCTTTTCGCTGGCGACACTCCTTCGTCAGCGCTTTGGCTATACCCATGAAATTCGTGCGGTGGGCGACATCCTGCCCGATATTTGCTACCATCTGCATCATTGCGGTTTTGACAGTTTCCAGATTCCAGACCACTACTCAGCTGAAGACGCCCTGCGCTGCATGCAGACCTTTAGCCACCCTTATCAAGGCACCCAGCGCACCCATACCCCATGGTTTCGACGTAAGGCATCTTAACATGCAGCATGAATACCGCTCCGCAATGACAGAGGGGTATTGACCCATCAAAACCTGTACCAGATCATTAATGTACACTAAAATTTAGGATATGCCCCGACAGTAGGCCGCCATGCCACGAACTATTTTTGAAACACCCATCGTCAATACATTGCTGCACTGGCTCTCTCGCATCATCCTGAAATTACTGGGGTGGCGCATTGAAAGCATCCATCCTGACGAACCTCGATACGTCATGGTTGCTGCACCACACACAAGTAACTGGGATTTCCCCTATACGCTTATGGTCTGTTTTGCTCTTAAGCTCAACGTCCACTGGATGGGCAAGGCCAGTCTTTTTCCTCCTCTGCTCAAACCGGTCATGCTTTGGCTCGGCGGCATCCCCGTCAACCGACAGCAACCCGGCCAACTGGTTGAGGCAACCATCGAAGCCTTTCATAACGCCGATAAATTAACCATCATTATCCCTCCCGAAGGAACGCGAGGCCGGGTCACCCACTGGAAAACCGGCTTCTACCGCATTGCCGCGGGAGCCAATGTCCCCATTGCATTGGCTTTCCTTGACTATAAACTTAAAAAGGGCGGCATCCTGTGCATGTTCCAGACCAGTGGCAACATAGACCTAGACATGCCCCGCATTCGCGCCTGCTACAGCGGCATTACCGGCAAAAA
Organism: Pseudomonadota bacterium; assembly: GCA_021804485.1. Taxonomy (GTDB): domain Bacteria; phylum Pseudomonadota; class Gammaproteobacteria; order Pseudomonadales; family Moraxellaceae; genus JAJXWR01. The sequence continues at coordinate 258 of JAJZHM010000098.1, read as the reverse complement.
ACCGCTTCAGTTTGCAGAAAACCATCCTGACCGTTAATCACTGACCTTCTCATCGGGCCGGCTTTACGATGACTCAACCCCCCCCTGTCTTCCCAGGCAAGGCTTCACAGGCAAGACCAACCTGTTCTGCAACACAGAGGTCAGAATCGAGGCAGGCTGTGGCCTGCAGAAGTAATAGCCTTGGCCGAAGTCACTTCCTGCCCGATTTAACAATTCGGCCTGCTCTTTTGTTTCAATTCCCTCGGCAATAACCTTGAG
>JAJZHM010000097.1 GCA_021804485.1 Pseudomonadota bacterium | reverse complement strand
ATTTCACCGGCAAGCGACAGACTGGACACTGTCGTTGAGAAACTACCACCAAACAGATGACGATCCTTGGGATAAACCAGATTGTAGGTGGTGGTATCAATGGCATTAATCCCGTTAATGGCTCCATACAATCCAGCAGCCTGTGTTGCAACGGTACCCACCTGCGCCCCACTCAAACCAAAGCCTTGCGCCCCAGCTGCCGCCGCACCACCCACTACTGCGCCCAAATTCGTACCATTGATCTGACTTTTGGAAGCAGCAGCAATAACACTATTATTAATGGAACCTGCCAGAGCTGCCGAACCAGTTGACCCCGTAAGGTAATTCTGTACAGCCTGATTGGCTGCCGAACCCGCCACAAAAGCGCCATTAGACTGACCAAGCGTAAACTGGGCAACCGGCAAATGGTCGGTGTAATTCATGCCATACAGCGCATATTCACTGCCACTGGAACCCGGGGTAAAGCGCAGGGCCAACCCGTACTGATTCCAGATTGATGACGGCACATCACTATTCCACTGATTGGTAAGAACCGTTGAACCCGTTCCGTACTTGGCTGCGGTATAAGCCTGAACCAGCTGGTTCATCTGCCCCTGGGAGAGTTGGGCATAACTCGCCTGATTCACAGCCTGTCCGTTGGGCACAACCTGTCCTGGCACCAAGGCATAGGCTGTGGACATATCCACCAGAACCCGTTCCGCACCATAGCCACCAAAGGCATTATTGGTGGAGTAGAAGGTTCCCATACCTGGGGCTTCATCGAAATGCCAGCCGAACTCATAAAAGCCTTCCATGGATACGGTATCGCTGACACCCAAATTGAAATAGGCCATCGGCAAAGGCAACAGGGCATCTTTAATGGTGGAACCGGGAACATCGAGCTGCGCCAGAGAAACCGGATTTGCTGAATTCAGACCACCCTGAATATAAAGCGCTTCACCCCAGTTCACCACCTGATAGCCCAGACGCACCGTCAGAGGCTTGTCCGCAGGATTGAAGTTCCCCCAGACGAAGGCGTCATAGCCACGAATCCGTCGCCCATCAAATTCACGCGTTGCCTGGGCAAAACCACAATTACCAAGCTGGGCCGCCGGAGTTACCTCGGGATTACAACCCGCAGCCGCTGGATAGGGGTCATATCCGACCGGTTTGCCCCCCATAATGGCTGCATCGTAAAAAGCCAGGCCACTAAAGCGTGCACCGTAGCGATCATGCCAGTTCAGGGAGAGATCTTCCGACACCATATAGGTTTTGGTAAAAGCAACGCCCGGATCAAAATTGGCGTGGCCATCAAGCTTGTTTAACCCGGTATAAGGCAACGAGGTAAGAAGATCGGGCGGAGTCTGGGTCAGCCAACCCGTTCCATACGAAAGCGTCGTATCTGCGCGTACCTGCAAACCATTATCCAATGTAAAGTTGGCTGCCATTGCGGGTAGACCTAAACCCATGAGCACCAGGGACACCAGGCTACGGGAACGACTTGGACGTAGCAATCTGGGTTTACCTGAAGGTGAATGCATTGCGTAGACTCCTAAGTGCTTATTTTTTCCGTAGTAAGCGCACAGCCGCACAATTAATATGCCCAACAGGAATGCTCCTGCCCGCCCTCATGCGCTTACGTATTCCTAGTAATTAAAGTTTCTCGATGCCATTTTGCAAGCCCATTACAGCAAAAAGAGCAAGAACGTACCAAACCAGAGAGGATGGGGCCAGGAAGGCCCCATTAAGAAAGATCACTCAAGAACAAATCAGAACCAGCCACAAATAAAACCGTTAGCCTAATTCAACCACTTGGCGCGCATTTCCAGCACATCAGAAGACTGGCAGGCGGAAAGACAGCTGCGAACACAGGCACGCACCGCATCGGCATAGACTTCGGGCATGAACGTTACACTGTCGAGCGTGCTCATCAGCCGCGCTGCAAGCTGCGGATTCTGACCATCCAGCCGTGCAACCGCTTCAAGCAGCAAACGATAACCCTGCCCATCGCGCCGATGAAACTCCGGATGTGACTGGGCAAAAGCAAAAAGCACAGCCCGAACACGATTGGGACTTAACCAGTCAAAGCGCTGATGTTCCAGCAATGCTGCGACCTGAGTTAGCGACAGTGAAGGATGTCCCGCCTGCAGACTGAACCACCGATCCATCACCAGCGGATGCTTTGAAAAGCGTCGCTCCCAATCCGAACGAAGTCGAGTTGCGGTCACTCCACCGATATAGTACAAGGGACTGACACAGGCCTGACGCGCCGTCATGGTTGTCGCCCGCTGATAATGCCCAAAGAGCTCATCGGCCACCCGTTCTCCCGACGCCGCCGCGTGGTAATGCCAAGCCATTTCCGCCAAGGCCCGATGCCCGGCATCGTCATGATGCAAATTCTCCAGCCAGGGCTGAAAATCAAGAGCCTTGCCCATTGCAACCTGCAAAGCACGCCGACCCGGGAACCATCGCTCCGGATCAATCGGAGCGGCAACCATGGCCACAACAGCCAGTGAGGGCAATTGCAGCATGCGCGCCGTCAGGGCTGGATCCTCATGAGCCTTTTTCAGAACCTGTTCCAAGACCTGCACCGCCTGAGCCGACAAAACTGCCTGAGGTTCTGCCATAAACTGCCTTAACTGAACAACCCACCAGTCCTGCATGGCGAGCCAGCGGCTAACCGGATCGCTCTCATGGCAGATCACCAGCGCAAGTTCCTCAGCAGGCCTTGCCCGCTCAATACGGACAGGCGCCGAAAAACCTCGCAACAATACCGGCACCGGCCGCTGCGATTGAGGAGGAAGATTGACCTGAACCTCTGCCATACGGGTTCGCAGGAGAATTCCATCATCCCGCCAGTGCTGCGCACTCGTCCACTCTAAGGGTGTACCGTCCGCTCCCAACACACCAAGACGAACAGGAATCGGCCGTACCGCCCCTTCTTTTTGAACGATACGCAACTGGTAACGACCTGCTTCAGGATCCCAGTCTTCTTCGACATTCAGAACAGGGGTGCCCGGTTGCTCATACCAGACCATGAACGACTGCAGATCAACACCCCCTCCGTCTGAAAGAGCCGACACAAAGTCTTCCACCGTAACAGCCTGACCATCATAGCGGTCAAAATAGGTATCCATCCCCTTGCGCCAACCCTGATCACCCAGAACCCAGTGCATCATCCGGACGATTTCAGCACCCTTCTCATAGACCGTTGCCGTATAAAAGTTATTGATTTCGCTATAGGTAGACGGCCGCACAGCATGCGAACGTGGCCCAGCATCCTCGGCAAACTGCACCGAACGCAGCATGCTGAGCTGGTCAATACGCTCAACAGCAGCAGAGTGCATATCGGCGGAAAACTGCTGATCGCGATAAACGGTGAGCCCTTCCTTGAGACACAACTGAAACCAGTCCCGGCAGGTAATCCGGTTACCCGTCCAGTTATGAAAATACTCATGGGCAATCACTGACTCAACACGTGCAATAGCCGCATCCGTACTCAGTTCCGGGCTAGCAAGGACACACGAGGTATTGAAAATATTCAACCCCTTGTTCTCCATGGCGCCCATATTAAAATACCCAACAGCGACAATGACATAAACATCAAGATCGTATTCACGACCATAATGCTCCTCATCCCAGCGCATGGCATTTTTTAAGGATTCCATGGCATGCTTGCATTGGTGAATATCCTTGGACTCTGCATAGATCTCCAAGGCGACCTGCCGACCACTAGCCGTTCGATACTCATCCCGAAGCACATGCAAATCCGCAGCCACGCAGGCAAAAAGATAACTGGGTTTCAGCGTTGGATCTTCAAAAGTTGCATAATGCCGGCCATCCCCCAGATCACCCGTTGCAACCCGGTTGCCGTTGGCCAGAAGCACTGGAAATTGCCGACGATCAGCCCTTAACGTCGTGGTAAAGGAGGCTAACTGATCAGGCCGATCCTGATACCAAGTGATGCGCCTGAATCCCTCTGGCTCACATTGGGTACATAACATCGGCCCGGAAAGATAGAACCCCTCGAGCGCGGTGTTGTTCCATGGGTCGATTTCAACCTCCGAATCAAGCACAAATGCATCCCGATCACAGGCAATGTGCAATCCATCCGGTTCAAGGCGATAGTCCTGCGCGCTAAGCTCCTGACCATCTATTTTTAGTTGCAGCAGTTTGAGTCCGTCCCCGTCCAGAGACAACTCCCGGACCGTAGAATCAAGCCGACGCACATGCAGTCGGGATCGTACAATGGTACGGTCCGACAAAATATCCAGATCAAGCACACAATGATCAATACGCCAGGCAAGCGGGCGGTAATCGGAAAGACGATGAACAACACTCATGAATCTATCTCCACAGAAACCATGTATGAGGTCATGGCTCGCATATTCAGCACGCCAGAGCTCAGAATCAGATACTGACCTTTAATCCCCCAGATCTCGGCATCGATCCGGGGTTGGCGATCCAGGGATAGCGAGCTGACTTTCTCGGGATAACGTCGGACAGGGTAGGCAAATTGATATTCGAGCACATCCAGCGCCTTACAAGCAGAAGGATATTGCTGTTCAAGCGCATCAAGCTCATGAGCACACAACACCAGAAGCCGATCCCGGCATCCGGCCAGATCGACAGGCTCAGCATCCTCCTTGAGCAAGGCACGCCAGTTTGTCTTGTCAGGGACATGCTTAGCAAAAAGCACTTCCATCAGTCCGGAATAATGCCGTGAAGACACTTCAAAAAGCGGCAGGGCAGCCACAGCACCCTGATCCATCCAACGCACAGCACCCTGACTGGCCCGGGTAATGCCAACCTTGACACCGGTCGAGTTGGCCAAATAGACCCAGTGGGGTGCCATGCAGTGCTGCTCGCCCCATTCAGGCTCACGACAGGTACCCGCAGCGTAATGACACCGTTCAGGCCTTACGATGCACAGATCACAGGCAGCCAAACGGGTCACACAGGGATAGCAATAGCCCTGCTGAAAACTTTTGCGGGTTGGCCGATGACAGTGCCGGCAGCGAATAGCGCCATCAAACCGCATATGGATGGACTGCCCCGGCTGAATATCCAACTGCTGATCCCCAACCATCAGCCTGTAGGATACATCTCCACCTTGCGGAGACGCCATGCGAACTTGCATCTTTTCAAGTGCACCCTCAGCTGAGATCATTGCCAGCGTACCGGTTGCCCTTCATGGTGGTGATGCCCATCGTCCTTAGGAGAAGCACAGTGCTCACCTTCTTCTTTGCTACCCCGATCGATAAAGGCTGTTCTTTGATCCGAAGCAAGGTGGGCATGCTCCCAGGCAATCACAACCTGAATACTTAGAGCCAATTCCTCCTCACTTAATCGACGACCATCACTGTATTTACCCAGTTCAATGGTCTGCCGCATGGCACGAATGGTCTCAACATCCAGCTGAATTGCATGTTTCAGGATTTTGTCCATGGAGGCTCCGACGGGTTCCGATGATTCCAGCCCATCTTGGTACGCAGGGTTTTATAAAAATCATGTTGGGGCGGGTGCAGCAACTGCAACTTGTGTGGATACTTGCGTACATAGATCCAGTCACCGGCTGCCAGACTACGCCCCTCCTGTCCGTCACAGCTTACCATGGGTTGAAACTCTCTGGACAGAACCTTGAGCTTGATCTCACTATTTCCATCCACCACAATCGGCCGACTGTTCAGGGTATGCGGATGCATGGGCACCAGAACCATCGCATCCATACGCGGATGCAGAATGGGCCCACCTCCCGAAAGAGCATAGGCTGTGGATCCTGTCGGACTGGCAATGATCAGGCCATCAGCATGCAGGCGATAGACGAAATTGCCATCAATAAACAACTCAAACTCAACCATATGCAGGGTTCGACCCGAATAAAGGACCACATCATTCAAAGCCAGCCCTTGATTGATTTCTTCATCTTCTGCCCGAATATGGCACTCAAACAGAAAACGTGCTTCCTGACTGAAGTGCCCTGCCAGGACTGAACGCACCCCCTCTTCCATCCCCTGAGCTGCAATATCGGTCAGAAATCCCAATCGTCCACGATTAATACCCAGCACCGGTTTATGGTAGCGCGCCATGGCACGCGCAACGCGCAAAAGACTGCCGTCACCACCGACAACAATGACCAGATCAACCAGTTCACCGAGGCGATAGAGACGCGCACTTTGAGCAGCCGGCAAATCAAGCAGTGCTGCAGTATCTTCCTCCAGAACGACATGAACCATCAGGGATCGCAAAAGTTCCAGCAAGGCCCGCAGTGTCTCAACCACGGAATCACGTCCCGGGCGGGCAACCAGACCGACATGACGAAAACGTCCCATTATCTGGCAAACTCCTGAAGCAACTGATTCCACCCCTGTACACCGAGGGAATGCAAACCACCCGCCAGTACATCACATTGCAATCCATGTCCCTGCAGCAAAAAGGCTGCTGCCGTACTGCGTCGGCCCGTGTCACAAAACACCATATAACGCTGTGTTTTTTCCAGAAGCACCGTTTGTGCCCGCAGACTGTGCAGAGGAATATGCCAAGCCCCGGGCAGCGATGCTTGCGTCAGTTCTTCACCCAGACGAACATCCAGCCAGCACCAGCGTGACACGCCCTGCGCCTGAATCACTTCGAGACTACACTCATTAACCACGGGAGCACGAAGGAACGTATCAAAATCCGCTCGCTCCAGACGCAAAACCTCGCCCGCCGTCATCATGCGAACGGTTGCATTTCGCTGACCCGAATAGAGCAGTCCCTCTTCCCCAAAATATTGCCCAGGCCCAAGAATGGCCAGGCAATGCTCATCACCCCGGGCATCCGGAACCATGACCTCTGCCCTGCCCGCCTTGATAAAATAACAGGCGTCCGCAGGTTCTGCAAAACGTACAATCTCCTCACCCTGAGCGACAACGTTGATCTGCATGCGGGAAAACATTTCTTTTAGATAAGCAGCCGAAATACGATAGAACAGTGGTGCCCTGAGCAAAGTCCGCAACCAGCGCGTGTCGGTCAGATTGAGATCCTGGGCGAGCTCTGACTCAAAATAGCGTGATGTCTGCTCCCAGGACAAAACCTGATCAAGTTTGACGCTATCCAGAAAGAGTACATGAACCGTACCCTGAGCTAAGACAGTCGCGCCCTGATCACGGGAGATCTGGATCGGATACCAACTCTGGGCCTCTCCCGCACTGATACGTTCACTCGTATCCCCGACTTGAACACGCACGGTGCCAGCCAGCAAATAGACCGTCTGGCCACTGCCTTCCTCACAGAAAGGAATGGATTCACCGTCTTCAAAAACACGAAGCCCAAGTTCATGAACCAAATAGCTCAGACGTTCCGGTGGAAGCGTATTAAGCGGAATAAAGGTTTCCAGCAAATCCGTACGTATTTTCATGATCGCTTCCCGGAAGGCGCAGCTTCAGTTGTCTGCTGAACAACCCGATCAATCCCGAGATCACAGGCATGTCGGGCACAGCGGTCACTTTCCCCCGGAGCAAAACGCCCTGGGCTGTCAATGCGGATGATACGCATTCCACAGGCCTGTCCATCCGCCAAGACAGCCTGACAACGCGGGTCCTGATAATGTTTGAGCCAGGCCCGATAACGACCAACCTCAACAAAACACTTCTGAGCAGCATAAGACTCAGGATCACGCACATAAACCGGCAGTTCATCCACAGGCACGGAAATATGGCCCGCACCAGGATGAAACACCAGAAAGTTCATGCCAAGATCGCGCAATTGGCCAAGAAACTGTTCTGCTGACTGATTACTGACCTGCTGAAACCGTTGCTCAAGATCCCTAAGACGATCCTCGCGTTGTCCCAACTGATACTGCAGCGACTGAAGACGCTCCTGTAAAATACCTTCCTGCTCCCGGTAGCGCGCCCGATCAGCTTCCATCTGGGCAGCGCCCGCCAACTGCCTCGCTTCCAGCTGAGCGGTAAATCCCTTCTGAAGCTCATCAAGCTGCAGACGCATCATGTTTTCCTGCTGAAGACGAATTTGCTGCATCTGGCGGGACAGACTTTGCTCCAGATCCTCACGGGTAGCCAGCTGCGCCTGCAAAGCAGTACACTGTTCACGAAGCGTCTCATTCTGTTGCTGAAGCACCTTGACCTGCGCCATGAGCTTGGAGCGCTGTGCTTCGGCAATGACCGTAGCCTGCTCATGCTCGTGCTGTTCTTCCTGCAAACGCTGCTGCAACTCGGTTTCAAGCACCCGATTTTTCAGCACCATCTGATTCGCCCCCTGCGGAGTTCTTAGAGGGCGCTCTTCCGCTACCGGCATCAGTTCAGCCTTCCAGCCCAAGCGCATCACCTGTTGCCGAACCGCCTGCTGAATCAGAGCAAATTCATCCACCCCCTCGACCAGCAACGGATCCCACATCTGCGCCGCATGCCAGGAGATAGGGCACTGACTGCGGCATGCCAGCTGAATGGCGCCATAGCCCAGATCAGGACCAGGTCCCGCAATTTCAGCCATATGCTGCAAGGGCAGGTTCCAGCTGCGCTCAATAAAACCCTTGGAATCAAAAGAAAGCACAAAAAAAACCAGTTGCCGAAGACGCAAGGCAGCATCCAGAACAACATAGGTAGATCGCATGCTTGAGTCGGCCAGATAGGCCAGAGGCATGTAGCCATCCAGACAGGCCTGAATATCCGACCAGAGCAAAATTCGTGAAATCGCCTGCTCATCCCACAATACCACCAGAGATTCAGGTGCCCATTGCTTGCCCACCACAGTCCCTCCTGTCCAAACCGGAGCACATAGAAAAGCCACCCGGATGACTCCCACAAAGGGCAGTATAGCGAACCGCACCAAAAAAATCGGTATGGTTCAGGACCGAGTACAGAGATTAAGCCGAATTTGCAAACGAGCATGCAGAAAAAAGAAAAAGGCCTGCATCAAGCAAGCCTTTTTCATAATTGGCGTCCCCACGGGGATTCGAACCCCGGTTACCGCCGTGAAAGGGCGATGTCCTAGGCCTCTAGACGATGGGGACTTCTTTGGTGGAGCTAAGCGGGATCGAACCGCTGACCTCTACAATGCCATTGTAGCGCTCTCCCAGCTGAGCTATAGCCCCTTGGTTCAACGGCAGCTGGAAGCATCGTC
>JAJZHM010000096.1 GCA_021804485.1 Pseudomonadota bacterium | reverse complement strand
GGCGACCTCCTGCACCTGAGCCGGCGTGACTTGCTCTAGGTGATGCAAATAAGCATCCCGATCTTTCCAGCCAAGACCAATACCCTCGAAGCTCACCAAAGCGCCAGCCTCTCCGGCGATCGAGTCACGGGCATAAATTTCCGAGGACTTAAGCTGTGCAAGTACACGCTGCATTTCCTCAGAAGCAGGCTGAGTGTTGCGCAGACGAGCAATTTCCTGATCAAAGGACTGTTCCAACTGGGCAAGGTTATGACCGGGCCCGGGAACTGCAGTGAATTCAAAAAGGGTATCACCACGGGCAATACCGGAATAACCTGCATCCGCAGATGCAGCTACTTGCGATTTATGCACTAAATTCTGCTGCAGCCGTGAACTGTCACCCTGATCAAGAATTCCAGCGAGTACGGTCAAGGCATAGACCTCATTAACATCGACCGCAGTCTTGAATCCCGGCACATTGTAAGCCACCCAGACAAAAGGAACCTTTACCTTGTTATGTACACGGATAAAGCGGTCTCCTGGGGCATCAATTTCACGTGGTATCACATGTTCAGGAACGGTATGAGCCGGAACCCGGTCATAAAAATGATGAATCAAGGCTAGTGTTTTGGGCGTGTCCACATCACCAACAATAACAAGTACAGCATTGCCAGGCTCATACCAATCGTGATACCAGTGTCGTACATCCTCAATGTTAAGACCTGCAATATCCGCCATCCAGCCGATTGTAGGTCTTCGGTAGGGCGAGGCAACATGAGCCATTGCACCAAACCGTTCCTGGGCCAAAGCCGAGGGCTGATCGTCAATACGCCAGCGTCGCTCTTCCATAACAACTCGATGTTCTTGAATAAAATCCTCAGCTTTAAGCTGAAGTCCTTCCATGCGATCAGATTCGAGCTCAAGGGCAAGAGGCAGGCGGTCCGCTGCTTCAATCTGGTAGTATGCGGTAAAATCGTCGGTGGTAAAGGCATTTTCCTCGCCACCAAAGTGCTCAACAATGCTGGAAAACTGCTCTCCGGGAACTTTTTCGGTGCCCTTGAACATCATATGTTCAAGCATGTGGGCCAATCCCGTCTTGCCATCTTTTTCATCAACCGCACCAACACGATAGACCGTTTCAACCGCAACAACAGGTGCACGATGATCTTCCCGGATAATCACATCGAGTCCGTTCCCGAGTACCACTTCCGTTGTCTGGCCCTCCGCCAGAGCAGTCCCTGATAGGGTGGCCCAGATGGCCACAACCCCAAGCAGTAAGTTCTTCATCGAAATTAACGCCAAAGCTGTAAGGAGTGGTAGCATAGCGCATTCCCTGAGTTACGGCACATAGGCGTCGTGTCTTCTTCCGGTAAACAGCATCAGGTGATGTAGTCATGTCTGAACACGAGCACACCCCCAAAAATGTCTCCGGTTGGGGGAAAAAAATGAAAGCCTGGATTGCAGGCATTGAAGATGCTGAGCATTCAGCAACTGCGGAAGCAATACCCGTCGCCCAGCCCGTAGCTCAGCCTAGTGCTGAGTCCTCGTCTGCAACCGAACACCGACATAAACCGGCCGAACCGGCAAAAGACAACTTTTTAGAACGCATGAAGGCAGGCCTGAGCAAAACCCGTAGCAGCCTGAGTTCCGGGCTCGCTACGGTTCTGATCGGCGGCAAAGAGATTGATGATGAAGTTCTTGAGGACATGGAAACCCAGCTTATCGCAGCAGATGTGGGAGTCGAAGCCACTCGTAAGGTGATGCAGGCCCTCTCCGAAAAGGTGGGTCGAAAGGAACTGACCCATGCCCATGCCCTGATGAAAGCGCTTAAGGAGGAATTGCAATCCCTTCTTGAGCCGCGGGTCAGTCCACTAACCATCGATTCCAGCCGAACGCCCTATGTCATCCTCGTTGTTGGTGTTAATGGTGTTGGCAAAACGACAACCATCGGCAAGCTTGCCAAGTATCTGCAACGACAAGATTATTCGGTTCTTCTTGCCGCCGGGGACACCTTTCGGGCTGCGGCTGTTGAACAGCTCAAGATATGGGGGGAGCGTAATGATGTTCCGGTGATTGCCCAAGGAAGCGGGTCAGACTCGGCCTCAGTGATCTTTGATGCCATTGCCAGTGCAAGGGCACGCCATATTGATGTTGTCATTGCTGATACCGCCGGTCGCCTGCATAACAAGGGGCACCTGATGGAAGAACTTCGCAAGGTTGTCCGGGTTATAAAAAAACAGGATGACTCAGCACCCCATGAAGTCCTGCTGGTGGTTGATGCCTGCACAGGCCAGAATGCCCTACAACAGGTTAACGACTTCAATGATGCGGTTAACTTGACGGGCATCGCAGTCACCAAGCTCGACGGCACAGCCAAAGGTGGTGTTCTTTTCAACCTTGCAGTACGCTGGCCTATTCCTATACGCTTCATTGGTGTGGGAGAGCATATCGATGATTTAAGACCCTTTCGTCCCAAAGATTTTGTACATGCCCTGTTTAGCGAGTCCGAGTGATGATTGAATTTGAATCTGTCGACAAACGCTACCCGAACGGCTACATGGCTCTTGAAAATCTTAGCTTCTGCATTGAACAGGGTGAAATGGTGTTCCTGACCGGACATTCCGGAGCAGGCAAATCTACCCTGCTCAAGTTGATCATGCAGATCGAACGACCAACTTCAGGGCAGATTACCATCAATCATACCAACTGCAACCGACTTGACCACCGTGCAATTGCTCGACTTCGGCGTCAGATGGGAATGGTTTTCCAGGACCACAACCTTCTCGATGACCGGACTGTTGCCGATAATGTTGCCCTTCCGCTGATTATTGCCGGCCTTCCTCATCGTGAGATTCGTCAGCGAGTACTGGCAGCACTGGAGTGGATGAACCTCTCGGATCGGGCTGACAGCTATCCCGTCATGCTGTCTGGTGGAGAACAACAGCGAGTTGGCATTGCCCGGGCTATTGTCAACAAACCCCAGTTGCTTCTGGCAGATGAACCCACGGGCAATCTTGATCCGGATCTGGCCTTTGATATCATGAAACTGTTTGATGTTCTTAGTCAGTCGGGCATGACCGTTCTGATCGCAACCCATGACCTGCCTCTGGTCGCCCGTTTTCACCACCGGCTTTTGACCCTCAAGAAGGGACAGCTTCTGGAGCACGCCTGAGATGACAAACCAATTCAACTCTGTCGATGCCAACGTTCAATCCATGCTGCTGCACTGGCTACAGGATCATCAGCGTCATGTGACGGGCAGTCTGCATCGACTTGTACTGCACCCCATATCCTCCATGTTGACACTGCTGGTCATCGGCCTCGCTCTTGCCTTGCCAGCCTTGCTCATGATCCTGCAACTTAATTCCCAAAGTCTTCTTTCTTTGGCAAAGGAGCAGTCTGTCCTCACGCTTTACCTCCCTGGTTCCACCAATCTTGACGATGCCCGGACCCGAATAAAGTCCCTTCCGGGAATTCGACATGTTCAGATACAGGACGCAAATGCTTCTCTCCTCGAATTCGAAGCGCTCACACACACTTCGGGCACAGCCGACCTGCTGGGTCACAACCCTATGCCTGCCGTGATCACGATTGAACCCAGTCAACATGATCTGGAAAGCATGTCGCAGATTGCTCAATCCATACATGCTTTATTTCCGACCGCTGATATTGAACTGGACGCTGCCTGGATGCAGCGTCTGTTTGACAGTCTTGAAATCCTGCACCGACTTTTCATCAGTCTTCTCGCTGGCATGTCATTGGCTGTTCTTCTTGCCATTACCAATACCATCCGGCTTGCGGTCGAGTCACGTCGCGATGAAGTTGTCTTACTCAAATTGCTTGGCGCCACTCATCGCATGGTTCGCAGACCTTTTCTATACATGGGGTTCTGGTATGGCTTACTGGGTGGCCTGATTGGAGCTGGGCTGGTTCTTGCGACGGTATTCTGGCTGAACATTCCCATCGAACATCTGGCCCGGCTCTATCATACCGATTTTCACCTTGACACCCACCTTGAGGCGCTCTGCCTCGGAATTCCTGCCTTGGCTGCACTCTTGGGAATCTCCGGTGCTTTCTTTGCACTTTATCAACACCTCAAAGCTCTGGAGCCACACTAGAACAATACCCCAGGGGGTAACAAACTCTATACACGAGAACCATTCCTATATGCTATGATGGTTGCAATATCAGTGTGGAGGAGGTTTGTATCATGGCTATGAACACGCCACTGACCCCCGCCCTTGCGGTTCCAGGGGTCAATCTGGGCAGCTATATTCAGGCTGTCAATCACGTTGCGGTACTGACTGCCGAAGAAGAAAAATCTCTGGCTGAACGTTTTTTCTTTGAGCAGGATCTTGATGCTGCGCGTCAGCTGGTGCTTGCCCATCTGCGTTTTGTTGTCCATATAGCCCGCAGTTACGCGGGCTATGGTCTGCCACAAGCTGATCTGATTCAGGAAGGCAACATTGGCCTCATGAAGGCAGTAAAGCGCTTTGATCCACGTATGGGTGTTCGACTTGTTTCCTTTGCGGTGCACTGGATCAAGGCAGAGATCCATGAGTTTGTGATCAAAAACTGGCGGATCGTCAAGGTTGCAACCACCAAGGCGCAGCGTAAGCTTTTCTTCAATCTGAGAAGTATGCGTAAGGGTCACCGGCTTTCTAATTCAGAAGCAGAGGCTATTGCCAGCGACCTGAATGTGACCACGGCTCAGGTATTGGAGATGGAAGGCCGGCTAGCTTCCTTTGACATGGCTTTTGATGTTGGTCCCGATGAAGATGATGATGCAGCCAGCCATGCCCCTGTGCACTATCTTGAAGATGGCCGGTATGATCCTGCCCGTATTCTGGAAGCTGAAGATCATGAAGACCACGAGATCGGCAAACTGCAAGATGCGCTGGCGGAGCTCGATGTGCGCTCCCGGGATATTCTCAGCCGCCGCTGGCTGAATGAGGGCGAAAAAGCAACGCTCCATGAACTCGCTGCAGAGTATGGGGTATCCGCCGAACGTGTTCGGCAAATTGAAAAAGCAGCGATGGACAAGATGCGCAAATCCCTCGTTGCCTAAACTTCTTGCACAGGTACAAACTGGACGGGCGTATCATTGACGCCCGTCGTTCTTTTGGATTCAGAGGAATCTTGTGTTGATTGCTTCAGCCGGAATTTTGGTGCAGGTGCAAGGCAGCAGCCAGACCATCAGTTCAGCGTCGAATCTTGCTGAACTGGTTGCAGGCATGCAAATTTCAAGCAGACGCTTTGCAGTCGAAGTGAACGGGGTTATCATTCCTCGCAGCCAATGGGCATCAACCCCACTGCAAGCTGGTGATCGCATCGAAGTTGTTCATGCTGTCGGTGGTGGCTGAACACTTGTCCTCTAAAAAGATACCATTCTATGACAACTGCATCTGATTGCTGGCAACTTGGTAAACGCAGCTTTGGCTCGCGCTTACTTCTTGGAACAGGCAAATATCGGGATCTAAGCGAAACCAGAGCTGCGGTGGAAGCTTCCGGAGCCGAAATCATTACCGTAGCCATACGTCGAGTGAATATCGGTCAGCAGGGACCTGAAAACAACCTGCTTGATGTACTTCCACCGGAACGCTATACCCTGCTACCCAATACCGCAGGCTGTTATTCTGCTGAAGAAGCTGTTCGCACCTGTCGTCTGGCCCGTGAGTTGCTCGATGGGCACAACCTTGTCAAGCTTGAAGTCTTGGGGGACCCTGAGACTTTGTACCCGCACGTAACTGAAACTCTTAAAGCCGCAGAGATTCTGGTACGGGAGGGTTTTGATGTCATGGTCTATACCTCTGATGACCCCATTGTTGCCCGGCAACTGGAAGAAATTGGCTGTGCCGCTATCATGCCCTTGGGTAGTCTTATTGGTTCAGGGCTCGGTTTGGTTAACCCCTATAACATCCAGTTGATTCTGGCAAACGCTCGGGTACCTGTTCTGGTTGATGCCGGTGTCGGAACAGCTTCGGATGCCTGTTTTGCCATGGAACTTGGCATTACCGGCGTCCTGATGAATACTGCGGTTGCCAAAGCACAAAAACCCGTGGTGATGGCCTCAGCCATGCGTTATGCCATCGAAGCGGGCCGGCTGGCTTTTCTGGCAGGTAGAATGCCGCGGCAACAATCCGCGCAACCGTCCAGCCCTTCGCTTGGTATCGTCGGCTCGTGAATACAACGACTGAATTCCATCGAAAGATTCAGACCTTTATCCGTCGATCTTCCCCATTAACCCACAGCCAACGCATTGGCATTGAACAGCATGCTGATCATTTTGTCGTTGAAGTTGGCGCTGAAATTTCCAGTACCCGACTTTTTGCCAATACCCATCCACTGGTTGTCGAAATCGGCTTTGGTATGGGCCAAGCACTTGTTCGCATGGCTCATCAGAATCCCTCCTTGAACTTTGTCGGAATCGAGGTTCACAAACCCGGCGTTGCTCAGATCTGCTACGACGCGTATCAACTCCAGATCAACAATCTTCGTATTCTGGAAGCCGATGCTCTCGAACTGCTGCAACAACACTGTCCCGACCACTCCCTGCATCGTATCCAGCTTTTTTTCCCAGACCCTTGGCCTAAAAAAAAGCACCACAAGCGACGGATCATCCAGAAAGCGAATGCAGATCTTTTTGCCAGCAAGCTGCAATCAGGGGGGATCCTGCATGTGGCAACCGATTGGCAGCCCTATGCTGAGTGGATACTGGAAATCATGGACTCACATGATGCTTTCGAGAATCGGGCAGGCAAAGGACACTATGCTGCCCGGCCAGATGAGCGGCCTCTAACTAAATTTGAGCAACGCGGCATTAATGCCGGCCACAGCATTGCTGATCTTATCTACATACGAAAACGGACTGATGTTTAAAAAACCTGTCGTTGAACCTCTGCCAACAGGATTTCCAGTGCCTTAGCACGGTGGCTGATCCGGTTTTTCAACTCTGGATCCAGTTCTGCAGCGGTGCATTGGTACTCCGGTAGCCAGAAATAGGGGTCATAACCAAACCCCTGGGTGCCAGCAGGCTGAAGCACGATTTCCCCAAACCAGTTCGCCTGGGCAATAATGGGAACCGGGTCATCGGCGGCTCGCAAGAGCACCAGACTGGCATGGTAATACGCTTGATAGGGCCCCTGTAGCGTCTTTAAGGCAGCTATGAGCTGATCGTTATTAGCCTGGTCTGTGGCCTTGGGGCCCGCATAACGTGCCGAGTGAATTCCAGGGGCACCACCCAATGCAGGAACAACCAAACCTGAATCATCTGCCAGAACAGCAAGACCTGTTGCCGCTGCGGCGTGTCGGGCCTTGAGCAATGCATTTTCAACAAAGGTCGTCGCGGTTTCCTCAGGACTCTGCAGTCCAGCCTCCTGCATACCAATGACCTGCGCAGCATAAGGTTCAAGCAGGGCACGAAACTCAGCCAGCTTGCCGGAATTACCGGTTGCAACCAACAAGGTCTTGATCATAAAGACTTACCCGATAAATGGCAATTTCACCAAACAGGTTGGGCATCCAGCGCATGAGCCTGCCACTATCCTGTTCCTGATTGACGGAAAAACGGTTGAGAATCCTTATGCCTTTGTCACGACAGAGCGCGTCGAAATCATAAAAGGTGCAGAGATGAATATTGGGCGTATCGTACCAGTGATAGGGGAGCGCCTTGGACATCGGCATTTGGCCGCGTCCGGTCAGATAGAAGCGCGTTCGCCAGTAGGCAAAATTGGGAAACGTCACCACCGCTTCACGCCCAACCCGCAACATATCCATAAGCAGCCGATCCGGATGTTGCAGTACCTGGAGCGCCATGGTCAGGAACACCATGTCAAAACTGTGATCCTGAAATCGGGAAAGCCCCTCATTGAGATCATGCTGAATGACATTAAGGCCACGGGCGACACAGTTCTGAATCTGATCTGTATCAATCTCAATACCATAACCACGAACCTGACGTGTCCTGCGTAAATGATCCAGCAGTGCGCCATCCCCACAGCCTAGATCAAGCACACGAGAATCCGGGGGAACCCAGTTTTCGGCCATGAGCAGATCAAGACGCATGAATCAGCTCCTCACGAATCCGATTAAAGTAGGTTTGGAGTAAGGCCATATAGCGAGGTACTGCCAGAAGGAAGGAATCATGTCCCTGGGGTGCGTCAACAATCACGGAACTGACATTTTTACCGCTCGCCATCAGCGCATCAACAATTTCTTGGGAGCGCTGAGGAGAAAAACGCCAGTCTGTGGTAAATGCCACGACAAAAAATGAGCAACGAACCTGCGAAAGAGCCCGATCAAGCTGATCGTCGGTCTCCCGTGCCGGATCAAAATAGTCCAAAGCACGGGTCATCAGCAAGTAGGTATTGGCATCAAAATACCGCGAAAAAGCCTCACCCTGATGCCGCAAATACGACTCAACCTGAAACTCGGCATCAAAGCCAAAATGAAACTTTCCCGAACGCAGATCCCGGCCAAATTTGATGCGCATGGCATCGTCTGAAAGATAGGTAATATGACCGACCATGCGAGCCAGAATAAGACCACGGCGAGGGTAGGTTTCATATTCGTAAAACCGACCATCATGAAAATCAGGATCCGAGATAATGGCCTGGCGAGCAACTTCATTAAAAGCAATGTTCTGAGCGGAGAGTTTTGGGGCTGAAGCAATAACAATGGCATGCTTCAGCCGATTCGGATAATCAATAGCCCACTGCAGGACCTGCATTCCACCAAGACTGCCTCCGATAACGGCAGCCCAGCATTCAACCCTCAACACATCCGCCAGAAGAGCCTGTGTCTTGATCCAGTCGCGAACAGTCACCACCGGAAAATCGGGGCCATAACAACGGCCCGTTTCAGGATTGGGCGAAGAGGGTCCAGTGGAACCATGGCACCCCCCCAGATTGTTCAGGGCAACCACAAAAAAATGACGTGTATCGATCGGTTTACCCGGCCCAATACACACATCCCACCAGCCAGGTTTTTCCTCACCCTCATGGTAACCGGCGGCATGATGATGTCCCGACAGGGCATGACAGACAAGCACGGCATTACTGCGTTCAGCATTCAGTGTGCCATAGGTTTCGTAGACAAGCTCGTATCGTGGCAGAATACGTCCACACTCAAGTGTCAGTGGTTCCAGGAAGGTTTGGCGCTTGGGATGCACGAGTCCAACCGAGTTTTCCAGATTCATG
>JAJZHM010000008.1 GCA_021804485.1 Pseudomonadota bacterium | reverse complement strand
AGCCTGAGCCATTTCATTGGCGGACCTAACGGCTTTGTCCTCTATGAACTAACCCCAACCCTTAACCTGCAGTGGCATATGGCAACGCGCACCTGGAGCGAACTGCTGCTTAAGTATGATGTTCTGAACAACTATAATAACTTCACCTACGATGCACCCAGCAACCTTCCTCGGGTTCGCACCAATATCCGATTCTATGTCGAAACATCACGCCTCAACATGGATCACTGGCAACTGACACATATTGGTACTTTGGGTGACAATCAGTACTGGAGCTTGTACGCCGGTTATCTGGAAATGATGTACGCTGGTGCGGGTGGCGAATGGTTATACCGTCCATTCAGCGCCCCATTTTCCTTTGGCGTCGACCTCAATGAGGTTCGCCAGCGCGATTTCGCCCAACATTTTGGATTCCTGCCCTACCATGTCATGACAGGCCATCTGTCACTATACTGGGATACGGGCTGGCATGATGTTTATTCCGACATTAAAATCGGCCAGTATCTCGCCAAAGACCGTGGTGCAACCTTTGATGTGCACAAAAAGTTTAGTAATGGCATTGAGATGGGTGGTTATTTCACCAAAACAAATGTTTCCAGCCAGCAGTTTGGTGAAGGCAGCTTCGATAAAGGTCTTTATGTCAACATACCCTTGGATGTTGCATCACCACGCTCCAGCGACCTGACAACGCAGTTCATGTGGCAGCCTCTGTTGCGTGACGGTGGCGCTATGCTCAATCGCCAGGTTTCACTCTACGGTTTTACACAGGCGCGCTCGGACAAGACTCTTGATTACCACACGGCAACTGACCCCATCGCTGCACGTGTTGAAGGTACATCCTCCAAAGATCCGGCACATCTTTACGAACCATCTCCAGAACTGCTGTCAAAGCCGCGATCCGGATCTCTGGATGCATATTCCGTCGACCCGGAAACACCTCAGCTGACCGCCGCTCTAAACACCCTTGGTTTTCGCAATATCCAGATTCAAGAAGATAACGCTCGACGCATGACGCTTCATGTCACCAACCAACGACTCTTCGAGCCAAGTTTGGCTGTAGGCCTGGCTGCCCGGACGATCATCCAGCAGGGCCCTTGGGACTTACGCGAGCTGACAATCATTTACAACAAGCATGCCATCTACAACTTCTATGACATAACTGCACTCAAGGAATATTTTGCTGGTTTTGCAAGTGAGGATCAGTTACGACAAAACATGAGCGTCCTCTATACCGACGACACCTACCGTCCTGGGGACCCACTTCTTCATTTTGGTGGTCTGGATGAACCTGCCACACCGTCATGGAAACAGGGACAGGTCATGGGCTGGCATCCTTTTGATCGCGGATTCAGGGATCTTCGTGGCGCCTATCACAGCATGACGGAACAAAACTGGACTGTTCCCATCCTCGCAGGAACAGGCTTGTTACTCGGCAGTACCTTGCTTGATACTTCAGCCAATCGCTGGGCAGGGCAACACAGGCAGAGCGTTTTCTGGCGCAGTTTCAAGAATGTCGGCAATGATCTCCCTTGGGTTGCTGATGTGGCCGTTGCCGCCACAGCCTTTGGCACGGACGATCCACGCCTTTCCCGCACCTCGTATGCATCCGCTGAAGCGGCGGTCAGTTCTTACGTCGCCACACTGGCGATCAGTAGCGCAGTTGGCCGTTCTCGTCCCACCCTTCAGCAAGGCAATCACAGCTTTCACTGGTTATCAGGAAGTGCCGGTAAGAAAACCGACAGCTTCCCAAGTGGACATACCATTGTCAGCTGGGCCGTACTCACTCCTTTTGCCGAAGAATACAATGCCCCTTGGCTCTTCGGCGTTGCCGGTATTACCAATGTAGCACGCGTGGTGGGTCAGAATCACTGGTTCTCGGACACGGTCGCCAGCAGTATTCTGGGCGCCACTCTTGGCACCCTGTTCTGGGAAGGTGGAAAATGGAAGCCTGATCAGTTGCATATCAGTGCGGCACCCGATCGCATTGCCATTCGCTGGGATCTCAAACCATGATCAACCACCGGATTCCCGTGATCATTTTAGCTGGACAAATCCTCTACGGATGTTCTCTGCTGAATCACACCCTAGATTATTTTGCCAACGATACCCCACCAAATCATTCCAGTCAGACACAAGGTATGGAACAACGCAAGGTAATGGATTATTATATTAACCTTAATGATGCCATCGTTCCGGGTACAAAGGTCTGTCACACGGAAGCCTTGGGTATTGGGATACCCACCTTGCTCCAGGCACATATGCTCTGGTGGAAATCAGGACTTATGCGCGTCGAGATTGAGGATGTCTCACCCACAGGAAGCACATTTCATGGAATTGCAATGAAAGCAGGTGATATTCTCGATGTTGAGCCACATGATTGGTTCCTCTGTCGGTCTTAAATGTTGCCAAGGTTGTCGTTGTTATGGATTGTGCGCCAGAATTGGAAGGAATCTAATTGCCTATGATGTACTTCATACCTGCCTTGCTCAGCATGCTTTTGATCTACGCTTTAATACCATTGGCTTCACGCATTGGCTTGGTAGATCGGCCTGATCATCGAAAGTCACACGTTGGCGAGATCCCGCTGGTTGGTGGGATTGGGATTATGGTAGCGTTTGCATTAACCGTATTTGCCTTCGGTCAGCAAAGTACCAATTTCATCCATCTTGAACTACCCCTTGGCATCCTGATGATGGTCAGTCTGGCTGATGACAAACTTCAGTTAAGTGCCCGGCTACGGCTGCTTATCCAGGTATTGGCTGCAAGTTATTTATGGTTTTTTGGACAAACACGGATTGTCGAACTCGGCAACCTTTTTGGTCAGGGCGCGATCCACCTTGGATTGGCTGGCTCCTATTTCATGACTGTCATTGGAACCGTCGGACTGATCAATGCCCTGAACATGGCTGATGGCCTAGACGGACTGGCAGGCGGCCTCAGTCTGGTTTCCCTCGTGTTTTTTGGTTTCACAGCCCACAAAGTCGGTCTTGAGCACCAGGCCAATCTTAACATCCTCATGGCCAGTTCTGTTGTCGGCTTTCTGCTGCTAAACATGCGCGCACCTTGGCGCAAGAAAGCCCGTATCTTCATGGGTGATGCTGGCAGCATGACGTTGGGACTTTTTCTGGCTTGGTCAGCTATTCATCTTTCCTCACCCGCTGAACACGCGATTGAACCAATCAGCGCACTCTGGATCATGGCTATTCCCGTGATTGACACCCTTGGAGTTATGACACGACGCCTCATCAAGGGACGGCATCCTTTTGCCCCCGACCAAGAGCACCTGCATCATATTCTGCTTCGCGCCGGTTTTAGTGTGCAGAATACGGTGTACGGTATTATTGCCTGTGGCATTCTGCTTGGCTGGTGTGGCGTTATGGGCATTCATGCAGGCATTCCTGCTTGGATCATGGCATTTTTCTTTGTTCTTCTGTTGGTTCTGCATGGTGTATTAACCCATTTCGCTTGGCGCATCATGAAGTGGCTCAAGTCTGTTCGCGGGGATGCCATGAGCCACATGCAGGAAGTAAAAATTGCTGAAAAGTCTCACTAATTTATTTTTGATATTAATTCGCATGATGAAGTGTTTTTCTGTTGGGTTGTTTCGCCCATGCTCCTGACATTTGCGTACAATAGGCAGCAACAGGCCAGCCAACAACCAAACCATGCCACGCCCCCTTAACATTAAAGACAATGAGCAAGAAGCACGGCTCTTCAGACAGCGTGCACTCGTTCTAGTTGTGCTGATTGGAATGGCACTGCTTGGCTTGTTTGGGCGTTACTATACACTGCAAGTACGTGACTACTCCCTCTACAATGCCTTGTCGGAAAACAACCGGGTCCACCTTGAAGCAATTCCCCCACCTCGGGGGATTATATTTGACCGCAATGGCCTCATCCTTGCCGACAATCAGCCAACCTTCTCCCTGACCCTCAACCGGGACCGTACGGGGCACTTTGAACAGACCCTGCAGGCGCTCACACCCATGTTGCAACTGAGCCCGGACGATCTTGAGCGTATCCGCGACAAAGCCTCAACCATGCATCATTACGAGGATGTCCCGATCAAACTCAGACTCAGCGACCAGGACATTGCCCGAATCTCGGAACAGCGCTATCGTCTCCCGGGTGTAAACATCAGTGTTGATCTGGCGCGCCACTATCCCTTCGGACCCCTGCTTTCCCATGCGCTGGGTTATGTATCCCGAATTTCGCCTACAGAACAACAAGAACTTGATCCAGAAGTCTACGATGGTACGCAACTCATCGGTAAAACCGGCCTTGAAAAATACTATGAAAACATCCTGCATGGCAGGCCTGGCTACCAGCATGTCGAAACCAATGCCCATGGCCAACTGATCCGTATCCTCGAACGCACCCCCCCCGTACGGGGGGACGATCTGACTCTTTTTCTGGACATGCACCTGCAACAAATTGCCTACGACGCCCTTGGCGATCGCCGTGGTGCGGTTGTCGCCATTGACCCTCAGACGGGAGGAATCCTTGCCTTTGTCAGTACGCCAGGCTTTGACCCTAACCCCTTTGTCAGCGGTATCCCATTCAAACTCTACAAAGCACTTCGAGACGACCCCAATCAACCCCTTTATAATCGAGCCTTACAGGGTGTTTACCCTCCCGGTTCAACCATTAAACCCTTTGAGGGATTGGGGGGAGTTGAACTCAACGTCATCGACTGGAACTGGAAAATATCAGACCCTGGTTATTACAAACTTCCTGGGGACTCCCATATTTTTCATGACTGGAAAAAGGGTGGTCATGGCATTGTGGACCTTTTTCTTGCCGTTGAACAATCGTGTGATACTTTTTTCTATCAAGTCGGAGCCAAACTGGGCGTTGATCGATTCCACGACTGGATGCAACAATTTGACTTCGGAGAAAAAACCGGTGTCGATCTGGTCCATGAACGCTCTGGAACCCTGCCCTCAACGTCCTGGAAACGCAAAACATTCAAGGCTGCCTGGTATCCAGGTGAAATGTTGTCCGTTGCCATTGGTCAAGGCTACTTTACGGTAACACCCTTGGAACTGGCGACAGCAACAGCCATTCTTGCCAATGGCGGGCACATCATCCGCCCTCACCTGCTGCGCAGCATTTCGGGTCCTTTTCCATACGACCCGGCCAACCACCCTTTGGGTCAAATACCAATCCACGACCCCAAAAACTGGGATCAGTTGCATCAGGCCATGGCTGCTGTGGTCAGTGGCCCCCATGGCACGGCCCGCTCTGTCGGAATGGGCCTGACCTACACCATGGCTGGAAAAACTGGAACAGCTCAGGTCCGTGGGCTTAATGGTCAGAAATATAATGCAGCCCTCACACCGGAACGATTTCGTGATCACGCCTGGTTCATAGCCTTCGCCCCGGTTGAGGCTCCGCGTATCGCGGTTGTCGTGTTGGTGGAAAATGGTCAGCATGGTGGTAGTGCGGCTGCGCCTATTGCCCGCGCCATGTTTGATTACTGGCTGCTTGGCAAATACCCCAGCAAGCCCATTTATACCCCTGAACCCCAAATCACACCCAAACCTGCCGTGAATCTCATTCGATGAATCAGCCACAGAACCGGTTTCTCCGTCACGCTCCCAACGACGGGCGCATCTTTCCGCAGAAGCGAAACTGGTGGAATACCCTGCACTTGGATCCCGTACTCTGCACTACCCTGCTGATTACCATGATCGTTGGCATGTTTGAGCTTTATTCGGCAACCGGACGCAACACGGAAATGATGCTAAAACAAGCGGGTTCCTTTGCCCTCGGATTTATGCTTATGATCAGTCTGGCCCAGATTCCTCCCCGTCTCTATCGGGCATGGTCCCCATGGTTCTACATGTTGGGCATGTTCTTGCTCATAGCTGTTGCAGCCGTTGGGCAGGTACGACTTGGGGCACGACGCTGGCTGTCCATTCCAGGCGTCACCAGTATTCAGCCCTCCGAGTTCATGAAAATTGCCCTACCGATGATGATGGCCTGGTATCTTTCCCTGCGCAGCCTGCCACCGCGCATGAAAACAATGCTGGCAAGTCTGCTCCTGATGCTGATTCCTTCCGCCTTTATCGCTCATCAGCCTGATCTGGGTACGGCCATCCTGGTTTTCAGTTCAGGCTTTTTCAGCCTGTTTCTGGCCGGACTGCCCTGGTGGATCCTAATCATGGCTGCGGCTGCGTCCGTTCCCACCGGCTGGTTTGCCTGGAAGCATCTGATGCATGATTATCAGCGTGAGCGCATCATTACTCTGTTTTCCCCCGAATCAGACCCGCTTGGTAATGGCTGGAATATCATCCAGTCCAAAACTGCCATTGGCTCGGGAGGACTCTGGGGGAAAGGCTGGCTACATGGCTCCCAGTCCCATCTCGACTTCCTGCCCGAGGGCCACACTGATTTCGTCATTGCAGCGTTCAGTGAAGAACTTGGTCTGATCGGAGTCATCACTCTGATCATACTTTATGCAATTCTCATTACCCGAAGCCTGCACATCGCAGCGACAACCCAGGAGTGTTTCGGTCGCCTTCTTGCCGGTTCACTAGCCATGTCTTTCTTTGTCTATGTCTTTGTCAACATGGGGATGGTCAGCGGCATCCTGCCTGTTGTTGGTGTCCCCTTGCCCTTCGTCAGTTATGGGGGAACTGCAGTGGTGACCCTGCTGGCTGGTTTCGGGTTACTGATGTCTATCCATGCACACAAAAAACTCATGAACTGAGGTCAACATGGCACACAAACTCCTTTGCTGGCTCTTCGGGGTGCATTGCCTGCACGCACCTGCATCCCATCACGGTGCCTACCCAGACTACCCGGAAGTACAGGCATTCATTACCCATGCGGTTGAACTTGGCGTTGCCTCAACCGATCAATTGCAGCACTGGTTTCAGCAAGCCCGTTATCAGCCCGACGTTATACAAGCCATAGCAGCGCCGGCCGAACATCTGCAATGGCAGCAATACCGCCCAATTTTCCTGACTCAATCTCGCATACAGCAAGGGGTTCTCTTCTGGCAGCAGCATCGCGATGAACTCGCCAGAGCCGAAGAGCAGTATCAGGTTCCCGCCAGTGTCATTGTCGCCATTCTTGGCGTTGAAACCCGTTATGGCGCCCAGCAGGGCCGTTATCATGTTCTTGACAGCCTCAGTACTCTTGCCTTTGACGAACCTGAACGCGCTCATTTCTTCCGTGAAGAACTGCTCGCTTATTTTCAGCTGTGCCAGCAACAGCACATCGACCCATCCAAACCACTTGGCTCCTATGCCGGAGCTATAGGCTATCCCCAGTTCATGCCCTCTTCATGGCTGAAAGAAGCGGTAGATTTTAATCAAGATGGCCATATTGACCTGATCAACCAGCCTGCGGATGCCATCGGCTCAATTGCTCATTATCTGCACGATGCTGGCTGGCGAACTGGCCCCGTCGCTGAATTGGCGCGGATTTCCGGCGATCGCTACGACCTGCACCTCAACACCGATCTTCGCAGTACCGCCACCTTGAAAGACTGGGCCGACTGGGGTATTGCTCCAGGGCAGAACCCATCCATGAACCCAACGACCGTTGCCAATGTTGTCCGTCTGCATGGGGACCATGGTTCCGAATACTGGCTGGCCTATGACAATTTCTTTGTCATCACCCGTTATAACCATAGCCCACTGTATGCCATGGCTGTATGGCAACTCAGTAACGCAATTCAGGATGCGCTTGCGAAATCTGCGCCACTGTGATCATAATGGCAGAACATAGGTACCAAGTCTTGTGAGGTAGTCATGACTGCGGCGCTGCATATGCTGAGCCAACGCATAGGGCGAACGCTGCCCGATCTGGAAAAACTGATGCAGGCTGCGTCCTCGTATCAAGAGTGGCTGGCTCTGGCTGAAGAACATGATGTTCGCAGTGGTGCCCGTCTCTGGCGCGAAACGCTTGAAACCCCACTGTACGACTATCGCGAGGTCAGGAACCGGCTTGACAAGCTGTTAAGCTTTCTGGATAGCGGTGCTTCCTGCGAACTGCTCTATGCCCTGAATGAAGGTGTGCACGGCAATATGGGGGGCATGGGCAAACCTGTGCTCTACCACCAAGCCAAAGCCGGCACCAAGTTGCTGATCGAGCACTATGTCAGTACCATTGCCCGATCCTTGCGCACACTGCACCAAACGCCCGACTCGGAAATCAGCCTTGAAGAAAAGATTGATTTCTTTCGCAGGGCCAGTCACTGTTATGGTCGTTCTGCCTTGCTGCTCAGTGGTGGGGCAGGTCTGGTATACTTCCACCACGGCATGGTTCATGAACTGATTCAGCACGATCTTCTGCCCCATGTCATTTCCGGTTCCAGTGCTGGCGCCATTGTTGCAGCCCAACTCGGTACGCTCACGGACGCAGAACTCAAGGCCGGATATTTTCTGCAAAAGCGTTATCATGAACCCAACCGCACACGTATGCTCGATCTACTGCGTGGCCGGTTGAGTGAGTCCCAGGCCAAATGGGCGCGTGAGCACTTCCTGGATGAGATCATTCCTCGTGACATCACCTTTCAGGAAGCATTTGAGCGGACCGGACGCTACATCAACATATCCATATCTCCTGCAGAACGACATCAATCCTCACGACTGATGAATGCGATCACCTCACCCAACGTCTATGTGCGCTCAGCCCTGTCCGCCTCAATTGCCATCCCTGGCCTGATGGCCCCAGAGCGACTCTTCGCCCGTGGATTTGATGGCAAACCCCGTCCTTATCTTGAA
This sequence comes from Pseudomonadota bacterium, assembly GCA_021804485.1. Classification (GTDB taxonomy): domain Bacteria; phylum Pseudomonadota; class Gammaproteobacteria; order Pseudomonadales; family Moraxellaceae; genus JAJXWR01. The sequence continues at coordinate 27,845 of JAJZHM010000008.1, read as the reverse complement.
ACCAGGCGATGGGTTGATGGGTCGCTTTCCAACGACCTGCCCGCCAAGCGTATGGCGCGACTGTACGGCGTCAACCACTTCATTGTCAGCATGATCAATCCGCTGGTCCTGCCTTTCATACAGGATATTACTGCTCGGGATCATCGAGGATTATTTCAGGTCAGCTCAGAGGCTTCCGTTGCCATTCTCAGCGAAATTCTGGTTGTGCTGGAACGACTGTTGGCCCATCGAGGTGGAGGCCGAGGCAAAGCCCTTGCCGCACAAGTCGCCTATCTGACAGCCATGCTCAGTCAGAACTATCTGGGCGACATTAATGTGATTCTGCCTGGAGACGCCTTTCGCTGGCGCAACACCCTGTTCGATTATCAGGAACAGGATATTGCGCGTATGATCCAGTCTGGCAGACGGACCACCTGGCCGAAAATGTCCATGATCCGCAATGCGGCTCTTATTTCCCAGACTCTTGACGAAATCCTTGATGCTCTGAACCTGCGCGGTATGCATCTGCATCGGGGACAAAGCCATATGACTATGTAGATCCTTGCCATGCTGAGTGGAACCAATGTGTTTCTTGGACCGGTCCTTCCCCAGGATTTCAGTCTGCTTTTTCAGTGGGCTGATGACCTTGAAGCCGCCCAGTACAACGAAACCTACCGCCCTCCACTCTGGAAACAGCAGGAAGAACTGTGGTTTCCGCGTCTTCCTGATCCCTCCCGGGTCCTGATGATCATCCGCAGAGTAGGCTCAAGCACCGCGATCGGTTATGTCCAGATCTGGAACATTGATGCTGTTCACCAGTCTGCCATACTCGGTTTGCGTATTGGATCGGAACAGGATCGTAGCCAGGGACTGGGGAAAGAAGCTTTTGCACTTGCCATCGATTATTGCTGGAATCATCTGCATCTCAGCCGAATCGCTCTAAGCGTGTTTGCCAATAACAGTGCTGCAGTGGCTCTTTATCTCAAGACGGGATTTGTTGAAGAAGGCCGCCTGAAACAGGCAGCCTTTATTGACGGCAGCTGGGTCGATATCCTGTTGATGGCCCTGATCCATCCACGCCGCGCTCATTCCTGATTGCGTATCAGGATTTTGGTTTCTTCACATCTGCAAAAAGCACTTCCTCAATGTACCCACAGAGAACATGTCCAAGCAGGATATGATTTTCCTGGATGCGTGGCGTATGGGTAGAGGGTACTTTCAAGGCATAATCGCAACGATCTCCCAGAACTCCTGCCGAACCAGTGAGGGCGACCGTGACAATCCCCATGCGCTGTGCCTCTTCTACAGCCATAAGGACATTGCGGGAATTTCCGGATGTTGATATACCGATCAGAATATCGCCTGCGCGCCCCTGTGCCTGTACCTGACGCCGAAAAACATGTTCATAGCCGTAGTCATTACCGATCGCCGTTAACATCGAGGTATCGGTACTCAACGCAATAGAGGGAATACCAGGACGATCAAAATCAAAACGACTGACAAACTCGGCAGCAATGTGCTGGGCATCGGCAGCAGAACCGCCATTACCTGCCAGCATCACCTTATTGCCGGCACGAAAAGCCTGAATACAGCGCTCAGCCACGGACTGAACCCGATCCAAAAGTTCTGAATCCGCCAGGACCTGCTGCTTAACCACAAGCGACTGCTCAATACAACGACGAATATACTCCTTATCCGACATCTTATGCCTCCTCATGGTGTGTTGCATCAGTGGTGGGAATACGTAATTCACGCGGCATACTGAAGACGATCGACTCCGGACGCCCCTCAGCTTCCTGTACATCCTGTCCGCCCAACTGGCGCAGACGTTCGACAACTTCCTGAACCAGTACTTCCGGAGCGGATGCTCCGGCGGTAACACCAATCTGCTCAACACCTTTCAACCAGCTGGGATCAACATCCGCAGCCGAGTCGATCAGATAGGCCTGTGCTCCGCAACGTTCTGCCAGTTCCCGCAGCCGATTGCTGTTCGATGAGTTCGGTGAACCAACCACCAGAACCAGACCCGACTGACTGGCCAACGCACGCACCGCATCCTGACGGTTCTGGGTGGCGTAACAGATATCATCCTTGCGTGGGCCCTGAATTCGGGGAAAGCGCTGCTTGAGGGCATCAATCACCCGGGCGGCATCATCCACCGACAAGGTCGTCTGGGTCACAAACGCCAGTTGCTCTGGATTAGGTACCTCAAGAGACTGGACATCAGCCTCGTTCTCAACCAGAAAAATCTGCCCTCCCTGTCCGGTATCGTACTGACCCATGGTTCCTTCAACCTCGGGATGCCCAGCATGACCGATCAGAATGGTATCAATCCCGGCACGGGCATAGCGTAACACCTCAAGATGAACTTTGGTCACCAACGGGCAGGTGGCATCGAAGACTCGCAGATGCCGGTTCTCAGCAGCTTGGCGCACGGCCTGCGAAACCCCATGAGCGCTAAAAATAACAATGCCGCCATCCGCAACCTCATGCAGCTCATCGACAAAAACCGCTCCGCGCTGACGCAACTCATCCACCACAAACCGGTTATGCACAACCTCATGACGCACATAAATTGGAGGCCCAAATACATCCAAGGCCCGGTGAACAATCTCTATGGCCCGATCTACACCGGCACAGAAGCCGCGAGGATTGGCAAGACGAATACGCATATGCTCAAGCTCCCTTAACCTGAACAGGCTGGATTTCATGGGAACGAACCGCCACGATTTCCACTTCAAAAACAATGTCCCGGCCTGCAAGCGGATGGTTGAAGTCGACCACAACCTCCTGTTCAGAAACACGCTGAACAACACCGGGAAGCTCGGTCCGTGCCCGATCGGCAAAAGAAATAACCAAACCTGGCGCCAGGTCCATATTGGCAAACTCTGCTCGGTTAAAGGTACGGATATGCTCAGACTGATGCGTACCAAAAGCCTTCTCGGCAGGCAGTACCCAGGAACGGCGATCACCCTCCTTAAGCCCCAGCAGAAGCCGCTCAAAGTGTTCCGGTAATGTACCTGATCCGACACACAGCTGCGGAGCTACAGTGCGCTGACGTGAGCTGTCGATCAGTGCGCCATCGGCCAAATGCATACTAAAATGCAACTGCACCCAATCACCTTGACTGATACGGTCAAGCACGGCGCAATTCCTCCAGAAAGAACATGTCAATCAGCAACAGAATGGTACCGACCGTAATGGCTGAGTCAGCCAGATTAAAGGCAGGAAAATGCCACGTCTCGTGATAGACATGAATAAAGTCGATCACATAAGACAGGCGCACCCGGTCAAGCAGATTGCCAAGGGCCCCTCCTAGGATCAGGCTGACGGCCAGTGGCAGGATACGCAGTCGGACCGGCATGCGAAACAGCCAGAGCAGCAAGCCCAAACTGACCACAACCGCAATCGCAGAAAACAACCAGCGCTGCCAGCCCCCCGCTCCATAAAGAAAGCTGAAGGCTGCGCCGGTATTATGCAGAAGGGTCAAACTGAACCAGCCTGGGATGAGCGGAATAGACTGGAAAAGCACCATATGCTGACTGATCAGCGCTTTACTCCACTGATCCAGTCCAATGACCAGCAGGCTGATCATGAGCCAAGGAAACCGATGCTGCATCACGCAAACCTCCTGGATTCTCCCGCACCCACAACATTGCTGACACAACGGCCACATAGTTCAGGGTGATCCGCATGCTGGCCAACATCATCAACATAGTGCCAGCAGCGCACACACTTAGCTGCCTGACTGGGACGAACAACAATGACTTCTGCTGCAGCCGGAGCAAGCATGACCCGGGAAGTAATCAGAACAAAACGAAACTCATCCCCGAGAACCTGTACTTTTTCCAGAAGTGTTGGCTCTAGCTCCAGTTCCACTTCCGCTGAAAGCCCCGAGCCAATACCCTGTTCACTGCGAGCCAGCTCAATCTGTTTATTAACCCGAGTTTTGAGCTGCATCACCTCATCCCAAAAGGCAGCGGTCCACTCCGGCCGGTCGGTCTGGGCTGGCAGGGGAGACAGGCGATCGTACCAAGTCGCCAGATGTACAGAATCGGTACGCTTACCCGGAAGATGGCTCCATACCTCCTCGGCAGTAAAACAGAGGATCGGCGCCATCCAGCGCACCAATGCTTCAGCCATATGCCATTGCACCGTCTGGGTTGAACGGCGTGCCAGGCATTCCCGCTTCAGGGTATATTGCCGATCCTTGATAATATCCAGGTAAATACTGCCCAAATCCAGGCTGCAAAAATTATGCAACTTGTGATAAATCACGTGGAACTGATAGGCATGGTAGGCCTCGATGATTTCTTCCTGCACGCGTGCCGCCCGATCCAGCATCCATCGATCCAGAGCCAGAAGGTCCTCATCCACAACGGCATCCCTAGACGGCTCAAAGTCATGCAGATTGGCAAGCAGATAACGCAGCGTATTGCGGATACGTCGGTAGGCCTCAGCCGTCCGACTCAAAATCTGATTACTGACCGACATCTCCCCGCGAAAATCCGACGCAGCCACCCAAAGCCGCAATACATCCGCACCCATGCTGTCAATGATCTTCTGCGGTGCGACAATGTTGCCAAGGGACTTGGACATTTTTCGACCCTGCTCATCAACAGTAAAGCCATGTGTCAGAACCTGTCGATAAGGCGCCAGTCCCGTCATGCCGACCGAACTCAGCAACGAGGACTGAAACCAGCCGCGATGCTGATCCGAACCTTCCAGATAAAGATCCGCCGGCCTCTTCAGCTCAGGGCGACGATCCAGCACAGCGGCATGGGTAACCCCTGAGTCAAACCAGACGTCCAGTGTATCCTTGACACGCTCGTAGTCTTGGGTCTCCGCCCCGAGCCATTGATGGTCAGGTGCAGAGAACCATGCTTCAATTCCTCCCTGCTCCATGGCTTGGGCAACCCGTTCCAGTAGTTCTGCGGTATCCGGATGCAGCGCTCCCGTCTCCTTATGGACAAATAAGGGAATCGGCACACCCCAGCTACGCTGTCGTGAAATACACCAATCAGGACGTTGATCGACCATGGACTGGATCCGCGCCTGACCCCAATCTGGCACCCACTGAACTGTTGCGATGGCATCAAGTGCCTGCTGACGCAAACCAAGGGCATCCATACGAATAAACCACTGGGGCGTTGCCCGGAAGATAATCGGGGTTTTATGGCGCCAACAATGCGGGTAACTGTGTTTGAGGGGTTGATGTGCCAGCAACACCCCCTGACCACTCAGTACCTCTAGGATTGTTTCATTGGCCTTAAAAACGGACATCCCGGCCACATAAGGGATATCCGCATGAAAGACACCCTCGCCACTGATCGGATTATCCACATTCAGTTGGTAGCGTAAACCCACCACGTAGTCATCCTGACCATGTGCTGGCGCAGTGTGCACACAACCTGTTCCGGCATCGGCCGTCACATGCGTCCCAAGAATGACCGGAACCTGCCGATCCAGAAATGGGTGACGCAACAGTAATCCTTCAAGAACTGAACCGTTCAACGTACCCAGGCGCTGAGACGATGCCACTCCGTAGCGCTGCAAGGCTGCATCAGAGAGAGAATCAGCAAGAACCAGAATCTGACTACCTGTATCGACAAGCACATATTCCAGTTCCGGATGAATGCAGACCGCCCGGTTGGCAGGCAAGGTCCACGGCGTTGTCGTCCAGATGACGAAGGCTGCCGGCTTGCCCTCCGAGTTAAGCGATGCACGTGCAAAAAGCAAAGCGGGATCCACCAGCTGAAAGGCAACATCAATGGCTGGCGAAACCCGATCTTGATATTCGACTTCGGCTTCGGCCAACGCTGAAGCACAATTCAGACACCAGTGCACCGGCTTCATGCCTTTGTGTACATGCCCATGCGCCACCAGTTGTGCCAACGCCCGCACAATATCCGCTTCCTGCTGGAAGTTCATGGTCAGATAAGGTTTTTCCCAGTCTCCAAGAACACCCAAGCGCTGAAAATCTCGGGATTGTTCCGCAACCTGCCCCGCAGCATAGGTGCGACAATGATGACGAAACTCGGCAGCATTAACCTTGACACCCGGTTTACCCACCATTTTTTCGACATTCAATTCAATCGGCAGACCATGACAGTCCCAACCCGGCACATAAGGCGCATCCATTCCGTCCATGCTGCGCGAGCGGACAATCATATCCTTAAGCACTTTGTTCACTGCATGACCAATATGAATCTGCCCATTGGCATAAGGAGGGCCATCATGCAGAACAAAAAGCGGAGCCCCAGCACGCTCTTCTCGCAAACGACGGTACAGATGCATGTGCTGCCAACGCGCCAGTTGTTCAGGCTCACGGGTCGGCAAAGAGCCCTTCATGGGAAACGAAGTCTCCGGGAGATTCAGGGTTGCCTTATAGTCCAGCGTCATATCATCACCTGCCGGTTATCCGGCTAATCCTTACCAAAAACCAGCACAAAAACTTCCACCGAAACAGGCAGCATCAATGGTATCGTTCCTGAAAATAACGGCGGCTTTGTGCCACATCGGCAGCAATGGCTGCCTTAAGTTCTTCAAGCGAAGCAAACTTCTGTTCCCGACGCAACTGATGCAAAAAAACCACTTCCAGACGAACCCCATAAAGATCCAGATGAACATCAAGCAAATGAACCTCAAGACGCATCTGGGTACCTCCCACTGTGGGACGCCGACCCACGTTAGCCACCCCAGGCAGGGTTCGGTGTCCCGTATGGACTTCAACCGTAAAAACCCCTGACAAGGGCGATACCTGACGGCGTAACAGGATATTGGCCGTCGGAAACCCAAGGGTGCGTCCCAGTTGATCGCCCACCATGACCCGCCCACTGATGCTGTAGGAGCGTCCCAGCAAATTCGCCACCGTTTCCATCTTCCCTTCTGCAAGCAGGGTGCGTAACAGGGTACTGCTGATTCGTTCCCCAGCCTGACAGACCGAAGCCGAATCCAGAACCTCCATCTCCAGCTGATCGGCCCGGTTACGCAAAAAAGACACATCACCCTGCCGATCACAACCAAAGCGAAAATCATCACCCATAAGCACCAGACGGGCGCCCAGACACCGGTGGAGTACGTTCCGGGCAAAATCATCAGCGGATCGGGATTGCAAGGATTTATTGAAAGGCAGAACAATGACTTCATCGACACCAATCCGACGCAATTCCTGAACCTTGTCATGCCAGCGCATCAAACGGGCTGGCGCACGATCCCCTATAAAATATTCCATCGGCTGAGGTTCAAAGATGATCACGCTCGAAACAGCATGAATACGCTGCGCCTCTGCAATCAGACGTCGCAGCACTTGCTGATGCCCAAGATGCACCCCATCAAAATTTCCGATGGTCACTGCCCGACCCTGTTCCAAGCGGGGCACATTGTGCAAGCCTCGACGCAGCTGCATGCTAGTATTCTCGAATATCCTAAAGATGCAAGCATACCACATCACCAGAACATGCTAAACCGGTCGCAATGAACTCTCCCCCGACCTTACAGCTACTCATACAGCGTTTTATGCGACCTGGATTTGCACACGAAGATAAGTGGCACGTCGTTGCCCCACTTCATGACAGCAACAGAACTTGAGCGTGATCTCCGTGCGCTGGAGTTATCAATCAAATCAACGGCAAGTGTCGCTGATCGACTCCTCTACTCAATGAACAAGGCAATATTTTCAAGAATATTGCCACCGTCGAACAGGAATCCATGGATATCAGTAATCGGGACCAATCTAATCTCATGGAACGACTTGGAGCATTACCCTCGGCTGAAGACTTTTCGTCACTGGCAGTCATTCGTAACAAGCTAATGCATGATTACCCAGAAGAAACTCAGAAACACTCTTACCGAATCAACTTCATTATGAATAACTCCATGAAACTGATTGGTATTTTTATTAACATTATCCGTTATACCGAAAAATTCCGGTTCAGATATTCATTTCAGGAACTGACTCACCTGCATTATTTTATTGAACTATTGTATAGTTAACCCTTATGAGCGAGCTAACACCCACGAGTATGAAAATGGCGGGCCGAGCATTGTTCACATAACAATCCGATAGGACCTTATACTTGGCAATTGTTCCGTATTGGCGTCATCTTCGCGACAAGCCCTTTGTGTTTGATCAGCCCTGTACCAGAACCCGAGTTCCGGCCTGAACCCGCCCAAACAGATCCAGCAGGTCTGGCTCATGCATGCGAATACAGCCGTGTGATCCCGGGACTCCAACCGGTTCGATTGGTGGCGTACCATGAATATAAATATAACGCTGCATGGTGTCGCAGTGCCCAAGCCGGTTCAAACCAGGCTCCAGACCACTGAGCCAGAGAATCCGAGTCAGAATCCAGTCTCGCTGCGGATACATCTGGGCCAACTCAGGAGACCATATCTCACCGGTCGGACGACGTCCGACAAACACACTGCCAACGGACACGCCTTCGCCAATCCGTGCCCGTATCACATGCCAGCCACGCGGGGTCTGGCCACTGTTCTTCAGTTCACCTATGCCCTTTGCTGCAGTCGAGCATGGGTATGACCGGATGACGTCTTCGTCCCGCATCAGATCAAGTATCTGATCATTGACCCGCACCCGCACCCAGTTCTCTGCCATACATACTTACTCTTCGTCTGCATGACGCATGCTGACGTATTGCCGGATGATGCTCATGGCCTCATCAGCATGGTCGACAACATGGAAAAGTTTCAGGTCATGCCGATCAATACAACCAAGCTGCAGAACCTGATGTTCCAGCCAGTCCAGCAGACCCTGCCAATAACTGCAACCAACCAGAATCACTGGAAAATGCTCGATTTTTTCCGTCTGAATCAGGGTAATTGCTTCAAAAAGCTCATCAAGGGTTCCAAAACCGCCTGGAAAAATGACAAATCCGAGGGCATGTTTGACAAACATGAACTTACGGATGAAAAAGTATCGGAAACTTAAACGAATATCCTGATAGGCATTGGGATTCTGCTCCATAGGCAAATTGATATTCAGACCGATCGAAAGCTTGCCGCGACCATAGGCACCCCTATTTCCTGCCTCCATAATACCAGGGCCACCTCCGGTAATAACCGGAATCCCCTCATCAGCCAGCAAACCCGCCAAATGCTGTGCTTCATGGTAGTAAACATGATCTTCCTTGAGACGCGCACTTCCAAAAATCGTCACCGCAGTACCAATCCTAGCCAGATGTTCGATGCCATCCACCAATTCTGCCTGAATACGCAGCACCCGCCAAGCTTCGGGCATTTTTTTATCAAGCATGGTGCATATCTCCTAAAACCGTGTTTTCGAGTCTAGCATGGTTCCACAAGCATCTCTCGAATCACACCCATCCTGGCCATTATTCCAGCCTTTCATGTGTATAGTACTTGAATAATCCGGGACGATCACCCAGAATGGACATAACAGATTGACTCCTTTTAAATTCATTATGTCTTGGACACACAAAGGTTTTTTTATCCTGATCGACTGAAACACTGGACAGAATTATGGCAACCGAACTGAATGCTGCACATTATCTGTCCATTGCCGAGGTGGAGCGGGAAACGGGCATCAGCAAGGACACCTTGCGCATCTGGGAACGTCGCTACCAATTCCCCGTACCTGAACGTGATGCACGAGGCATACGTTATTATTCCCAGCAACACAGAGACAAACTGACTCTGGTGAAACGTCTGCTTGATCAGGGGCATAAACCATCGCGAGTCCTGCATCTCAGCCTGGAAGAACTGCAGAGCTCGTTAAGCACAAACCTGAGCGTGCCCCCCCACAGTCTGGCTCATGCCCACGATTACAGCCATGCCGTCGGTTTAATTCTGAGCGGTCAGCACCACGACCTGCAGACGTTGATGCAAGAAAGACTGGCGGTACTTGGACCACATGAATTTATTGAACATTGGCTGCCACCGCTGAACGACAGCATTGGTCATGCCTGGTTGCAAGGTGAACTTAGCCTGGTCCATGAACACATTTATAGCGAACAGGTGCAAAATCTGCTGCGTTGCCAGTTGAACCAAATGCCCCATACACACAAGCCGCCAGCACAGCAGGCCTTACTAAGCACAGTAGCCCCAGACACCTATGGCTTGGGGCTTCTTATGCTGGAAATTGTTCTGACCCAGCAGGGCATTTGCTGTACCAGCCTCGGCGTCAATATACCGTTGAACAGTCTGCTTGACTATGCCTTACAGCGATCGTTTGGTATGATCTGCCTGTCATTCAGTCTGGATTGCAAACGCAGTCGCGTGATCAAGGCCATCGCCTTAGCTCGTAAGACGCTCCCCGAATCATCAAGTCTTTGGGTCGGAGGTGCCGGAATTAGTGGAATCCCCCGCATCAAGGGTGTCCACTATTTTTTGCATCTACGCGACATCGCCACAGCCCTGAAAAACCAGAGCAAAACCTGACAAACGTTCAGACCGAAAAAGAAGAGCCGCAACCGCACGTGGTCTGAGCATTGGGGTTATTGATGACAAAACGCGAACCTTGCAAACCTTCGCTGTAGTCAACCTCAGAACCCATCAGATACTGAATACTCAGACTGTCAACGACCATGCGTACATCACCGTTGCTAAAGATGCTGTCGCCATCACGGGTCGACTCATCGAAACTGAATCCATAGGAAAAACCAGCGCAGCCACCCCCAGTAATATAGACCCGTAACAGCAAGTTGGGATTATCCTCGCCAGTACGAAGCTTGCGCACTTTTTCAGCTGCACGATCCGTCAGGACCATTCCTGCCGATTCTGACATGGTTTGATTCATCCTCTCTACATCATCAATGCAATGAGGTTAACAAATCCCACCGCTAAATCCTAGTGTTTTACTATGATTTAGTCAGGCAGTCTGCAAAAGGCAATGGCCCGCTCCTGCAAACTTCCCATATAGAGCCGGTCCCCACGGGCACAGACACCGGTCACCGCCCGGTACCCCACATTTTTCCAGCAAAAATCCCGAACCAAACATCCTTGCTGATCGTAAGCCTGTACCCATGCCCTGTCAGCAGGTTGAGGCAGAAGCATTTCCGGCAGCAGCCCCACAGCACGGCGGACGGGCAATGGAGCTTTCCCAAGCAGAGCCAATGTCGAAGGTATGGGAGACACCAGCGCCACCCAGACAAGTCCACGCTCGGCATCCAAACTCATATTGTCCGGCATGGCCGGCAGATCCGCCCATACCGATAGGGCGCGAGTGGACAGATCAAAACGAATCAGACGCGCAAGTGCGGTCTCTGCCACCACCAAAGCAGACTGATCCGGCATAAGAACCAGTCCGTTGGCAAAACCAAGATCCTTGGCCAGAACAGAAACATGCCCTGCGGCGTCAACATGTGCCAGCATACCACTTGGCACATGCTCGAGAAGATCACGGCGATACGAAGTCAGTGGGTAGCGCATACTGGAGGCAGTAAAATAGGCACCCCCTTTACCATCCGCAACAACATTACTGCAAAAACGCAAGGGCTGTGCACCGATACAGGTCACCCTGGATCGAAGAACCTGTCGATTGGCATCCAGATGCAACAACCCATTCGGGCTGTCACAGATCCAGAGCCCAGCTTCAGCATCAACCTCTAAACCAAGGGGACGTCCCGTACTTTGGGTCAGCGTTGTCCAGCGACCCGTTACCGGATCGCCCCTTAAAATCCGGCCATCCTCCACTCCGGTGATAATGTGGCCGCAAGCATCGACCACAATATCCTCAGGACCTGCGCCTGGCAACTCCCAGCGCAGTAAAGCTGGCTGTTTGCCCATGTTCTCAGAAATACCCTTCGGCAAACGCCATCATGGTCTGAGCACCGGACTTGATGGTCTGCAAACGACTGTCGATTTCCGGGAGCATGCGCTGCATAAAATAATGACCCAACTGCAACTTGTTGCGATAAAACGCATCATCATTCTGATGTATCAGGGCAACCTGCGCCATCATGCTCCACATATGGGCATAGGCCACCAGTCCGAAAAGGTGCAGGAAGTCTACCGAGGCCGCACTGATCGAATCAACATCCAAGGCAGCCTGCTCAAGCAGTACCTGGGTCGCCTCTTCCAGAACGTCGGCAGCATGACTCAAACTGATCGCAAACACCTCAAGTCCCGCGCCAAGCTCTGCACGCAAGGCACGTACTTCCTTCAGATAAAGCTGCACTGATGCGCCCTGATTGCGTACAACCTTGCGTCCGGCCAAATCCATCGCCTGTACGCCGTTAGTTCCTTCATAAATCTGGGCAATACGGGTATCCCGAACATACTGTTCCATACCCCACTCACGAATGTAGCCATGACCACCGAACACCTGCTGCGCCATGACGCAGGCATCAAAGCCACGATCGGTAAGAAATGCCTTAGCGATCGGAGTAAACAATGCCACCTTGTCACTGGCCACTCGCCGCACTTCTTCAGTCATACCATAGCGGCTTTCATCAAGTGCCTTGGAAACATACATGGCAAAACAGCGCGCCGCCTCATTGTTGGCGCGTACGGTCAACAGCATGCGCCGAACATCCGGATGAACCAGCAGTGGATCGGCCATCTTGTCCTTCTGCTGCACACCGCGAGCCGACCGTCCCTGCAACCGGTCACGGGCGTAGGCTGCAGCGTTCTGGTAAGCAATTTCAGAGGCTCCCAGTCCCTGCATCCCCATGGACAGACGCTCGTAGTTCATCATGACAAACATAGCGGCCAAGCCTTCATTGACTTTTCCAATCAGCCAGCCTTGGGCACCATCAAAGTTCATAACACAGGTTGCCGACCCCTTGATTCCCATCTTGTGTTCGATCGAGCCGACCTTGACGGCGTTGCGGGCCCCCAGATGACCATCGTTATCCACCAGAAATTTAGGAACCAAGAACAAGGAAATACCTTTGGAACCGGCGGGAGCATCCGGCAATTTGGCCAAAACCAGATGGACAATATTTTCTGCCAGATCATGTTCACCACCGGTGATAAAGATTTTGGTACCGGTGATTCGATAGCTTCCATCCGCCTGGGGTTCCGCACGGCTGCGAATGATGCCCAGATCCGTGCCGGCATGCGGTTCCGTCAAACACATGGTGCCACACCACGTACCGGAATAAATGCGTGGCAGATAAAGTTTTCTGATTTCTTCACTGGCATGCTGCGACAGTGCCAAAGCTGCGCCAATACCCAGTTGGGGATAAAGTGCAAAAGACGGATTACAGGCATAGAGAATCTCGTCGGTCATGACGGTCACCATCTTGGGGAACCCTTGTCCACCATAGTCTGTTTCCGCACCAAGTCCGATCCAGCCACCTTCCGCATACTGCCTGAACGCCGCCTGAAATCCAGCCGGCGTACTAACCTTGTCACCTTCAATACGGCAACCTTCCTCATCACCGCTGCGATTCAGCGGCATCACCACTTCTTCATTGAAACGGGCATTTTCTTCCAGGACTGCATCGACCACTTCACGATCGATTTCAGCAAAAGCAGGATTCGAGACCCAGAACTTATCGGCCTGAAACACCTCAAAGGCAACAAAACGCATATCCCGCAACGGGGCTTTATACACTGGCATGATGTCTTCCTCACAAGCGAAATTTCGTTCATTCAACGTGCAAAAGCCCGCAAGGCGGGCTTTTGCTCAAAAGTACCTCACTGACCCAACTCAGAAGGCCATATGTTCGGCATCAACCTGCATCAAGACATCCAGACCACCCTGAATCACCGCACGGTGCGACTGGGTGCGCGGCAGAATCTTCTTGAAGTAGAACTTTGCCGTCTGGATTTTGGCATGATAAAAGGCAGCATCACCTTCTCCAGCCGCAATCTTCTGCTGAGCAACCTGAGCCATCCACGCCCACAGATAACCCATGGTAATGTAGCCGGAATACATCATATAGTCGACTGCTGCAGCACCAACTTCATCAGCATTCTGCATGGCTCGCATACCAATTTCTGTGGTCAACTCACCCCATTCCTGATTCAGACGATTCAATTCAGAAACAAAATCAGCCATTTGGGGATTATCCTCATTGGCTTTGCAGAACTTGTGGACGATTTTAGTGAACTGGCGCAGCATGGCACCCTGCGTCTGTAATACTTTGCGACCCAGCAGATCCAGTGCCTGAATTTGCGTTGTGCCTTCATAGAGCAGAGCGATACGGGTATCACGAACAATCTGTTCCATACCCCATTCCCGAATGAAGCCATGACCACCATAAACCTGCACACCATGATTGGCCGCTTCATAGCCCACCTCGGTCAGGAATGCCTTGGCAATCGGTGTCAAAAAGCTCATCATGTCATCAGCTTGCTTGCGCTCTTCCTCGCTTGTACCCTTGAGGACAACATCGGTCTGGGTTGACAGCCAGTACACCATGGCTCGACCACCTTCAGCAAACACCTTCTGGGTGAGCAGCATCTGTCGTACCGCAGGATGCACGATGATTGGATCAGCTTCCTTTTCTGGGGTCTTCGGGCCCGAAAGTGAACGCATGGCCAAACGATCACGAGCATAAGTCAGTGCGCCCTGGAACGAACCTTCAGCCGCACAGACACCCTGAAGAGCGGTACCAATACGAGCCGTATTCATGAAGGTAAACATGCAGTTCAGACCGCGATTAGGTGGGCCAACCAAAAAGCCGGTAGCGGCATCAAAGTTCATGACGCAGGTGGCTGAGCCCTTGATCCCCATTTTGTGTTCAATGGATCCACACTTAACGCCATTGCGAGCACCCACATTACCATCGGCATCCGGCAAGAACTTGGGAACGATAAACAGAGAAATCCCCTTGGTGCCTTTGGGTGCATCCGGGAGTCGGGCAAGGACGATATGAACAATATTCTCGGCCATATCGTGTTCGCCCGCCGAGATGAAGATTTTGGTACCGGTAATAGCATAACTACCATCAGCCTGTGGCTCGGCACGGGTGCGGATGATACCGAGATCTGAACCAGCATGGGACTCAGTCAGACACATGGTGCCTGTCCACTGACCACTCACCAGCTTGTGCAGATAAGTCTCTTTCTGCTCAGGGGAACCATGCGCTTCAAGGGTATTGACCGCACCATGGGAAAGACCGGGATACATTGCCCACGACCAGTTGGCCGTGCCATTTAATTCACTGATCACGATTCCTAGCGAAGAAGGCAGACCCTGGCCCCCAAACTCGGACTCAGCATTGAGCGAGCCAAAACCCAGTTCGACAAACTTGGTATAAGCTTCCTTGAAGCCTTTGGGGGTAGTAACCACTCCATCCTCGAAATGGCATCCTTCTTCATCGCCATTGCGATTGATTGGGGACAACTCGTTCTCAGCAAACTGCGCACCGGCTTCAATGATACTGTCCACCAACTCACGATTGGTTTCAGCATAGGCGGGAATGCCGGCATAATGCTGTTCAACATTGAGTACTTCATGCAAGACAAACTGAATATCACGCAAAGGAGCCTTGTACTGAGTCATGCTGTATATCCTCACTTTAAGAGCGGAGAAATCCTGAACACGAACATGTCGTCCATGGGACAGAACGCAACTGTATGCCAGTACAGCTTTGGTTCTGAAGGTGCCTTGATTCTAGGACAGATAAATGCACACTTGTAGCGCAATTTGTGACCAATCGGTTTTTTCTTCAGGCGATCGTTAGAATCCTATCAAACAATCCACAATGTCCGTGGATAACCGCGTGGAAAACCAAGAAACAACAAATCCATCAACATGATTTTATTGTATTTTTTTAATATGGCGGTTTTTTGGCCAAAACCATCCACAATACCTCATAATCAATACAATACCCACGTCCCTCACTGAGCAGCGACCAGGCATTCAGCACCTTCTGCCAGCGACGAGGACTCATAAGTCCCATAGCTGGTTTTTTTCGGGTTCCCGCCCCAAGATCCCGCACCAGAGCCAGTGCCTGACGAGCATCATCATCCCGATATTCCAGACGATCGTTCCATATCTGCACAACGCTTAATGCGTTCTTTTGAACTGCATCAAGCCAGTCCTTGCCTGAGGGCAATTCATTAATGGGCGGAACCAGCCCTGCCGCTGCCCATCCCTTGCTCAAGGCTTGCAGGGAACCCTGCACCGGCACAGAAAATGCGACAATGCCTTCATCGCTCAAAACCCTTGAGAACTCAGCAAGCAGATGTTTCGGATGATCAGTCCATTGAAGGGCAAAATTGCTAATCACCACAGGTAACGAAGCATCGGCAAAGGGTAGACGGTGCATATCACCCTGAACCAGAAGCCTGCTCCCCTTAGTGCCTGCAACCTTCAGCATTCCGGCGGCGAGATCAAAACAGACAACATCAATAGCCGGCAATTGGGCCGCCAGCGCTTCATAAACCAGTCCGGTTCCTGAGCCCACATCCAGCCAGAATGGCACTTGGTGGCTGGATTCAGGCAGGAGCGTCAGCAGTTTCAGCATAGCCTGTCGTTGCAGTACAGCATGACGATCGTAGAACATGCCAGCCTGATCGAACGCCTCATGCACCCGCCGCTGGAACCGGTTCATCTCGTTCATTTCTCGTTCAACCAGGTCTGTAGGCGATTCGAATGTAAGGGCAGAAGATGACCGACCTCTTCCCAGACATCAACCTGCCAGGCTGATGGCCACATCCCGGACAGAGCAGGCGGCACAAGACGATCCTGCCCACCCAGCAGCACCCTGCAAGGAACGTGGACATGAGTCAGCAAGGGACGCGCATCAAATTGCAACCAGTCCAACTGTTCCACCCAGTGCCCCGAAGGTCGCCAGTCCGGATTCTGGCGTATCTGACGCATCATGGCTGCAGGGTGGGCCTCCCCCTGCAACTGCAGGGCAACAAAGCGCCACCACTGATCCACCGGCGATTGAAGCAATGCCGCAGCAAAACTGGACCATGACGGCATTCCCACCCCCGGCCAGTCCCGGTCACCCAAAAAAAAGGGATTACAGGCCAGCAACGAGACACAGCGAAACCACTCGGGGCGTTCATGCGCGAGACGCAGGGCCAACAACCCACCCATTGACCAGCCCACCAGATGCAGCGGTTCATTCACAACACAGCAGTTGACAAGCCTGTCAAGCTGCCGGTCCATACTGACTTCGCTATAGTCAGGAATAAACCATTCCGACTCCACGGACCAGAGTGCCGGGCTCCAACCCCAGCCATTGAGAATCATGCCTGCAGCCTGAGCCATTGCCATCACTCCGTGCGCAAGGCAGTGGGCCAAAGCAGGTTCAGTGCAGCCAGCAGTTCAGCAACCTGTTCTGTACTGTGGGCGGCGCTGAGGGTAACGCGCAAGCGCGCCGTCCCACGCGGCACCGTCGGTGGCCTGATGGCACTCACCCAGATTCCGGCCTCTGCCAGACCCTGACCAAGCGCCATAGCCTGCCGGGTATCACCAACCATCAACGGCTGAATTGCCGTTTCACTGGGCATAACAGGCAGTGCCATTCTACGGCAGCCTTCCCGGAACTGGGCAATTCTCGCCCGCAGTCTCAACCGACGCTCATGCTGGTCGCGAACGATCCGGACACTTGCCTGCATGGCAAAGGCCATTGCCGGCGACATGGCGGTGGTATAAATATAAGGCCGGGCCATCTGCACCATCCATTCCATCATTTCTGCAGGACCTAGGACGCAGGCGCCTTGCCCGCCTAGAGCCTTGCCGAAGGCCAGCACCAGCAAGGGACAGTCCTTTTGCGACCATTGCGCTGCCCAGCCCTGCCCCTGATCACCTAGAACACCAAGTCCGTGGGCATCATCCAGAAAGAGCAACGCTTGCCGGGACTGTGCCAACCCGACAAGTTCCTGCACCGGGGCCAGATCGCCATCCATACTGAATACAGCATCACTAACCAGCATGCGAACCCTACGATCCTCCTTCCCCCAATTTTGGGCTGCCCGCACATCCGCATGCGGATAACGATGCAGACGGGTACGGGCCAAACGCCCGGCATCAAGCAACGAGGCATGATTGAGGCGATCCTGCAACACCCAGTCACCCGCTTGGCAAAAACTGTCAATCACCGCCAGATTGGCCTGCCAGCCGCTCGCAAAAAGCAGAGCCCTGTCCCTACCGGTCCAGTCGCACAGTTCCGCACACAGTTGCTCATGGCATTCGTGATGACCACAAACCAGATGGGATGCCCCCGAACCGACCCCGTAGTGCCGTGCTCCCTCGGCAAGTGCCTCAACCAGCTGAGGATCTGCCGCCATGCCAAGATAATCGTTACTGCAGAAGTTAAGCCAGCGCTCACCCTCAGTCCCTTGCAGGCATACCGACTGTACTCCGGCATGAGCGCGCTGTACCCGGTACAACCCCTCCTCTGCCCGGGCTGCCAGCATGGCACTCCATTCAGACATGCTGGATCAGTTCCGGCTGCATGGCATCATAATAAGGACGCGGCGGTGCTACAACGGGTTTTGGGGCAGCCAGGTGCATCCCCAGTCTGGCCAGTAACTGCTGATCGTGATCCATGGCGGCATTGGGAGTAGTAAGCAGTTTGCAGCCTAGGAAAAGGGAATTGGCTCCAGCCATAAAACAAAGTGCCTGCAGGCTGTCCGGCATCCGCTCCCGACCAGCAGACAGACGAATCCAGGAAGCAGGCATCAGAATTCGCGCCACAGCAATGGTTCGAACAAATTCAAACTCATCAAGTTCAGGAGCATTCTCAAGCGGAGTTCCCGGAATCGGTACCAGCCGGTTAATCGGCACTGATTCCGGGTGAGCCGGCAAAGTTGCAAGCTGTAATAACAACCCAGCCCGATCGGATCGCTCCTCGCCCATTCCCAGAATGCCACCACTGCAAACCTTGATCCCTGCCTGACGAACCTGCGCTAGAGTATCCAACCTGTCTTCGTAGGTACGGGTGTGTACAATCTCACTGTAGTACTCGGCGGAGGTATCCAGATTATGGTTATAGTAATCCAGTCCCGCCTCGGCAAAAGCCTCAGCCTGCCCTTCCTTGAGCATCCCCAGAGTCATGCAGGTTTCAAGGCCAAGCGCCTTGACCTGTCGCACCATCTCCAGCAATACCGGCATATCCCGATCATGGGGCGAACGCCAGGCAGCACCCATACAGAACCGACTGGAGCCAGACGCGCGCGCCGCATGCGCCTGCTCCAGAACAGCATCCACATCAACCAGCTTTTCTCGGGCAAGTCCGGTTGCATAACGGCTTGACTGAGAACAGTAGGCGCAGTCCTCGGGACAGGCCCCTGTCTTGATGGACATCAGGGTGGATGCCTGCAGTTCAGTTGCATCAAAATGGCGCCGGTGTACCCCCTGTGCCTGAAATACCAAATCCCCCAGCGGCAGGGCAAAAAGCGCCTCAATCTCCTGTCGTGTCCAGTCATGCCGAATCATACCCAACCTCGTAAACTGATTTCATTTTTTTAGTTTACAAGCATCCATCATTTCTGGCAATCTAGGTCCAGACTAATGGTCATAAAACTTACATCAATGGATGTGCCTTATGGACCCGCTGAATGATATACCCTGGATGATGCCTCGAACCCTGTTCAATGAAGATCATGCTGCATTTCGCCATACCGTCCGACGGTTTTTTGCTGAAGAAGTTGTCCCGCATCGCGAACGTTTTGAAGCTCAGCAACATGTGGATCGGGAACTCTGGCTGAAAGCTGGGGCCCTTGGCCTGCTCTGTCCGACCTTGCCCGAAGCCTATGGTGGTTCAGGAGTTGATCGCAGCTACAGCATGATTCTCATGGAGGAGCAGGCCTATGCCGGCGATTCCGGCTGTGGATTTGCGCTGCATTCGGATATTGTTGCCAATTACCTGCTGAATTTTGGCAATGAAGAACAGAAGCAGCAATGGCTGCCACCTATGGCACGCGGCGAAGTGATTGCCGCCATTGCCATGACCGAACCCGGAACCGGCTCGGATTTGCAAAATGTTCAGACACGCGCTGTCCGTGATGGTGACAGTTACATCCTCAACGGTGCCAAGATCTTTATTACCAATGGATACCTTAGCGATCTCGTCATCGTCGTTGCCCGCACCAATCATGACAAACCCGGATCAGCAGCACTCTCGCTCTTTCTTGTTGATACCCGGTCTCCAGGATTCAGCAAAGGACGCCCGCTGAAAAAAGTCGGCATGAAAGCACAGGACACCTGTGAACTGTTCTTTCAGGATGTGCGTGTTCCCGCTGATCAAATCCTTGGCCATGAAGGGATGGGATTCATCATGCTGATGCAGGAACTGGCCTGGGAACGCCTGATGATTGCCATCATGTGTATCGCGGGTGCTGAATATGCCTATGCGGAGACGCTGCAGTATGTCCGCGACCGCAAAGTCTTTGGAAAACCAGTCGCATCATTCCAGAACAGCCGCTTTCAACTTGCTGAACTCAAATCTGAAATCCAGATTGGTCGCGTGTTTGTCGATCGGTGCATGCAACAAATTCTTGATGGTTCACTGAGTATTGACGCTGCTGCTGCAGCCAAATACTGGTGCTCAGACCTGCTCTGCAAAGTCGTGGATGCCTGCGTACAATTGCACGGTGGTTATGGATACATGCTCGATTACCCGATAGCCCGGGCATGGATTGACATGCGGGCCAATCGCATCTACGGAGGTACCAATGAAATCATGAAGGAAATCATTGCGCGTATGCTCTGAGTTCAGAAAAGCTTTTTCAACCAGGAGCCGAAACGGGTGTGACTGGGCTTAGTCTGATCATGCTTGTGATGACGACCCGATCGCACCTCTTTTTTTCCGGTTGTTTTGACGGAGTGGTTCTTCGCCCAGATTTGTTGACTCTGAATTAACTCGCTACGCATCCGGGCTACCCGGGGATCAAAGCGATCAACCTCTGCCATATGGCCAATATCCCGCTCAGCCCATGCCCATTGTCCGGCTGCCTCATCGGCGTGCACCCGGCCGACAAAATCCGTAATGATGGCACTTAAACCGGCACGAGCCAAAGCGTTGGACGCATTGCGATCAAGAACACGCCGATAATAATACACCGCATTATCCGTCTCAGGCTGAAGCAAGTGCCCCTGCGCCCGACGCTGCCCCGCCAGCGACAGCCATTTAGTTGTCTGCCAGTAGCGATAACCCCAGACACCAGCAAGACTGAGCACCGCACCGAAGAGTAGGACCAGAACGGATATCTGGATACGCCTTCTTGCCACCCCGGCTCCTGCCGGACGATAGGCAGGGATTCCCACCAGTGTCGGTTCTTCGCCGGAAGAGCCCTGAGCCATGCCCCCTAATGCTTTGAGCACAGCCACCATGTCTGGAAAACGATCTTCGGGCTGCTTGGCCAGCAAACGATCCAGCAAGGGTTGCCAGCACACAAATCGGACCGGCAATTGCGGGGCCGGCATCTGCAGATGGTTGATCAGCGTCGCAGTGTATTGGTCTGCCCGGTATGGGTTACGCCCAAGCAGCAACTCGGCCAGAACCACTCCCATACTGTACTGATCGCTGCGGGCATCCAGCTTTGCAGCTGAGACCTGTTCCGGACTGGCATATGCCGGGCTACCGACAATCGTTCCTGTCTGGGTCAGATCAAGATCGATTTCATGATGTTTGGCAATCCCGAAGTCGCTCAGAACCAGAGAACCATCTCGCCGGAACAGGATATTGCCTGGTTTTACATCTCGATGGACGACCCCCTGTCGATGAATGGCCTCAAGCGCAGAGGCCAGCTGCCGCATCCAGTCCAGAACTTCATGGTCCTGCCAGTTCCGGCTGGCCATGCGTGAACGCAGATCGCCACCTTCCAGCCTTTCCATGGTCAGATAGGGACGACCATCTGCAAGGGTACCAACATCGTAAATGGTGACGACATGCCGGTGGTTCATGGCTGCCAGCAATCGTGCTTCAAGCAGGAAGCGCTCGACCAACCCTGGATCGCCGGCTTTGACAACCTTGACCGCAACCGGACGTCGAAGAGCCTCCTGTTTGGCCGCATAGACCCAGGCTGTTCCTCCTTCGGCCAGAAGGTGCTCGATTCTGCATCCCGGTATTTCCGGTTCAGCGTACATAATTCCCGATGTCCAGAATTACAGTGCATAGACTTGCTAACTTAGCACTTAATGGCCAAAATGACTACGCAGCCAAGCACTCATGGAGGAGATGACCCTATGCGAATTGCCCAGTCCGGAATTATTGCACCATTACCACGCCACGGACGGGTGCTGTTATTTGACCTGGATCAAGGCGATGCCGTCAAACACGCACTTGAGCAACTGAAAACCCGTGTTGATGGACTTTCGGTCGTTGTTGGCTTAGGCGCACCGTTGTTGCAACACCTTGGTGTTGCCATTCCAGGCATGACACCACTTCCCGTTTTTGATGCAGCGATCGCCATGCCCTCTGTTCCTCGGGCACTATGGCTATGGCTGCGAGGTGATGATCCTGGTGATCTCTTTCTGAATAGCCGTACTTTAGCCAGCCAACTCAAACCGGCCTTCCAACTGGTAGCCACACGAGAGCTTTTTCTCTTTCGACAGGGGCGTGATCTGAGTGGATTTCACGACGGCACCGAAAATCCCCACGGCGATCAGATTAGCGATGTGGCGTTCGTCCATGATGATCTCACCGGCATCCGTGGCTCAAGTTGCGTCCTGGTTCAGACTTGGGAACATCGCTGGGATGTCCTTGATCACATGGGCGAATCCTGCAAAGAAGCCATTATTGGCCGAACCATCAAAGAGGATATTGAACTGGATGAGGCTTCTTCTTCCGCCCATGTTCGCCGCACAGCTCAAGAAGACTTTCAGCCAACGGCATTCATGTGGCGAAGATCCATGCCCTGGATTGAGTCGATGCACGGAGGACTCCTCTTTCAGGCTTTTGCAGCCCAAACAAGGCCTCTTATTGCCCAACTGCGCCGGATGAGTGGTTGTGATGATGGTCTTGTTGACCACCTTTTCCGTTTAAGCAGGCCAGTTGATGGCGCTTTTTTCTGGTGCCCGCCCATGCATCAGGGGCATCTGGACTTGCGCGCGCTGCATCTGGGCTGATGATATACTCCATGACCCGATCGATCGGTCCCGTTTCCGGCAAGGAGTACAGCGTACCGTGAAATATCTTTCATGGCGCAATCGTGATGTGGCTATTTATCAAAAACCATCCCAAAGCTCCAGGATGGCAGGATGAGCAACTGGCAAAGCCTTTACAGCTGGCTTAATGTTCACGCCAGTGTCGTACCACTGTTCATCTTTTCGGTTGCCACCCTTGATGCACTTGCCGTCGCCGGCATTATTGTGCCGGGCATTGCCCTAATGTTCGGCCTAACCCTCATTGCCGGGCGGGATGACCTCAGTTTTTTGCTCGTCATGATATCCGGCATGGCCGGAGCTATGTTTGGTGATGGCATCAGCTTTTTTCTTGGCAAACATTTCCAGAAGCGCATGGAACTGATGTGGCCTTTTCGCAGTCATCCCCAGTGGCTCGAGCAGGGCGAAGCCTTTTTCGAACGCCACGGGGGGAAAAGCATCATCATTGGCCGCTTCATTGGTCCACTACGAACCTTTGTTCCACTCTGTGCCGGCATTCTGAACATGTCCACCTGGCGGTTCATCGCCATGAATTTCCTGTCGGCGCTGGCCTGGGCGCCTGTGCATATATTTCCGGGCTATCTCATTGGCTCTGCTTTTGATGACCCCCTCATGCCCGGCAAGGATCAGCTTTGGTTTTTACTGGGACTGATCATCTCAATCGCCTTTGTCATTAAAACCATCCTGTTCTTGCACCGGCTCTTCCTACCCATATTGAACCGTTGTGGCAACCTGATTCCTGACTACCATCTGCTCTTGCGACGCACACCCGGATACGATCAACTCGGCCCACTACCTCTGGCTTTTCTGGCTCTGCTGTTGTTTTATCTGATTGGACTGCACCTCGACAGCCCATCGTTTACCTACCTTGACCAGCGTATGCTCGACGGCCTCGACAGCCTCAAACAGCCCTTCCTCGACTATCTATTTGTGACCCTGTCGGTGCTCTCCTACCATAAGCCGATGTTAACCTTTTCAGGATTGCTCATTTTCTACTGGGTTGGGCGTGGTGCTTATGGCACGGCACTGATGGGGACCGTAAACGGCTTGCTTGCCTTGTGGGTCCTTCCCTGGCTCATCCAGAACTTCGGTCCGTTCTGCGCCTGCAGCATGATCGACTATCCCAGCCCCCAATCCCTGACAACCGTGATGATCTGGGGATTCATCGGCATCGTTATGGCCCGGGCTCTTGGCCCTGCCCAACATGCCCGTCCACTGGCCTTTGTCACCACACTGATCATGCTGACCCTGTGTTCATCACTTTACCTGCACCATCACCCCTTTTCTGCGGCTCTTGGAGGGTTGTTGCTTGGTATTGGGCTTCTAGCCATTCTGCGCTATTTTTACTACCGGTTCTGCAGCCAAACCCTGACAGCCCGAGAGATGAGTATCGTTGTGCTCGCTGCGCTCAGTCTGATCACGGTGGCGCTGGTTTTGCCCGAGATGAATGAAGCCGTTCAGCATTATGCCCCTCTGCAACCCCCTCTTGCGGAGCATCGCGCCATTCAGAACCAACGGCGGGCCCGGCATCATCATGCCCGCACTGTTCCTTCCAAGACTGCACTGTCGCCCGCAGCACATCTGCATTCGCTGTCTGCTGAAAAATCAGGGCATGTTGCACCGCCTGCTGTCCTGCAGGCAGACAACCCTGCCCCTGTGTCATCAACCACGTCAGCCAGTCATTCCAGCCCTGCCATTGCTTCGGAAAGCGCACCACTTGCTGGCGATACCAGTAGCCCGCATCAGTCATCCGTCCCGCCTCCCGCAAGGCATTGGCCAGCAGATCCGGCAACCGCGAATCATCGGGATGCGCTACCATGAACTGGGCATAAACGGCAGCCGCCTTTCCGGGCTGTACAAGCTCCAGCGCCAGCGCTGCCTCCAAACCAGTGTCAAGAGGTAGGTCATGAGGCAAATGCTGCGGATCAAAAACAGCAATCGCCCAATAGCCGGAGCGTCGCCAAACATGCTGCAAAACCCGATCCGGCCAACGCTCCGGGTCATGGCCTCGACCCACCTGAACCAGCCATTCCTGATGCACTGGATCTACTCCGGTGACCACCACAAAGTGCCAGCGCGGTACCCAAGGCAGGGAGAGATTGACCAGCGCAATCGGATTGGCACCGCGCTGTAATGCCCGCACAAGCCCTTGCTGCTGTTTAGACACAGGCAGAACAAGCATCCCCTGCCGACGGGCACTGGCAGTAAGCTCAATACCAAGACTTCCTGACCGGGCTGGCAGATACATTGAAGCACGCAAGACACTGGCCTGAACCGGTGCTCCCATATTCTGCAACACCCCAGCCAAAGCCGCTGGGCCACACTGATCGCCATCATTGTTGATCATCCCAAAGGGATGCTGGATCGTACGGGCTCCCCAGAAAGAAGCTGGAGCCCGGACCGGATGCAGAACACAGCCGGTCAGGGCAACACACAGGGCAGCAAGCCCCAGATAACGCATCAGCGACGGATCGAGCGTGTAAATGGAAAGACTTTGGTCAATCCCAAAATATCAGTGACGAGCAGCAGCACAAACAAAAAGATCAGGGTTCCCAGAATATCCATACCCCCGGCAGGCTGCTGCCCCGCCTTCTCATAGAGCTGATGCACTTCGGCATCACTCAGCCCCTGCACGCGGTTCGCTGCATCGACAGGATCAACCCCCCATTCCTGTAACTGCTGACGAACCTCTGAACGTTGCATGAATGTCTCAACCACGGCAAGTTCATGCGCACGCTGTGCAGAGTCGGAATCGGGATGAACCAGTTGCTGACTGGCTACAAAATCGGCCCGTGCCGGAATCCAGACAACCATCAATGCCAAAATCAGGCACTGAACGCACAAACGCTGACTCATCTTTTTCATCACCACTCCTCCTGTATTGGTTTTTTCTGTGGATTCAGGCCAGAAATCCTAATATGATCCTCAGACACAAGCCAGTTAACTTCATGTAAAAATTATTAGGATGTGAACAACCTCACATCCTGCGATGCATCTCAAAACCTTCACTGACATAAAACAGCAATAAAAACACCCTAATCTTGAACAAATTTCCCAGTTCACCCCAAACCGTTCAGGAGACCCGGATGATCAAGCCCCGTTCAATTATGCTTGCTGCAGGTGCTGTCGCTTGCAGCCTTGCCGGCTGCAACAGCACCAATCCAAGCGTCGCCAATACTGCCTCTTTGCAGACTGCAAAAAGTTCAGCGCAGGGCATTACGTGGAACGCAGACAACACTACCACGGCAACTCCCATCAAACATCTCGTGGTTCTTTATAACGAAAACGTTTCTTTTGACCATTACTTCGGAACATATCCGAATGCCACCAATCCCTCTGGCGAGCCTGTTTTCACTGCATCTGCCGGAACGCCCTCCGTAAATGGGCTGACAACATCGCTGCTCAACAACAACCCGAATTTCAGCAACGCTAATAACGGCACGGGCGCATCCAACCCTTTTCGTCTGGATCGTTCCCAGGCAGGGACTGCTGATCAGAACCATGCCTATACCGCCGAACAGCTGGCCTTTGATAATGGCCTGATGGATCTGTTCCCGAAATACACCGGTTTTGGCACAAATGGCGGAACAGGTCCCTTTGGTTCCAGTGGACAGGTCATGGGCTACTTCGACGGCAATACGGTTACCGCTATGTGGAACTATGCTCAGCATTATGCCATGAGCGACAACTCCTATGCGGACACCTACGGACCATCCACCCCCGGAGCTCTGGAAGCTGTCTCTGGGCAGACCAATGGTGTGCAACTCGTCTTGTCAAATACTGCACCCTTTAATGCAGCCCCATCGACCAGCAACCCATACTGGGCTTACTCCTCCTACTACATCAGCGATGGGCAAGGTGGCAACACACTGGTTAATGACGTGGACCCCGCCTATGATGTCTGCTCCAGTACAACCAACACCATCCTGATGACAGGCAAAAACATTGGTGACCTGTTAAATTCCGCCAATATTACCTGGGGCGGGTTCATGGCCGGGTTTGATCTTACGGCAACCAACACCAATGGAACAACTGGCTGCAAACGCTCGACTTTATCAAACATTTACAACAAGAATGTTACCGACTACATTCAGCACCACAACTGGTTCCAGTACTACAAATCCACCTCTAATCCGCAACACCTTCGCCCAAGCTCAGTGGCAACTATTGGATATACCTATGAGGCAGACGGCAAAACACTGGATCCTGCCAACCATGAGTATGACTACCATGATTTTATGGATGCCGTCAACGCAGGCAACTACCCTGCCGTCTCTTATATCAAGGCCCCTGCTTTTCAAGATGGTCATGCCGGATATTCAGACCCTCTGGACGAACAGGCATTTGCCACAAACATGATCAACTTCCTGATGAAACAACCCGACTGGAAGAACACCGCCGTCATCATTGCTTGGGATGATTCTGATGGCTGGTATGACCATGCGTTCATCAGCCCAACAAATGCATCGCATGACCCTATTGCTGACCAGCTCAACGGCGCAGGTCAATGTGGTAAGGGAACAGCCATGAGTGGGCTATCTGGCCTGCCTGTCAATGGTCGCTGTGGTCCAGGTGCACGTTTACCCTTCATGGTCATATCACCTTGGGCCAAATCGAACTACGTCAGTCATGTGCAGATTTCACAGTCATCCATTGTCCGTTTCATTGAGGATAACTGGTTGAATGGTCAGCGTCTTGGCGGCGGATCATTTGACGCTACAACAGGGTCGATCATGGATATGTTCAACTTCAGCGGCACTGCCAATAACTCCGCGTATCTGCTCGATACCTCAACTGGCGAGCCCACAACGCCCTGATCGAGCTCCGGGGTGTGCCACGATAGCAACAGCAACAACATGAACTACAG
>JAJZHM010000095.1 GCA_021804485.1 Pseudomonadota bacterium | reverse complement strand
CTGCGCAGAACAAGGTTTATGACGGTACTACTGCAGCGACGGTAACCGATACGCAACTGAGTGGTGTGGTGGGTACGGACCAGGTTGGCTTGAGTGGAAGCTTTGCTCAGGCGAATGCGGGCAACGGCATTACGGTGACTGCGGGTCTGACGGGTGCAGGAGCGGGTAATTATACACTGGCCCAGTCTTCGACACCGCTGACTGCTGATATCACGCCGAAGACGTTGACGGCTCTGGGTCTGGCTGCGCAGAACAAGGTTTATGACGGTACTACTGCAGCGACGGTAACCGATACGCAACTGAGTGGTGTGGTGGGTACGGACCAGGTTGGCTTGAGTGGAAGCTTTGCTCAGGCGAATGCGGGCAATGGCATTACGGTAACTACCGGTCTGACGGGTGCAGGAGCGGGTAATTATACACTGGCCCAGTCTTCGACACCGCTGACTGCTGATATCACGCCGAAGACGTTGACGGCTCTGGGTCTGGCTGCACAGAATAAGGTTTACGACGGTACTACTGCAGCGACGGTAACTGATACGCAACTGAGTGGTGTGGTGGGTACTGATCAGGTTGGTCTGACTGGAACCTTTGCTCAGTCGAATGCGGGTAATGGCATTACGGTGACTGCGGGTCTGACGGGCGCAGGAGCGGGCAACTATATACTGACCCAGTCTTCGACGCCGTTGGTGGCGGACATTACACCAGCTAGCTCATTTAGTTTGCCAACGTTTAGTACTGATCCAGCGCAATTTACTCCTCAAACAATGATTGTGAGTGGTCTTACTGCAATTAGCTATAGTGGATTCCCGACCAGTCCGGATACGATTACCCAACTGGCGGTTCTTGATAGTCAGGATATTAGTAATCAGTTGATTTCTCAGCTTAATAACCTGCCTTCAACAGCGGGTGGTCTGGATGGTAACACGGATATGACTCAGAACTATGATGATCAATTGATGGAGTTGCGTGAGTTGTATCGGCATGGCAAGAGCTCTCAGCCGCTGCTGACCAATCTGGGCATGCGTCTACCGCATGGATTCTGATGCACACGAGGCCATGAAGTTATGTGGCCTCTTTCTTTTTTGTAGATGGGGGAATGAATGATGCGCAAGCCAAGGTGGGCGGCGTGTGGGCTTTTTTTGTGTTCCATGACTGTTTTTGCAGGTTCTTTCGTTCCGGATGCGGGACAGCTGATGAATCAGGTAGCACCCAGTGATCTTGTTCCTGTTCCCAAAACAGGTCGATCAGTTCTTGCACCGATTCAGGATAACGCGCCAATGCGGCAGTTTGATCAAACGCCATTTCGGGTTAATCATATACGGCTTCTTGGTAACCGCGCGATCAACAACAAAGATCTGGAACCTATTTTCCAGTCTTCTGAGGGTAAGGATATGACCTTGGGAGATCTTTGGTTTTTGGCAGGCCGTATTACTCGTTATTACCACGATCATGGTTATTTACTGGCAAGAGCATATGTACCCGCACAAGATGTAAGTCAGGGGGATGTGGTCATTCAGGTTCTTGAAGGACGATTTGACAAGCTCTATGTAAAGAACAGCAGTCATGTCCGGTCATCCGTACTGGATTGGTTCATGCAGCCACTTTATACCAAATCAGCAATCAAAAAGCAGGAACTGGAGCAACAGCTGTATCTGATGAATGATCTCCCCGGTGTAGTGGCGCATGGCCTTATCAGGCCGGGCTCAGAGACAGGTACTTCGGATTTTCTGACATTTGCGGACTCAACACCTCGTTTCAAAGGTAATGTTGGTGTGGATGACTGGGGCAATCGTTATACGGGCGCCTTGCGGGCTTATACACAGCTTGATCTGCTGAGTCCATTGCGGATTGGGGATCATCTCAGTGCCTATCTGATGGACTCTGAGTTTGGTGGTTCCAAGTATGGGCGTGTTTCCTATGATGTTCCGGTGAATGGCGAAGGTATGCGTGTTGGGGCAGCCTATGGTGATCTTACCTATGCCTTGGGTAAAGAATTCACTTCTCTGCATGCGCACGGTACGGCGAGCAGTGCTAGTGTTTACCTGATGCAACCACTGATCCGTAATCAGTATAATAACTTGAATATTCAGCTGGTTTATGATTCCCGCTATCTCAATGATGTGCAGACTCCACTGCAGACAGTTACTGACCACAAGCGTCTGGATGTGTTTTCTGAAGCATTCAATGGTGATCATCAGGGTTTGAATGGGTCAATGACATCGTATTCCATGACGGTCTCGGGTGGATCTTTGGCACTGGATGCGCTAACCAACGCTCAGGATGCTCAGACTTATCACACTCAGGGGCTTTATTTGAAAATGCTGTCAACGGCCAATACACTGCAGCCTTTGCGTGGGCGTTTTAGTCTGTATGCGGCACTGACGACGCAGTTCTCGGATAACAATATGGATCCTGAAGAGAAGCTTTCGCTGGGGGGGCCAACCGGTGTTCGTGCTTATCCTCAAGGTGAAGCTTTGGTGGATCAGGGGGCTTTGGGAACTGCCGAGCTGCGCTATGCGCTGCGCGAACAGATGCATTTGACCCTGTTTTATGATGCTGCTGTTGGGAATCAGTACCACAGTCCCTTACCCACTACCGCCAATAACCGCCGTACGCTTTCCGGAGTGGGCTTTGGGTTGATCAGCCAGCCTTGGCACGGTTTGAGCAGTAATGCTTCAGTCGCCTGGCGCACTTCTTCCCAACCGACTTCGGCACCTGATGCCCGGCCAACGTTCTGGTGGCAATTGCAGGAAAGTTTTTAGTCCATGAGATCTGGTTCACATTTTTTGTGTGAACCGGTCAACCAAATCCTCGCATGGCGTTAATAGGGTATGACCGACGCAGGTGCGGTCCTATCCAACCATGTGAGGACGCAATAATGAATCGTACGACTTCATCGAAATATGTTCTGATCACCGGATTATCGGTACTGCTGGGAGCTTGTGGCGGTGGAAACACCAGCTCTTTATCGAGTTCACCCTCAACTTCAGCTACACCGGCAAGTTTTGGTAGTGCTACGGTGAATATGACCGATGCACCCGGTGACTTCAGTCATGTCTGGATCACGGTTACCAAGATTGCCTTTCACAGCAGCGCCAGTCAGACCTGGAGCGTAAGTGACTCTTCGTGGCAGACTTACACCTTACCTACACCTGTGACCTTGGATCTTGCCAGCCTTGATAATGGTGCGCTTAACAAGGTATTCAGTTCCATCCAGTTGCCGACGGGAACTTATCGACAGATCCGCCTCTTTCTGGATGGCCCTGCCAGCGCACTTGACGGCTCCGCTCAAGCAATTGCTGACTCGAACGGAAATGCCCTGCAATGGAATGATCAGGTTGAGCGTGTAGAAAATGGTCAGTCGGTTGAGTACGCATTGAATGTTCCCTTTGCGGCAGCAGGGGTGCGTCTGACCGGAACGTTCAATATCGTTGCCAACAGTACATTGAATCTAACCGTGGATGTCAATCTGAACAAGTCGGTTGTCGCCTACCATCATGGTAAAGCGCGTGGTTATATCCTCAATCCCTGGCTACGGTATTATGATATGTCACAAGTCGGAGCGATCACGGGTTCGGTCGATCCGACGCAGTTGTGCCTCGTTACCAACCATCAGCCAGTGGCCTCGAACTCCTGTGCCTATAATATTGTGGTCAAGGCTGAAGCGGTGGACAGTACCCAGGGCCGTTACGCATCTTTGCGTACCACCATGGTAGATCCAACGACCGGGTCATTTACCCTTTATCCGGTTGCTGTCAATGACATCAATGGTAATCCGATTGATTACCATGTGTTGGTCCGTGGTCGCAATATGGAAACGATGGTCATCAAACACGTTCCGGTTACGGCAGGAACGACACCCACACAAGGGGCAACGACATTGCCCAAGCTCAGTTTGACAACCTTAGCTCAGACGGGTTATTCGGCTCTGTTTGCTTCACCTTTGACACCGCTGACGTCTGGATATGCTGTATTCATGCAAACGGATCCCATTGAGAAAGTGCCTTATTCTGTGCGCTTTCGGAGTACTGATCCGGCAACAGGTAATTTTTTTGATCCAGTTGCCCTGGAAAACTCAGGACTGTTGACCACAACCTATGCTACTTCCGGTTTGGTATTTGCGCCGGTAGTTCCGAAGGAAGGCAGTGGTAATTATAGTGTTGGTGTCAATGATTACGGTGATTATCTGATGAGCACGAACTTTACAACCCTAACCGCTCCAACTTCGGGTTCATCAGCTACCTTTGGTTTTACAGCACCGACACAAGGCAGCAATTCGGCCAATGGAACCATCACAGGCACAATTGCGCTCGGTTCCGGTGTTGCCAACAAGTATAACCATCTGATGCTCTATGTTGCTGATGCAAGCCACGTTGTGACCAGCCAGGATCTGAGTACACAATTAAGCTCTTCGACGATTAACTATACCCAGTCTGGCCTGAGCACGGGTAATCCTTGGGATGTGTACTACGTCTATCTGCGTTTGTGGAACGATACGACTAAGGCTTGGGGTGAGATGGTTCCGGTCAACGGGGTTGCCAATCTGAATCAGCAGTCTTCAGCCATGCTTAATGTAAGTGTCAACCAGTAAAGACCTTCCGTTTAAACGAATGTCTTTATCCTGCAAAGTACTGGGGTGGCCTTAGGTTGCCCCAGTACTGTTTGAACGATTTGAGGAAAGTGTCTCTTGTCGCTGACCGCCAGAGTTGATTGGCAGCAATCTTTTTGATGCGTTGCTTGCTGTTTGCCGGGATTTTGCACACAAACACCACACAGTTGCACTAAAATTGGCCGTACACTGATGTTTGATCTGCAGGATCCTGTTTATGAATCTAGCCGTAGTCGATCATCCCCCGCAGCGCTTTGCCTATTCCTTTGCCCGTCGTCATGGGGTGGTCTTTGGTCCGTGGCAGGGTTCGATGCTGGAAATCTGGCATTTGCCGGAAGTTCCGTGGGTGGTTTATCAGGAATTGCGGCGAACCTTGCCCGTTCCACTTCGGTTGCGTCAGGTTGATCAGGCGACCTTTGATGCCCGTATGACCGAGGTCTATCAGAGCGATAATCCGGAATCGCAGGCCATTGCCGAGGGAATCGGCGATGAAATTGATCTGGCCAGCCTGGCAGCCATGGTGCCGGAAACTGAAGATCTTATGGATCAGGAGGATGATGCCCCGATCATCCGGTTGATCAATGCACTGCTGACTGAAGCTGTTCGGGAAAATGCTTCAGATATTCATATTGAAACCTATGAGAAACGTTTGAGTGTACGTCTGCGGGTCGATGGTGTGCTGCGTGAGGTGGTACAACCCCGTCGTGAACTGGCTCCCTTGCTGGTGTCGCGTATCAAGGTGATGGCTCGACTGGATATTGCTGAAAAACGTGTTCCTCAGGATGGACGTATTTCCCTGCGGGTTGCCGGTCGGGAAGTGGATGTGCGTGTTTCAACCATGCCTTCAGGTGCGGGTGAACGGGTGGTGCTCCGTTTGCTTGACAAACAGGCCGGTCGCCTGAATCTCGGTCATCTGGGCATGGTGCAGGAAGACTACCGGCGTTTGCGTGAACTGGTGTTCAAACCGCATGGCATTATTCTGGTGACTGGGCCAACCGGGTCGGGCAAGACCACGACGCTTTATGCTGCATTGACAGAACTGAATGATAAGAGCCGTAATCTGTTGACGGTGGAAGATCCTATTGAGTATCAGCTTGATGGTGTGGGGCAGACGCAGGTCAATACCAAGGTGGATATGACCTTTGCGCGCGGTTTACGGGCAATTCTGCGTCAGGATCCCGATGTGGTTATGGTCGGGGAAATCCGCGATCTGGAAACCGCTGATATTGCCATTCAGGCCTCATTGACGGGACATCTGGTTCTGTCGACACTGCATACCAATTCAGCGGTGGGTGCGGTAACCCGTCTTCAGGATATGGGTATTGAATCCTTTCTTTTGGCCTCTTCGCTGATCGGTGTGGTGGCACAACGCCTGGTTCGAGTATTGTGCCCAAGTTGCAAGGAAGCGCATGCAGCAAGCCATGCTGAACGGATGCTGCTGGGCTGTCCTGATCAGGATTCGCTGCAAATCTATCGTCCAAGAGGATGTCCTGCCTGCAATAACCTTGGTTATCGTGGACGTACAGGTATTTATGAAGTCATCGCGCTGGATGATCATTTGCGGCAGATGATTCATGGTCGTGCTCCGGAACAGGATCTAGAACGAACTGCCCGCACCGCTTCCAGCAGTATGCGTGATGACGGATTTCGTAAAGTGCTGCAAGGCTCCACTTCGCTTGAAGAGGTTCTTCGCAGTACGCAGGAGGGGTAGATATGCCCGCATTTGATTATGTCGGCGTCGATGCTGCGGGCAAGAAACACCGGGGTGTCGAAGAGGCAGACAGCGTTCGGCAAGTTCGGCAGTTGTTGCGTGATCGTGGCTGGGTGCCGGTGGAGATTCGTCAGGCGGCCCAGCAGCAACGCAGTGTCGGTGGTATGGGTATTTTGGGGCAGCGTATCAGTGCCTGGGATCTGGCCCTGCTTACCCGCCAACTGGCGACTTTGGTGCAGGCAGGGATTCCCCTTGAAGAAGCGCTGCGTGCCTTGTCCCGGCAGGCCGCCAAGCCACAGGTTCGAAGCGTGATGACCGCAGTACGCGCCAAGGTTCTGGAAGGATACACCTTGGCGCAGGGTATGGCCGAGTTTCCGGGTGCTTTTCCTGAATTGTACCGTGCAACCGTTCATGCAGGGGAGCAGTCCGGTCATCTCGATGGTGTACTGATGCAGCTGGCCGATTACACCGAGAGCCGATTTGAGACCCGCAAGAAAGTGCAGCATGCCCTGATTTACCCCGTCATGCTAACCATGTTGTCTGTTCTGATTATTGTTGCCCTGATGACCTGGGTTGTTCCGGATATTGTGCGGGTTTTTGACAGTTCGCATCAGCAACTGCCTCTGTTGACCCGAGGCCTGATCGCCACCAGCTCGCTATTTCGCCACTGGCTCTGGCTGATGGTACTGATGCTGGTTGCGGGCTTATTCTTTTTGCGTCGGGCACTGCGGCAACCAGCGGTACGGCTGCAGTATGACGCCCTTTTGCTCCGGGTGCCTTTGGTTGGAGCACTGATTCGTGATGCCAATACCGCTCGAATGGCAGCAACCTTGAGTATTCTCAGTCAGAGTGGGGTACCGCTGGTCGAAGGATTGCGTATTTGTGTCAACGTCATGACCAATGGTGTGTTGCGTCAAGCGGTGCACGGTGCGGCAGTAGCGGTCACTGAAGGGGGTAGTTTGGCACGTGCCCTTGATCAGAGTGGTCGTTTTTCTCCCATGATGGTGCAGATGATCGCCAGTGGTGAACAGTCGGGTGACCTTGATACGATGTTGCATAAAGCGGCAACCATGCAAGAGCGGGAACTGTCCAGTCTGATCACTACATTGGTGGGGCTGTTCGAGCCTATGATGCTGTTGTTGATGGCAGGTGTGGTTTTGATCATTGTACTGGCCATTATGTTGCCGATCGTCAGTATGAATAATCTGGTTCATGGTTAATGCTTCTTAGGGTAAGGCTAGTTACAGTAAGGATGGTTATGATGAGGATGGGGAATATGAGGAGCAGCAGTCAGCGGGCAGGGGGATTTACCCTGATTGAAGTCATGGTGGTTGTGGTGATTTTAGGAATTCTGGCAGCGATCATTGTCCCGAATGTGGTGGGTAAGGATGAAAAGGCCCGGGTTGAGGCAACCAAGGATAGTCTGCATTCCATTGCCAGCGCCCTTGAGATGTACAAGCTGGACAACCACCATTATCCGACGACGCAGGAGGGGCTGCAGGCACTGGTTACCAAGCCTCCGACAGCAACCAACTGGACAGCCGGGGGTTATCTGAAGAGTATGCCCAAGGACTCCTGGGGCAATGATTTCCAGTATGTCAGCCCGGGTCCGAATGGCAAGCCCTTTGATCTTTACTCACTTGGCGCCGATGGTCAGGAAGGTGGGGATGGCGATAACGCCGATATCCACGTCGAATAGTCAAGGATTTACCTTGCTGGAAGTGCTGGTGGTGGTACTGATCATCGGTATTCTGACGGCAGTGGTTGTTCTGAGCCTAAATCTGGATGGTGGGTCACACCAGTTGTCGGAAAGCGCCGAGCGGATTGCTAATAGCCTGGATCTTGCTGAAGATGAAGCAGTCTCCCGGCAAGAGGTCTGGGGAATTGCCCTGTCCGGACATGTGCTTCAGTTCAGGCACTGGCAGGATGGGCCTGATCCGCAGTGGAAGGCCAGTCCACGGACCTGGCTGGATCCGATTCTGCAGCTTCCGGAAGGGATTTCAGTGGTTGTTGATCAAGCACCAGGAACACCTGTTGCTCCGCAAGGACTTAAACTCAGTGATCAGTTCCAGCCTGATGTGATGCTGTTGCCCACGGGAATTGCAACGCCGGTGGTGCTTCGATTAAGCCTTGATGCCCATCCTGGACTTGACCGATGGATCCGGCTGGATGCCCTTGGGCGTGTTGATGTGCTGGAAGAGGCTCCGCATGCGTCTACTCCGTGATCGGGGATTTACTTTGCTTGAGGTACTGGTGGCGATGGCGATTCTCAGTATTGCTGCCTTGGCCTTGCTTAATTCGTCACGGAACGAACTGGCATCGGTCGATGGTTTGCGTGAACGGACACTCGCCTGGCTCGTGGCACAGAACCGTTTGACCGAGTGGCAATTGGGTGGTGAGGTGCCTGATAACGGCAGTAGCGATCAGGATGTTCATCTGGGGGGACAGGTCTGGACAGCACGATCCAGTTTTGCACCGACCCCAGCCCCTTCCGTGCGGCGGGTGGATGTTGCTGTCGGTCCCAAGGCTGACTTCCTCGGTTCGTTCCAACCAGAGCTAACGCTGACCGGATACGTGCATCTGCTTGCCCAGGGAGGAGCCAATGTGGCATCGCCCTAAGGGTTTTACCCTTCTTGAACTGCTGGTGGCGATGGCGATCATGGCCTTGATCGGGTTGCTGTCCTGGCAGGTGTTGAGTACCGTGGTTCGTGCACGTGAACGCAGTGCCGACCATCTGGACCAGATTGATCATTTGCAGCGTGCTTTGGTGCTGATGCGTCAGGATCTGGAGCAGGCTGTTCAGCGCCCGGTTTCTGATCCAATGGGGACACCGTTGTCTCCCTTGCTTTCCATTTCGGCTACGGGAGGGCAAGGACCTGGGCTGGAGTGGACTCGGGCGGGCTGGCTGAATCCTATGCAGGAAGCACGTAGTGATCTGCTTCGGGTGCGCTACCAACTGATTGGGGATGAGTTGCACCGTTTTTCCTGGGTCTATCTGGATCAGGCCCCAGGCAGCCAGCCTGAAGATCTGGTTCTGCTTCATCACGTATCGAATCTTGAAGTTCACTACCTTGACACATCGGATCAATGGCAGACTCTCTGGCCAGAGCCGGAAGCTGCCCAGAAACCGGTGTTTCAGCAGCCGCTTCCCAGTGCTGTTGATCTGCGCATGGATACCCGGGAATTTGGGTCGTTGCGTTTACTGGTGATGTTGCCTGCGGGCTGGGAGACGGGCAATGTTCCTTAAGGTAGGGGGGCTGCAAAAACGCAGGCAAAAAGGAGTGGCATTGATTACGGTCATGCTGGTCGTTGCCGTGGCCACAGCGATTAGCACGCTGATGATGGTGCGTGAACAGCGCGCCATCGCACGAACTTCAAG
>JAJZHM010000007.1 GCA_021804485.1 Pseudomonadota bacterium | reverse complement strand
TATGGGGGCAATTTGTGATGTTTATGATGCCATTACCTCGGATCGTCCCTACAAACGCGGCTGGAATCCGGCAGAAGCCTTACGCAAGATGGCCGAATGGAGCAAAGGACATTTTGATGAGCGGCTGTTTCAGCTTTTTGTCAAAACGATTGGCATATACCCGACTGGCTCTTTGGTGCGCTTGCACAGCCAGCGTCTTGCCGTGGTGATGGAACAGACTGATCAGCAGTTGCTTAAGCCGAAGGTCAAGGTGTTTTTTTCGGTACGCCAGCATAAGTCCCTTTCTCCAGAGGAATTGGATCTGAGCAAAGCCGATTGTGATGACAAGATTATTGGCCGGGAGAATCCCGAGGATTGGGGATTTGGACGACTTGACCACCTTTGGGCAGGCCGGGAGATTGCACTTTAGGCCATATGGCAACGGGAGTATATCAACAGTGACAGATGCACAAGCGACACACGGTGTGGCCATGGTTGTGCTGGACGCTCAGCACAGGATCAGCTATGTCCATAATCCGACAGCCTGGCCTGCGGTACTCTCGCTAGGCTCTGATTTTGATCAGATGATCGGGAGCAGTCTGGATCCGGAGAGCAGGCGTGCTCTTTGGCGTTGGGTTGAAAGTGGGCGCCCCTGGCAGGGTTTATTGAACATCAAAGGCTTGGGGCAACTGCAGGGGCTTATTTCCCAACGCCGGGAAAACAATGATTATCTGCTGGTTT
This sequence comes from Pseudomonadota bacterium, assembly GCA_021804485.1. Taxonomy (GTDB): domain Bacteria; phylum Pseudomonadota; class Gammaproteobacteria; order Pseudomonadales; family Moraxellaceae; genus JAJXWR01. The sequence continues at coordinate 38,480 of JAJZHM010000007.1, read as the reverse complement.
TGCGGCCTCATCATGGAGGGGAAACAACAGCAGGCTTCTATGGCCGGAAATCTTGGCCGAGCTCACTCATGCAGTCGTTCTATGCCTTGCCTTTCGGGCTGCGCTACAGTGGCTACATGACCATCCTGATGATTTTTTCAACGCTTGCTATGGTTTGCGCCTGGAAGGGTTGGGGAGAACTGGCCGTTCTGGTTATGACTACAGCGATTTTCATGGCCATGATCAGCAGCTGGTTCATGCAGGCCACCGTAGGTCGTTCGCTCATTGCTGCCATGCGCTGCTTTGAAGCCATTGCCCGAGGTAATCTGAACACCCCGATTGACGTTTATCGTGATGATGATGCGGGTATGCTTCTGGCTCATTTGGCCAGTATGCAGTCAAGCCTCCTTTACATGATCATGCAGATTCGGGATGCATCCGGCCAGTTACTGCATGAAGAAGAAGTGGTGGAGGGGGCCTTATCAGACCTGCGAACCCACGCGCAGAGTCAGGAAAGTGCCATCAGTCAGGTCAGTCTGGCGGTCCGGAAGGTGACCCAGTCGGTTGAGTCGGTGTCTGTTTCAGCCAGTCAGGCGGATGCAGCCGCGCATCAGTCCTTGGATCGGGTGCAATCCGGTGGTAAACAGGTCGAGCAGAGTGTCGATTCCTTCAGTGCCTTGGCGAGAATGGTGCAAGGATTCTCCGATGATATGGCTGGCCTCAATGAAGCGGCTCAGGGCATCAGCATGGTGACCCAGGTCATTGCCGAGATTGCTGCCCAGACCAACCTTCTTGCCCTTAATGCTGCGATTGAAGCTGCGCGCGCCGGAGAAGCCGGACGAGGCTTTGCGGTTGTCGCCGATGAGGTACGTACTCTGGCCAATCGGACGGGGCAAAGTACAGCGGATATTACCCGCATGGTACAGGATATTCAGACCCGATCCAGTCGCGCTGCCGATGAAATGAGGCAATCAGTACTTGAAGTTACCCGGCAACAGGAACTTATGCAGCAGACTCTGGACAGTTTTGCATGGATCGAGCAGGGTTCGGTGCTGGTCAGTCAGATGGCTGGTTCCATCAATACTTCAGCCATGGAGCAGGTTGCAGCAACGGCCCAAGTCCGTGTGTCCATGGATCAGATGTCCCGACTGATTCGGGACAGTAGCCATTCAGCGGGAGAAGTGCAGGAGGCATTAGCCTCCTTGCACCGTACCGTTGAGCATCTTCAGGTTCTATTGCTCCAGTACCGTCAGGACTGAATGCTTCGGTATTTCATGCGAGTCGGTTGCAATGATCCGTGCTTCTGTTTCTGGTAGGTTTCGAAGTCACTGTAGTTGCCTTCGAACCATTCAACACCATCTGTTTCGAATGCCAGAATGTGCGTTGCGATACGATCAAGGAACCAGCGGTCATGTGATACCACCATCGCAACCCCGGGGAAGGTCAGTAAGGCGTCTTCCAGTGCCCGCAAGGTCTCCACATCCAGGTCATTGGAAGGTTCATCAAGAAGGATCAGGTTGGCACCAGCCTGCAGAGTTTTGGCCAGTTGCAAACGGTTGCGTTCACCACCGGAAAGATCTCCTACTCTTTTCTGCTGATCAGAGCCCTTGAAATTGAATCGTCCCAGGTAGGCTCGGGAGGGCATTTCAAAATCACCAACCTTGAGCATGTCAAGACCACCGGAGACCTCTTCCCAGACGGTCTTTTTGTCATCAAGGTGCTCACGAATCTGTCCCACATAACAGACTTGAGCGCTATCTCCCAGTTCAACTCGTCCGGTATCCGGTTGCTCAGCTCCCGTGATCATGCGAAACAGAGTGGTTTTTCCAGCGCCATTGGGTCCGATAATCCCGACGATGGCCCCGCGGGGTACCTGAAAGGACAGATCGCTGTACAGCAGGCGTGCGCCAAAACTTTTCGACAGCCCCTCAACAACCAGAACTTTTTCACCAAGGCGTGGTCCTGGAGGAATATAGATTTCCTGGGTCTCATTACGCTTCTGGAATTCCTTGCTGGCAAGTTCCTCATAGGCGGCCATACGGGCCTTGCTTTTGGCCTGACGGGCTTTCGGATTTTGCCGTACCCACTCCAGTTCTCGCTTGAGCGCCTTGGTGTGGGCTTCTTCGGTGCGATCTTCCTGTTCAAGACGGGCTTCTTTCTGCTCCAGCCAACTGGAATAATTGCCGTGCCAGGGAATGCCATGGCCCCGATCCAGTTCAAGAATCCATTCAGCCACATTATCCAGAAAATAACGATCATGGGTAATCGCTACAATCGTTCCGGAAAATTCCTTGAGGTACTGTTCCAGCCAGGCAACGGATTCTGCATCAAGATGGTTGGTGGGTTCATCGAGCAGCAGCATATCCGGGCGCGACAGGAGGAGTCGGCAGAGCGCCACACGGCGGCGTTCTCCCCCTGACAAACGCTCAACCGCGGCATCCCAAGGGGGTAAACGCAAGGCATCGGCAGCTTGCTCGAGACGATGATCCAGATTATGAGCATCCCAAGCCTGGATAATTCCTTCCAGACGCTCCTGATCTCTGGCCAGTTGGTCAAAATCAGCATCAGGCTGTGCGTAGGCTGCAAAAACAGCATCCAGCTTCTGCAAGGCATCTATTGCTTCCCGAACGCCATCCTCGACATTGCCACGGACATCTTTGTTGGCATCCAGTTGCGGTTCCTGAGGCAAATAACCGATTTTGATGCCTGGTTGGGCGCGGGCTTCACCCTGAATATCCTGATCGATACCTGCCATGATGCGGAGCAAGGTCGACTTTCCTGCTCCATTTAGCCCCAGAACGCCAATTTTTGCTCCTGGGAAGAAGGAGAGGGAGATGTCTTTAAGAATTTCCCGCTTGGGCGGAACAATCTTGCTGACACGGTTCATGGTATAGATGTATTGAGCCATAAGAGTTTTACTTCGTGGTATGGGTTAGCGGGAGAGTCGGTCAAGTAGCCATGTTTGGGCGGGAAGTACCTCATCCGTGGCAAGGGCGTGTGCCCAACTGCCATCGGCATGCAGACTCCAGGCCTGACGGTTATCCTGAAGATAGGCCTGTAATCCTTCCCGAATAATACGTCGCTGCAGCTTGTCATCCTCAATAGGAAAACAGGTTTCCACCCTCGAAATCAGATTTCGGTCCATGAGATCTGCACTCGAGCAGTAAATTCGGGGAGAGCCGCCATTGGCAAAGTAATAAATTCGGGTGTGTTCAAGAAATCGTCCAATAATCGAGCGGATGAAAATGTTTTCGGTGACACCGGGTATTCCGGGGCGAAGACAGCACACCGACCGGACAATCAGATCAACCCGGACGCCAGCACGTGAGGCACGAATTAGGGCATGCATGATCTGACGTTCTGTCAGGGCATTGCATTTGAAGATGATATGGGCGGGTTGATTCTGTTGAGCCCGCATTATCTCATCTTCAATCATGGAGAGCAGTTGATTCTGCAAGGTAAAAGGGGCATGAAAGAGTTTTTTAAGACGGGCAGTTCGTCCCATGCCGGTCAGTTCCTGGAAAATCTTTGCGACATCATCACAAAGCTCAGGGTTGGCGGTCATCAGCGAGTAGTCGGTGTAGAGCCGTGCATTTGCAGCATGATAATTACCAGTACCAAGGTGCACGTAGCGTACCAGCTTGTTTTTCTCCCGACGGACGATCAGAATCATCTTGGCATGGGTCTTATAGCCAACGATGCCATAAACAACAATGGCACCCGCCTCCTGCAGGACATTGGCAACCTCGATATTGGATGCTTCGTCGAAACGGGCTCGCAATTCAATAACGGCGGTCACTTCTTTGCCATTTCGGGCTGCTTCCGCCAGTGCCTGAACGACCTCCGAATCTGGACCTGTTCGGTAAAGGGTTTGCTTGATGGCCAAAACCTGGGGGTCTTGGGCTGCCTGACGCAACAGTTCAATCACCGGGGTAAACGACTGAAAAGGATGCATGAGCAGGATATCGCGCAGGCGCAATGCTTCAAAGCAGTTTTCGGCTTTTTGTAGAATCTCAGGAACCGAGGGGGTGAAAGGGGCATACTTCAGCCTCGGTCGATCCATGCTGAGCCAGAGGCGTGCAAGGTTTACTGGACCGTTGACCTGATAAAGATCCTGTTCATCCAGGGAAAATTTGCGCAGCAGGTATTCCCTGATTTGCTGTGGGCAGTTATCAGCAACTTCGAGACGTACAGCATTGCCATAACGACGCGAAAGTAGTTCACCCTTCAGGGCAGAGGCCAGATCTTCGACTTCGTCCTCATCAAGGGCAAGATCGGCATTACGTGTGACCCGGAACTGATAGCATCCTGTTGCCGTCATGCCAGGAAACAGTTCGGAGACATGCTCATGGATGATGGATGAGAGCAGGATGTGGTGATCGCCACCTTCGGTCAGTTCATCTGGAAGCCGGACAACCCGGGGTAAGGAACGGGGTGCTGGGACCACAGCTAGTTCGATTTGTCGGCCGAAGGCATCCTTCCCTTCCAGCGAAACAATAAAATTGAGGCTTTTATTCACCAGACGTGGAAAGGGGTGTGCAGGGTCAAGCCCAATGGGGGTCAATACAGGCATAACCTGTTCACGAAAATATTTTTTAACCCAGCTGGTCTGGGCTTCAGTCAGTTCTTCACGGCGCAGAAAGCGGATATTTTCAGCGGCAAGGGCTGGCAACAGGTCGTCATTCAGCAGTTGATACTGTTCATCAACGGCAATATGACAAATCGCACCAATTTTTTGCAGAACTTCTTGGGGGAGCAGGCCGTCCGGGCCCGGGCTCGCCCGGTTCAGGCGGATCTGCTGTTTGAGCCCAGCGACCCGAATTTCGAAAAACTCATCAAGATTGCGTGAAAATATGATGAGAAAATTAAAGCGATCCATGAGCGGGTGAATGGGGTCGCGTGCCTGGGCCAGAACCCGGCGATTAAATTCGAGGATACTGAGTTCCCGGTTCAGATAGAAAGCAGGATTGTTCAGGTCAACGCTTGTGTCATCCACCATGGGCCTCTGTCGTGCGATTCACCAGGTCAGCGTGCCAGATAATCTAGCATGTCCTTGGCAAAATAGGTAAGGATTGCATCTGCACCAGCCCTTTTGATACACAGCAGTGACTCAAGCATGACGGCTTCGCCGTTGAGCCAGCCTGCTTGTGCCGCCGCCTTGTGCATGGCATATTCACCACTGACCTGATAGACCAGCGTTGGGACTTTAAACTGATTCTTGACCTCGCGCACAATATCAAGATAGGGCATTCCTGGTTTGACCATGACCATGTCGGCACCTTCCGCCAGATCAAGGGCGACTTCGTGCAGTGCCTCCATGCGGTTGGCTGGGTCCATTTGGTAGGTCACCTTGCTGCCGCCTTTAAGCTGGGCAGCTGAGCCAACGGCATCACGGAATGGCCCATAATAGGCCGAGGCATATTTGGCTGAATAAGCCAGAATGCCGGTATTCTTGAAGCCTTCCGATTCCAGTGTGCGCCGAATGGCGGCAATGCGTCCGTCCATCATGTCCGAGGGTGCGACAATATCGGCTCCTGCTCGGGTATGGGAAAGTGCCTGCAGCACCAGTGCCTCAGTCGTCCGGTCATTAAGGACAAAACCGCTCTCGTCAATAATTCCATCTTGGCCATGACTCGTATAGGGGTCAAGCGCGACATCCGTAATAATGCCAAGCTCAGGGATTGCATCCTTCAGAGCACGCACACAGCGCTGGACCAGTCCATTTGGGCTCCATGCCTCTTCAGCTTCCAGTGATTTGAGCGCGACATCGACGACCGGAAAAAGGGCCAGAGCCGGAAGGCCAAGTTCATGCCACTGACGAGCATCCTTGACCAATTGGTCGATGGAAAGGCGTTCAACACCGGGCATGGAAGGAACGGCTTCACGACGACCGCTGCCATCAAGAACAAAAACAGGGTAGATCAGATCGTCACTTTGCAGTGACGTTTCCCGAACAATCCGGCGCCGGAAATCCTGATAACGGTTGCGACGCATCCGGGTCAGGGGAAATGCAGCACGTTCGGTGTTGTTGGACGTCATCAAGGTACTCCCGGCAGGGTGGCCTGCTCCAAGTGTCTGAGAAAAACAAGGGCGTCTGCTCGTTGCTCGCCGCACATATCAGCTTGCGGACTTAGCCCGGAACAACAGGCGGGACGACGCGGATCGAGAAAAAGCCGACATTGCATGGCCGTATCGAGATGAACGCAGGCCATGCCTGCCGGTTTTCCATGAGGCATCCCCCAGAACGATTGCGCGATCGAAGGGGCAATGCAACAGGCACCACACTTTGGGCGACAACGCAGTTCAGGATGAGGCATGATCAATGGCCTCAGACAGCTCGAGCCACAGGTGTTCCTGCTCATTCAGCTGCTGGCGAAGGGTTTCACTTTCGGACATGGCCTGAAGCAGGACGTTTTTGTTTTCAGGGAGATAAAGGTTCTGATCGTGCAAACGATCCTGTACCTGCTGGTATCGTGCCTGCAGCTTTTCCATTTCCCGTTCAACATGGTGCAGTTTCTGGCGAAGCGGTCTTAATTGCTGACGTTGTTCAGCTTCCTGTCGTTTCTGGTCCTTGCGTTGCGCGGAGGATTTTGGGCGGTCGTTGGATGCTTCCTCAGCACTACCTTGCCTTAGTCGTGCCGCATAGTCCACTAGATCACCATCGAAAGGCAGGCACTGCTGCTGTTCGACCAGCCAGAGGGTGTCACAGCAACTGCTTAACAGGGATCGATCATGAGAGATCAGAACCAGTGCGCCACTGAACTCTTGCAGTGCAAGGGCTAGGGAAAGGCGCATCTCGATGTCCAGATGGTTGGTTGGCTCATCAAGCAACAGAACGTGCGGTTGTTCCCAGGCGCAAAGTGCCAGAGCCAAGCGTGCCCGCTCGCCACCAGAAAAACGTTTACAGGTCTCAAGGACGCGTTCTCCCGTAAAGCCGAATCGACCGAGGAATAGACGTAGTTCGAGATCGGTTTTCTTGGTAGCACGGCGCTGAAGGCAGAGCAGAGGGGTATCATCATCTGCAAAGGCTTCCAGCTGATGCTGATGATAATAGGCAATACGAATATCCGGAGCCAGAGTACGCGTTCCGGCCTCAGGAAGAAGGGTGCCGGCAAGTACCTTTAACAGGGTTGATTTACCAGCACCGTTATGCCCAAGAATGCCAATACGGTCGCCAGGATTAAGTTGCAGGTCAATCGCATGGAGGATCTTTCGGGAGGCATAGCCGATGTCAACCCGATCCAGATTAACCAATGGAACGGGCATTCGTTCGGGTGCAAGAAACTGAAAACGAAACGGTGATTCTTCTTGCAGCGGAGCAATTTCTTCAAGTCGCTCAAGGCGCTTGATGCGACTCTGAGCTTGTCGTGCCTTGGTTGCCTGGGCGCGAAAACGATTGATGAATGACTCAAGATGGGCCCGCTCGACGGCGACTTGCTGACGTTGTTGCTCTCGTTGCAGGCGATGCTCGGCCCTGCTGCGCTCCATACTGCTGTAGTTGCCGGTGTAAAGCGTCAGGGTTTCATGTTCAATCGCAATAATATGATCACAGACACCATCAAGAAAGTCCCGGTCATGGGCAATCAGCAGCAGAAGCCCTGGATAGGATTTCAGCCATTGCTCCAGCCAGAGCAGCGCATCCAGATCCAGATGGTTTGTGGGCTCATCAAGTAGCAAGATATCCGAACGGCACATCAGGGCCCGAGCAAGGCCAAGCCGGATACGCCAGCCACCCGAAAAAGCACGGATCGGTAATGCGAGCTGATCTTGTCGGAATCCAAGGCCTGCCATAAGAGTTGCCGCCCGTGCAGGTGTTGAAAATCCATCCAGAGCGGCGAAATCGGCATGGGCTTGGGCCAGTTCGGAAAGAATTTCCGGGTTCTGGCTTTGTGCCTGCTCTTCGGCTTGGTCAATCCGCGATTGCAGTTCCCGAAATTCAGTATCGCCATCAAGTACAAAATCCAGCGCACTTTGATCCGTCGCCGGGATTTCCTGATTCATGCTGGCAAAGCGCCAAGAAGCGGGGAAGCGTACATCACCATGATCAAGCTGATGAGAGCCGAGAAGTACGGCCATAAGGCTCGATTTTCCTGCGCCATTGGCTCCGCAAAGGCCGACATGCCATCCGGGGAAAAGGCGTACATCTGCCGATTGAAACAGACAGCGTGTTCCTCTTCGAAGTGTGGCTTGTTTGAGTTCGAGCATAAAACTATGAACATGTTCGCTTGCATGAAGGTGCGTAACATACCACAATGGGACATAAATTTCTGCCTGTGACATCATGCAACCTGCAAAGCCATCCTTGGATACACCTCTTTGGGAATACACCCTGTCTGTCTGGAGTAAGACTTCATTTCATGGCTGGTCCATGCAGCTTCAGCAACAGTTCGGGATGCGTCCGGCCATTCTGGTTGCACTGGCTTTTGCAGGGCATCATCAGCGCTGTGTCAACGCCTCAGATGTGGGTGCATTAATACAGGTTGGAGCGGACTTCTACCATGCCTGCCAGAATAAGCTGAAAACGCTGCAGCAGAAAATTGCACACTATCAGGGGTTGGGTGAAGAAGTCTGGAGGACCTGGAATGAGGTCATGGAGAAAACGCGCATCCAAGCCATGCAGGTTGAGTTGGCTGATCTGCATGCCCAACTTTGGAAGTGCCCCATGACCTTCGCTACCGAAGGCATGGCAATCCAGCAAAACTGGTATGTATATTTGCAGCAGCTGCCGTTGACTGAGTCGCGGAGGTCAGAGGCTGAGGCAATGCTAAGCCGGCTAGCTTCCGGATTGCAGGAGGCTAGCCGGTTTCATTCCGAGCAGATTGATCAGGCTTTGTCCTGAGGATTTAAACCAAGATCGGTCTGTGGGTTCAGGATTTTTTCATCGGCAGGAGCGCTTTCAGCAGCTGGTTTAGCTGCTGCAGGCTTGCGGGTACGTGCCACAGCCGGTTTTGGAGTGGCAGCCGCCTTGCTGGTTTCTGCGGAGGCCGTGCTACGTGCCCGACTTGTGCGTGCTGGTGTTTTGGCTGCTGCAGGGTTTGCTGCTGCTTCGACTGCATGCACTACATCAACGGCTTCCTTGACCGCCTCCTTGACTGTTTCTTTCACGGTTTCCTTAACCGATTCAGAAACCTGGGCAGCTTTCTGGGCTACACGGGTAACGGCAGCCTGAGCCTTGCTTTCCGTCTTGCCAGCGACCTTCTTGCCACTTTGGATGGCAGATTTGAAGTAGTCAGAAATCTTGCTCTTTTTCTGCAGTTCAAGCAGAAGTTTTTGAGCCTGCTTCAGATCTTCTTTGGCAAGGTTCAGCACCATCTTGATTTCTTTCAGGGCTTCATCGGTTGCTTCACGAATCTGCTGCTTGATATTTTTATCCTTGATGGTTTCGAGCTGTTTTTTCAGCCGTTCCGTCAATTCTTTTTCAAGCTTGGCGGCATGCTTCTGCACACGCTGCAAAAGTTGCTCGTATTCCTTCTGGGCTTTTTTACGAGTGTCTTCCAGTTTGCTTTGAATCTTGTTCAATTGTTGTTCCAAGTCCATAAGTGTTTTCTCGGCAGGTTTGGCGCCTTTCTTTTCAGATACAGATTTGCCTTTGGCGGCGGCGTTATCAGCAGACATATCACATCCTCATCATGGTTGTGCCAATGTCAAAATTATACGATACCGACAAAAAAAGCGAGAAGTTTGCTACGCTGATTTGTTTGTCCTGAGTCAATATGATGTGATTTTGTTGCCGGAATGGATTTGTTCATGGCAGATATTCCAGTCAGAGGTTATTCTTTTGCACTCGGACAATACACTACTGATGGATTTTGGAGAATCAACATGAGAACGCTTCGCAGCATGCTCGGGATGGCCGTGTGTCTGTATGCCGGGTCAACTCTGGCTGCTCCGGCAATGACCACGGATCAACAGGTTGGCTATTCACTGGGATTCATGTTAGGAGAGCGACATGCAGAGCAGATTCCTGACCTGAATGTTGACTCGTTCATGCAGGGTTTCAAGGATGCCTATGCTAAATCCAATCCTGCCATGACGCGTGAGCAGATGCAGGCAGTACTTGAACAGTTCCGCTCCCGCATGGTGCAGAAAATGCGCACGGAGCACGACAAGGAAGCTGCTGCCAACAAGGCCACCGGAGATCAGTTCCTTGCCAAGAAGTCATCTGAAGCGGGCGTGAAACGTCTAGCTGATGGTCTGGAGTATCGGGTGATCCACGCTGGACAGGGGCCCCATCCGAAGCCGACCGATACCGTTAAGGTCAACTACGAAGGCAAACTCATTTCCGGGCAGGTGTTTGATAGCTCATATGAACGTCATGAGCCGGCCAGCTTCCAGCTTAATGAGGTCATTCCGGGATGGACGGAAGGTTTGCAGAAGATGTCAGTGGGCAGTACTTATGAGTTTTACATCCCCTCAGCACTTGCTTATGGCGAGAATGGAGCCGGGCCCATCCCGCCCAATTCAACCCTGATCTTCAAGGTCGAACTGTTGGCAATCAATCCGCCGGCGGCCGCAGCAGCAGCAGCCAAACACTAGTCTGTACGGCAGTTATGCCAAACAACCTTGTTCGATCCTGAGCAAGGTTGTTTGTTGCAGCGATCCATCAGTCCATATGTCCTGCTTTGGCATTCTAGACATTTGTCAGCGTATTTCCCTGCCTGTTTGTAACGTAGCACTACCAACAAAATAAGCGCCATGCCAGAACTGTGGTTTACTGAGAACGGCTCCTGCTCATGCTGGCGGTTTTGCGGGAGCGGATTCTTAAAAAGGTCCCTGCTACCGTCCGGTCAAGCGTCTTTCCCCACTTTTCTGACCCATCGGCCAGCCCAAAGCCCGGCCTCGAACATCAGGCACATGGGGATTGCCAACATCAGCATGGAAAAGGCATCCGGAGGAGCCAGAAACATGGCGGCAAAGAAGTTGCCGACAATAACATAACGTCTTTTGGCGCTGAGGGATTCAACGGTTGTCAGTCCGCTCCAGATGAGCAGGAAGGTTCCTACCGGAATCTCGAACGCCAGTCCGAATACAAGAAAAAATTTCAGGGTAAAATTGAGGTAGTGGTTCATGTCGGCCATGATGGTCACTTGGGAAGGGCCAATATGGGTAAAGAAATGCAGCACGGTGGGCAGAATCAGATAATAGGCAAAAGCAACACCGCTATAAAACAGCACAATGGAACTGCTAAGCAGGGGAATAGCAACACGCCTCTCGTGCTGATAAAGGGCTGGCGCAATAAAACCCCATAGTTCGAACAGCAGATAGGGCATGCTGATAAAAAGCGCGACCATGAAGCTTAGGCGCAAAGGAGCCATGAAGGGCGAGGTTAGATCTGTGGCAACCAGATGTGAGCCCGGGGGCAAAAGGGAGATCAGCGGGGCTGAGAGCATCTGGAAAAGATCATTGGCATGCCACATCAGCAAAGCAAAGGTTACCAGACAGACAATAATGCTGCGCAACAGCCTGCGCCTTAGTTCGTCCAGATGGCTGAACAGCGATTGTTCCTGATCATTCAAAGGATCATGCATCAGGCGACTTGTCCGGGAGAATGACATGTGCCGGGGCATTGCTGCCTCTGTTCATCTTTAAACTGCTTTCCACCAGTTCGAGCTGTGCATTCAGTTGCTGACGCATTTCCTCTGATGAGGCGGATTCGAGTTGTTTCTTCAGTTCGTTGCGCATTTCCTGAATCGCTACTTCCTGCTCCAGTTCGGTCTGGATCTCGGCGACCATACGACGTAGCCTCCCCAGCCAAGCTCCGGCCATCCGGGCAGCATGCGGTAACTTTTCAGGACCAAGAACCACCAGTGCAACAACCGCCAGTAAAAGTATCTCCCCAAATCCGAAGTCAAACATGGTTAAAGCCTGTCAGCCTTGATGGGTTGGACGATCGCTTGAAGTTTCCACGGGGCGTACCGGTGGTACGGGGTCGTGTTCGCTCGCAGACAACTTTGCGGATGGTGCCTGTTGTGGAGTGCTTGCTTGTTCACCTTCGCGCATTGCTTCCTTGAAGCCCTGAATAGCACCGCCAAGGTCACGTCCAATATTTTTCAAGCGTGATGTGCCAAAAATCATGGCAACGATGATCAGCAGAAGCAACACATGGACGACACTCAAATTTCCCAGCATTATGGCTCTCCTTTCAAGTGGTTGTGATCGCCTTGGCTGGCAGAGGATATTCGTTGTGCTTTCTCTTCCAGTCCGGACATATTAAACCTGCGGGCCAGTTCCTGCAAAACATCCTTGTAATCCACCCGACAATAGGTCAGCAGTGCCATACTGTGAAACCAGAGATCAGCCATTTCATAAACAAGATCTTCATTCGTTCCGGACTGTTCGGCATCTTTGGCTGCAATAATGGTTTCGGCGCACTCTTCGCCGACCTTCTTGAGCAGGGTATTCATGCCTTTGTGGTATAACTGGGCAACATAGGATGTTGTTGGATCCGCAGTCAAACGTGACTGAAGAGTATTCTGTAACTGTTCAAGAACGTCCATAAATATCCTCGCCGGGGATGAGCACGGGGTCGGAGCTGACCCATCCATCTTGTTTCAAGACACGATAGAAGCAACTTTCCCTGCCTGTATGACAGGCAATGCCGCCTTGTTGTTCAACCAGCAGCAGCAGGCAGTCTCCATCGCAATCGAGACGTACTTCAACAAGTCGCTGAACATGACCGGATTCTTCTCCCTTGCGCCAGATTTTCTTTCGGGAGCGCGAGTAGTAGATCGCCCTTCCTTCCTGCAGGGACAGTTGCAGGGATTCACGGGACATCCATGCTTGCATCAGGATGCGCTGGGAATGATAATCTTGGGCGATGGCACAGACCAGCCCGTCCTGATTGAACGATATTTCTTCCAGAATATTCATAGCCAAATTCCTGCAAGAAGCGCACAGCAAGCCAGAACGAAAAGCACTGGAACGGGTTCCGGCAAAGCAAGACCAAGAACAAGCAAAAGAATTCCAGTGTTCGTATAACGCCGGGCCCGCCGTATGCGGGGAAGCTCTTGACTTAACTGCGTCAGCAGGATTTTCTGTTCGGTCTGTTCCTGCAGAATGGCCCGCTGGTGCATGGCGCCATCTTCAAGACGATTGGGCAATTCAAGCAGCATTCCCATCCATTGTGGCAGACTTTTCTGGCCTTTTTTCATGATGGCCTGGGGACCAATCTGGTCAGCGAGCCATTGGCTGAGTAGTGGTCGACTGAGTGCCCAGATGTCGAGATCAGGATAGAGGCCACGCCCAAGTCCTTCAACATGAATCAATGTCTTGAGCAGAAGCACAAACTGAGTGGGTATGATCAGCCGGTAGCGACGCGCCAGATCAAGCAGTCCAAGCAGGGTGGGTGCAAAATTCAGAGTTGCAATAGTCTGGTCAAGAACAGGTTGAACCAGACGCTGTACTTCACGTTCGAGGGTTTCTAGGGAGGTGCCTGCAGGAACCCAGCCTTCAGCCCAAGCGACACGAACCAGTTCGGGAAAATCTCTTTGAACCAGGGCCATGCCCAATCGGGCAACCGCAATCTGGTCACGCGTGTGCAGGCTGCCCATGATGGCGCAGTCCAAGGCAATATATCGGGGTCTTTCGCTGCGTTGTGAATCAACCCATACATTTCCAGGATGCATATCAGCGTGAAAGAAATTATCGCGCAGTAGCTGGGTGAAGAATACGGTTAGACCCGTTTCTGCCAGATCCCTGCGATTGATGTTGCTGTTTTGCAGAACAGCCGTTTGACTGACGGGGATCCCATATACCCGTTCCAGAACCAGTACGCTCGGTGCAACATAGCGATCATCGACCCAAGGAACGTACAACTGCTCCGAGTTGAGAAAGTTTTGCCGAAGTCGTCGTGTATTGCCAGCTTCAAGAACCAGATCACACTCATCAAGCAGGGTCTGTCGATAGTCTGCGACGACTTGGGCAAGTCTAAGGCGTTTGGCTTCTTCCCACCGATGTTCAACCCATTGGACCATGTCGCCCAACAAAGCCATATCCTGTTCCACGGCCTGACGAATGCCGGGGCGTAGTACCTTGACTACAACCTCACGGCCATCAAAGAGCTGTGCGGCATGCACCTGTGCAATCGATGCCGCCGCCAGTGGCTCAAGGTCAAAGCGCATAAAAACTTCATCAACTGGCCGCTTGAGTTCAAATTCAATGGTATTGACCACAGCATCAACAGAACAGGGACGAACCTGATCCTGCAATGCGGCCAGAGAATCCAGTACATTCGAGGGCAATAAATCACGTCGGGTTGCCAGCAATTGCCCAAGTTTTATGAATACGGGCCCCATTTCCTCAAGAGCCATCCTGAGACGATCCTCAGGCAACCCGCGCCGTACAGGTAACCAGCCATAAGGGTGCAGACGCATCATTAAACCAGGAAGGCGCATCCACCCGAAGGGGCTGGGGATCAGCTGGTCGAGACGGTAGCGTGCTGTCAGGCCCCAAAGATGCAGTATTCGTCGTAGGGAACTTAAGGATAAGCCAGCAGACATGATCAGGATCCATTCCGGTGCTGTAGAAGTTCTTCCAGGCGTCTCATGCGGTCGTTCACCCGATCCGTATCAGCGCTGAGATCCTGAATTTCCTGGGTGAGTTCATCAAGCTCCCAGCGCATAGGAATAGCACCCAGTTCTTCCTGCAGGTATTCGCGGCTATTCTGAAACATGACCCGTGCAGATCGGCGCGTGAATCGGGCAAGCTGACGAATACCTCGTCCCATTTGATGGGCAAGGGGATCTCCAAACCAGCGCGCCAAAGGTTCTTCCCAGTCGATTTCAAGATGGGTGAATATCTCATGAAGTTTTTGAATCAGTTCGACATCGCCACCTAGATGAACGGGACCTTGTACCCACTGTGGCTGACTGTTGAAAAACTGGCGGAGCAGATCCAGTGAGCGTGCTTCCAGTGTCGCATGGGCAGGCTCGTGACTTTCAGCTAGCCACCTAAGCGAGCCGCCCTCGATTTTTAGCAATCCCTGAAACTCAGGTTGGTGGATCTCAATGAAAACACGTTGCCCTTCTAGGGCTTCAAGGCGCATGCGGCTTGAAGGGTCCTGTTCGAGTGCCAGCTGCAGCAGCTTTTCAACCGATTTAAAGATAACGACCTGATACATGCCAGGCATCATGACTTGAATCCCCGGTGCAGGGCGACAATTCCCCCTGTCATGTTACGGTAGTCGGTACGGTCAAAGCCGGCCTGGCGGATCATGCTCTCCAGTGTGGTCTGGTCTGGATGCATCCGGATGGACTCTGCCAGATAACGGTAACTTGCAGCATCACGAACCACCAGTTCACCAAGAGCTGGAAGGACATGAAAGGAATAATGGTCATAAATGCGGGATAAAATAGGAGACTGTGGTTTGGAAAATTCAAGCACCAGAAGTCGTCCTCCGGGCTTGAGTACGCGAAACATCGATCGCAAGGCACCATCCTTGTCGGTGACATTTCGAAGGCCAAATGCAATGGAGACGAGATCAAAGGAATGATCGGCAAAAGGCAGGCATTCAGCATTCGCCTGAACATAGGCAATACGTGCACCAACCCCAAGATCCATGAGCTTGTCACGACCGACTTGCAGCATGGATGCATTGATGTCCGCAAGGACAACCTGTCCGCTGGTTCCGACAATTCGGCTGAATGCGTGCGCCAGATCACCGGTACCTCCTGCCAGATCCAGCACCCGGTATCCGGGGCGCAAGCCAGACATTTCAACGGCGTATCGTTTCCAGAATCGATGAATGCCCAAGGACATCAGATCATTCATGATGTCATAGGAACGGGCAACCGAATGAAAAACTTCAGCGACTTTGCGCGTTTTTTCTTCCGGAGTAACGGTTTGAAAACCGAAATGGGTTGAATGGTTTTGTTGGTCATCCATGGATGCGGGCTCTCGAATCACACTGCGTCGGCATGATACGCCATGCGGATACGGATTGACCAGTTGCATCCACAGCAAAGCTGATCCGGGTCATGCAAATGGATTAGGGTCTCCCTGCATGATCCGGTCCGAGATGGCGCGCTCTACCTGGGCAAAACCGTTGATGAAATCGGCTGCAGAGCCCATGGGCTTCATGACCGCAAAGCCTTTTTCAAGGAAATCATAAAGACCACCAAAACCAGCAAGATGTGCCGGTCGAAAGGCCAGTTTGAAGGTGGCATAAATGACTCTGGAGCGTACGTAACGATCCAGACCCAGACCAAGTGCAGAGATCAGTTCCAACTGACGATAGCGTGCTTCCTGATGGCTGGTACGACGATAAGCCTCACAGTAGGATTCGGTGGTGACGTTCTCAACCTTCATTTCCTCAAAAAGGATTTCCGTCATGCGCTGATCAAGTTCACCCGTCAGTGAATTCAATTCGAGAGCAACCCCGGAGGTACGCAAGACTGAGTCCGGGAGCAATCGTGAGGCAATAGGCAGTGCGCGCTCAACTTCATTGGCAAGTTCGGTCAGATCAAGGCCGCCATACATATCAGAGAGAAAAAACTCGGTTGCGGCTTGATAGTGTGGATCCTTAAGCAGGCCGGCATGGGTCTTTTTCAGTCGCTCGACCTGCCAGAGCTGCAATTTGCCAAAGAACTGATTGAACTCGGGGTCACTGTGAATGCGCCAGTTGCGAAAACTAGAAATTTCAGCACGAAGCTGATCTGCAGTGCTGACGGGTGTTCGGTTATCGGACGAACTTACCAGCTGCAGGTTCGGGTGATCCAGGGACATCATGTACTCCTGCCGGTTACTCGCGCTTATTCTAACAGGTTCTTGCCATCTTTGGGGATGCCACGCTCAGCGCGTGCATTAAGGTAGTCTTCCCAGCGCTGATTTTTGTGCAGTGCCAGGTCTGCGAGGTAGTCCCAGGAAAAAATACCGGTACGGTGTCCATCACTAAAATGCAGTTTGATGGCATAGGTGCCAACGGAATCCATGGCAACAATTCCGATCTCATCCACATGATCGGGCAGCACTCCCGGAGCCCCTGGTCCATGTCCCTGAACTTCAGCTGAAGGAGAGCAGACCCTGAGCAGTGCTGCAGGAATGAAGTCTTCCCTGGATCCCGGTCCATGCAGGATTAAAACCCGTTCTGCGCTGCGGTATTCAATACGTGTCGGTCGCATCAGAGGATAAACCGGCTCAGATCGTCGTTCTTGACCAAAGTACCTAGACTTTTTTCCACATCCGCATCCGTCAGGGTTAAAGACTGATCCTTATGTTGCAGAGCCAGATCGGCGGCTGTGTATGAAATATCTTCGAGAAGTTTTTCTAGGACAGTATGAAGGCGACGTGCGCCAATGTTCTCAGTCCGTTCATTCACTTCATAAGCAATCTGGGCAAGCCGTTTGATGCATGCAGCACTAAATTCCAGAGTTAGTCCTTCGGTCTGGAGCAGGGCCGAATACTGATGAATTAGTGAAAAGTCGGGTTCGGTCAGAATGCGCTCAAAGTCGGAAGGAGTCAGGGCATTCAACTCGACACGAATCGGCAGGCGCCCCTGAAGTTCGGGAATCAGATCTGAGGGTTTGGCCAGATGAAATGCACCTGAAGCGATAAAAAGAATATGGTCGGTTTTAACCATGCCATATTTGGTGTTGACCGTACAGCCTTCAATCAGTGGTAGAAGATCCCGCTGTACACCTTCTCGGGAAACGTCCGCGCCACTGGTCTCACCACGACGACAGACTTTATCAATTTCATCAATAAAGACAATGCCATTTTGCTCAACCGCTTTCAAGGCCTGTTCCTTGATCTGCTCATCATTGACCATCTGCAGAGCTTCTTCGTCGCGCAGGCGTTTAAGCGCCTCAGCAACTTTCATGGTTTTGGTCTGGGTTCGACTCCGGCCGATATTGCTGAACAGATTCTGTAACTGGGAACTCATCTCTTCCATGCCGGGCGGCGACATGATTTCGACACCAAAGTGCATGGGAATTTCAACTTCAACGTCTCGGTCATCCAACGTTCCTTGCCGTAACTTGCGCAGCAGAATCTGGCGTGTCTGGTCATTTGGTTCAGAATTCAGTGGGGTGCCATGTGCAGGAGGGCGCAGCAGCGCATCGAGGATTTTTTCCTCAGCCCGCTCGGCGGCCTGCTCAGCAACGCGCTCGGTTTGACGCTGCCGCTCTTCTTTGATCGCCATTTCGACAAGATCACGGATGATGGTTTCCACATCACGTCCGACGTAGCCAACTTCGGTGAACTTGGTGGCTTCAACCTTGATGAACGGAGCATTCGCTAGACGAGCTAACCGACGGGCAATTTCGGTTTTTCCAACACCTGTCGGACCGATCATGAGAATATTCTTGGGAACAATCTCTTGTCGCACATCTTCAGGCAGTTGCATCCGGCGCCAGCGGTTACGTAAGGCAATTGCAACAGCACGCTTCGCAGCATCCTGGCCAATGATATGGCGATCAAGCTCGTGAACGATTTCTCGGGGTGTCATGCTGCTCATGCAGAGTACTCCAGCGTTTCGATGGTGCGGTGGTGATTGGTATAAACGCAGATATCAGCAGCAATATCCAGGCTTTCCTCGACAATACTGCGTGCATCAAGGCTACTGTGTTTCAGTAAGGCCCTGCCTGCCGCAAGGGCAAACTGACCCCCTGACCCCACTGCAATGATATGGTCTTCCGGTTCAATCACGTCGCCTGTACCACTGATCATCAGAAGAGTATCCTGCCCTGCGACAATCAACAGCGCTTCCAGGCGCCGCAGCATTCGGTCGGTACGCCAGTCCTTCGCCAGTTCGACCGCGGAGCGGAGTACTTGTCCCTGATGTTTTTCTAGTTTGGCCTCAAATCGCTCAAAAAGGGTAAAGGCATCAGCAGTTGCCCCTGCAAATCCGGCAATGACCCGCTCCTGGTACAAGCGTCGTACCTTGCGTGCGTTGCTCTTCATAATGGTTTGACCAAGGGAAACCTGGCCATCGCCGCCTACAACGATTTGTCCTTCATGTCTTACTGCGACGATGGTTGTCATGATGGGTACGCTCGCTCATTAACATAAATATTATTGACGATATGGGGGTATGACTAAGAAACTCAACTAGTCAGCTAGAATAAATGACTCTGAGGGAACGATTCTGTTGCAGGGGGGACGTGATGTTTAAATCAATTATTGGGCTGGGTATCATGGTTTTTGCAGCCTGTTTTATGTTGGGATGTGCCAGCACCGCCCGGCAGACCATCGGTTATTACCACGCTCCGCAGAAAGCCTTTTCTCTGCCCCTGGATATCAATATCTTTCGGGGACAGGTGACGCTAACTGAGGGATGCGATCATGTGGGTGGGTCCCTGAATATCTGGGATGCTCAAAACCGTTTTTTCAGAATCGATTATTTGCGGATCAATCAGGATCCTCTGGCAACTGTACCGGCATTTGCGGCGGATCGGACCATTGCTGAAGTCGTGTTATCAAACTACCTGCGCAAGGTGATACCGGCTTCTGCCAAAGTGAAGTCGATTCGTACCATGGGCAAGGTCTTTGTCAAGGTTCGCTCGGGTAAAGAAGCCTTGTTCTCCGAGATCTCGTTGGAAATGCAGCCGCACTCTGTCGGGGCACTGCATGATACATCCCAGGTTTTCTATTATGGATTTCTGATTTTCAAAGACAGGGATCTGGCCTATGTTCTGCAGCACCGGATGCCCGTTTTTCAGCCGGATCGCATGCATGCCCAACTGGGTCAGCTTGCTGATGACCTGATTATTCCCGGGAAACCGATGTCATTTTCGGCACCACGCGCCATGGCGCATTTTGGACATATTATTACCCACCAGTTTTTAAACCTTAAGGATCGCATTCTTGGGAAGGATACACGTCCTCTGGTGGAAACCTGTGAATGGAATGATGTGATTGCTGCGCCAAAATAAACCTGCACGATGTGTCTGCAATGACGCAGACACATCACCGGAGCTTTTAGAGCCAGCGCAGTACAGGGCCAAAGAGTGTCAGAGCCAAAACCACAGTCAGAAATAGCCGGGATACCGTCTGACGTTGATGAAGGGTTGCTGGCATGTCGTAGACCCAATATGCCACCAGGAAAAAAGGCATGTAGCCGAGCAGCCAGATCAGGAACGGAAAAGAAGTATTCCACCATGGCCAGTACCATTGGAGTGCGCCGATATGGTGCAGTTCAAGTTCGACCAGAACACACAGGATCGAATTGATGCCTGCAAACCAGAATCGGTTGTTGATGCCGTAAAAGGCGAGATTGCGGTTTTCTGGCAAGAGCCGAACGGACAATAGGCCCATAACGGCAAACATGAGGCTAATTTCAATGTTCAGTCCTGCAAGGATGGTGAGTGAAGAAGCCGAAGGAGTTCCCCACACGGGATGATGGGTAAAGTGGTTGATCAGTGCGTTAATGATTTCATTGACCCAGTCCATAAGCCAGAAGGCCAGGCCAGCAAATACCACCTTCCAGCGTTGTGCCGCAACCTGGTCTGCATAGGCATACACGACAAGAACAAGAATGGGGATAATGTTCCATTCGAAGGAGTGTCCGTCCAGTAGCATGGTTTTTTCGTTCCTTTTGTCTAAGCCTCCCCTAAGCCTCCCCATGAACCCATGGGGGTTTTAGGAAAGGACGGGTATTATTCGGCTTCGCTTCCCCTTAAGCCGTCGCAGAGAGCAGCTCGGTCCTGCTATCAGACGCTCATGTCCAAGTGCGACGTGAATGTGGATGCAGGAGTTAGGGCAACGCATGCGTACATCCCTGCTCAAACCCTTAAAAAAGTGGGTTATGTACAAATGGCAGGGTTGCGTGCACATACTGATAAATAGCGTGGAGTCTTGTCAAGTGTCAGTTATGACGTAAAAAACGCATTCCGAACATTTGCTGGATTCTATGATATTCTCAAGAGCTATTATGGCGTTGGAGGTTAGTGGTGTATGGATATTGATCCTCGGCAGCAAAGTGCCCAAGCCAATTACAAGTTGCTGACAAATTTGGTTGTGCCTCGCCCCATCGCATGGGTGACATCCTTAGGGGAGCAGGGGCAGGTCAATCTGGCACCATTCAGCTTTTTTAATGCCTTAAGTGCAGACCCTGTCCTGCTTGGTTTCAGTGTCGGGTGTTATGAGGATGGGCGGCTGCGTGATACTGGTGTCAATATTCTCCGGCATCATGAGTTCGTCGTACACATGGTGACCGAGGATTTCATGGATGTGATGAACTTGTCGGCAACAGACTTTCCAGCTTCCCGCAGCGAGGTCGAGATCTGTGGGTTACGCACCCAACCCAGTTTGCATATACAGGTGCCCAGGCTCCCTGACGTGCAGGTTAGCATGGAATGCCGGCTTTATAAGCACATTGAGTTAGGCAAAAATCTGCTTGTTCTGGGGGAGGTGCTTATGTTTCATGTTCAGGATGAACGTGTTGGTGAGCGTTTGCATATTCATGATTTTTATCCCATTGGCCGTATGGGATCACCCTCACGGTATTGTCGTACGGACCATGTTTTTGATGTACCCAGAATCACCTATGAGCACTGGTGCAAAGAATCGGAAGACCAAAATCGCTCCTGATCTTCCGGCCCGGCATCAGGATTTTTTCTTTGCTTCTTCAGCCATCTTTTTGGTATAGGCTGAAGATTCGATGGCTTCTACGGTAATCGTTACCTTCAGTTCGTCACTGACCAAAGGAATATAGGCACCAACTCCGAAATCAGAGCGATTTAGTGTCGTTGTGGCGTCAAAGCCAGCTGCGGGAGCATTGTTGTAGAAAGGGTGAGGGCCCACCTTGTTGGCGTGGGCGTGCAGGACGACGGGTTTGCTGATCCCATTGACCGTAAGGGTTCCTTCAAGATCAAAAGTCCGGGCTTTTTCATCAATATGGGTCATTGCGGTGCTGTCAAACGTGATGTCAGGATATTGCTTGGTCTTAAAAAAACTACCGCTGTCCAGAAGATGCTCGTTAAGGGCAGGAACATAGGAATCCAGCGAACGAAGCGGAATGACAACATGAACCTTGGACTTCTCCGGATGTTCCTGATCGCCATCAATTGAACCGGTTACCTGGGTGAAGTCTGCTCCGGGGGTTGAGAATCCGACATGCTCCCACGTAAAACGAACCTGGGTATGCCAGGGATCCAGCGTGTAATGAATCACGGTATCTGCTTGGCTGGCTGATGTTGTGCACCATAGCGAAGCAGCCAGAAAGACGGTTGAACATGGGCGAAACATGGCAATTCTCCTTAAGTTGTGGCATAACCGAATTTGATAGTAATCCGGATCAAACAGTTAACAGATTATCAGACTTCCTCAATATTCCAAGAATCTGTTTCAAGCATTGAATGAGGAACCATCCGCCAAATTGATCAAAATTCATTGAAATACATGAAAAAATATCATCTGGAGTTTTTGGGTTGTGGGCGATCAATCAGGAAAAGACTTCAGAAATGGTCTTATGACACACCTGGCAAAGTAGCGGGATGAGCCGGAAGGGCCAGAAGGGCCTATAGTGCGAAGTCTGACCAATACAGGGAACTTAAGGGTGTCACGTCATAAGAAGGCCGCAGCATTTTGTTTCAGGTGCTTGGGATTCAATGTGCCGACGACGATACTGCTGCAGCCAGGATGCTGATAACAGAACCGCAAATGTTCTTGGGCCTGTTCCATGCTGTGGATATGCCCTGAGGCTAAGGCTTTTTTGATGAGACAGGATTTCTGATGTGCAGCAGCGTAGTCCAGTGCGGCTTCTTCATCACGATAGTGTGGGTGGTAGGTCACCATGGCAACATCCGTTTGGGCAAGACATGCCAAAGCGCCTTCGAGACTCTTTCCAGACAGGCCGCAGGATCGAATTTTACCTTCCTGTTGAAAACGCGCGAGTGTTTCAAGGCATCCTTGGTTAATCAGTTCAATATCCCTGCCGTCCGAATGCAGCAGCAGAATATCGATATAATCGGTTTTCAGAAGACGCAGGCTTTGTTCAAGGCTATGGCGCATGCCTTCGGGACTGAAATCAAAGGTTGAAAGACCTGCTTCAAATTGTTCCCCGACTTTGTCGATGATAACCCAATCGTGTCGGTATCCCATAAGCTGCCCTAATCTCATTTCACTAAGACCATAAGCTGGGGCAGTATCAAGGACATTGATGCCTAGATTGCGTGCTTCGGCCAGTAGTTCGACGATTTGCTGATCGGAAGGCAATTCAAATTCCTGAGGGTATTTAACTCCCTGGTTGCGACCAAATTTGACCGTTCCCAGACCTAATGCACTGACCTGAATGCCTGTTTTTCCCAGAGGCCTGCGTGGTAGCATGATGATACCCTCACATCAGGTCATGCAGCGTTGCTCCCAGTCCCGGTTGCGGGAATGGCAGGTCAATATCGCCAGCAGGGGCAGTAGGTTTGAACTGCTTCTGAACAAGCAGGTCAAGCACGAGTTCACCCAAGTGTGGCGCCAGTGCGAGCTTGGTGGGCCAGGCGACGATGGCATTGCCTTTAAGAACAGCAAAGGCGTTGTCGGGCTTTAGAAGTTGTTCCTGGGCTGCTTCAGCGCGATCAATACGCAGCGTTTTCCATTGTGCATGGCGGATGTCCAGCCAGGGAAAGAGATGGCGCAACTCACGTTGGGCCATCTCGATCTGCAACACGGGATCCCGTTCCACTCCTTGCTCGGCCAGATCACCGCCGAGGTACCAGAGCATCCCTCGTTCAGGATCGGGGTGGCTGGTAATGGTCAGGCGTGGTTTGCTGCTTGCTCCGATACAATGGGCGTAAAAGGGAGGTAAGTTAGCCTGACGCATCAGAACCATATGCAAGGGACGTAGTTGCATGGCTGGTTGCTGAATGCCCAGGCTGTTCATGACGCCCTGATTGCCTTTGCCGGCGGTGAGGACCAGCCAGTGTGGCTGGATGCGTATTGGTTCTGCATGCTGAGGTGTCAGGATGATTGAACGGGTTCGAAGCTGATCATCTGTTTCGTAGAGAACATTCAGGTCACTTGTTTTGAAGATACGGTTTTTATGCTGTTCCATCAGTCGTTGCAACAGTGAAGGTACATCAAGTACAAGGTCATTCAGGCGGTATACCGATCCATTAAAGTGGCTGGAACGCAGCAGTTCCGGGCGCTCATCCCCTTCAACAGAATCAATCCGTCCACGCAGCATTTTGCTGCCAAAAAATGTGGTCATACGCGCGGCAAGAGAACGGTCGGACCACATGTAGTGATGTTCTGAGAGAACGTTCGTACCGCGCAGGTCAATGGGGCCCTCGCCTTGCAGACAGGCTCGCCACCGGTCGGGCATGTCCGCAATCGCCTCAGCTTCCGAACTCAGCATGCCTCCGAGCGCATATTTGAGGCCACCATGAATAATTCCTTGGGAGTACAGGGTTTGACCTTGTCCAATGCTGTCGTGTTCAAGAAGTATCGCCTTGTATCCAGCCTTGCAGAGCATGGACAGAGTCCATAATCCGGCAATACCACCTCCAATGACGACAACATCGATCTCAATACTACGCATGATCACCTTACCTAGTCTGATTCGGTTATAGTTAGGGTAGATCATAGCATGACTGTTTTTTTGCGCGTAAAACCTTAGGGGGGGTTGGTGTGACTCAATGGCTCTATGACCGGATCATCAGTTTGCTTGTGCCCTTGGCATTATTTCGGCTCTGGTGGAAGGGGCGCCTAAACCCCGCCTACCGTCAGCGTTGGGGAGAGCGACTTGGCTGGGATCTTCCCACAAAACCTTGCATGATCTGGTTTCATACGGTCTCGGTTGGAGAAACTGTGGCGGCGGCTCCGTTGATTGCGGCAATCATCCAGAAATTTCCCGAACATCGTGTCATGGTAACCTGCACCACACCGACGGGCTCGGAGCGTATTCACAACCTTTTTGGTGATCAGATTGAACATGCCTATCTTCCCTGGGATCGCTCGCGTGTCCTCCGGCAATGGTTGGCAGTGCTGCAACCTAGGGTTCTGGTGATTATGGAAACGGAGTTGTGGCCCAATCTACTCGCCGAATCCCATCTGCGCGGGGTGTTCGTTATGCTGGCCAATGCCCGATTATCGGAGCGATCGGCTCAAGGCTATGCACGCTGGCCGGGTCTGGTTCGTCCTATGCTGGCCAATCTTGATTATGTGGCTGCACAGGATCAAGCCACGGCCCAGCGTTTTGTTCATCTAGGCGTAGACCCATCACGCGTTGGTGTTTTGGGTAGTCTCAAGTTTGATGCAATTCGGCCGGCTCTAAACCGGGAGACCCTGCGGGAGCAGCGGACGGGAGCTAAAAATCCCGTCCTGGTGGCAGCAAGTACCCATCCGGGTGAAGAATTACTGGTTCTTTCTGCTTTCAGTGTTGTTCAGGCAACTTTGCCGGATGCACTGCTTGTTTTGGTGCCCCGACATTTTGAACGAGGGAGTGAAGTGGCTGGGCTGCTGAATCGACAGCATATGGCTTGGCAGCTGCGTAGTCAGATGCAGTCACTGAACACGGATACTCATGTGATTCTGGTGGATACTATGGGCGAACTGATGCAGTGGTATGCCTTGGCGGATATTGCCTTTGTTGGAGGCTCTTTGCTGCCTCATCTGGGAGGGCACAATGTACTTGAGCCACTTTCTCTCGATATTCCTACAATAAGTGGCCCGTATGTCACTAATTTTCAGAGTATTGTCGAAGAGCTGGTTCAGGAGGGTGGCCTGATGCTTTGTGAAGCTGATCGGTTAGGAGACACATGGAATGATCTTCTGCGACATCCGGCCCGATCTCAGGAGATGGTCTGTGCAGCCAATCGTGTTCTGGATCGGAACCGGGGCTCTCTGCAACGGCATTTGGATCTGATCAGCAATGCACTCAAGCAGCAATGCATAAGATGACAATCACTCTGCAACTGTCAAGATATAGGCACATAACGCTCATCAGTACCACACCGGAATCCCGAACAATGAAGGCATGATTAGCCCAGAGCTGAGCCAGCCAGTGCCAGCCATGCCAGCATATATGCAGTACCGCCAATCGGGATGATGGGTCGGATGACTGGCCAGAGCCCCAAGCTCGTGAGCATGATTCCTCCGGAAAAACTGATCATGCCAATCTGGATGAGCCAGACTGAGGCTTTAAGCCAGCGGTCCTTAAGGGGGTTTAAGCTGAGCATGGCCAGCAAAAGCGCATGGGTGAGCAACATTTGCAGGGCGGTATGGATGTGGTCAAGATCAGACAAGACAAGATGTTTTTGCCAGAGATGGGTGGTCAGTGCGTCAAGAACCAATGCCAGGAATCCAGCCAGACCAGCAATCAGACGGGTCCTGTGCTGAAACGTTGAGGGCATCAGGAATGCCTCCGGCTTGTTGGCGTACCCTTGGGAATAACGGGATTTGGCCCTTGTTCGACAGGTGCCTGCAGTTCTGGATTCAGGCTATTGATGTTAATGCTGCCCTTGTCATCCAGCCAGCTGTTGAGCTGTCGAATATCCATGTCGCTCAGCAACCCGGCCGAGGCCTTGAGTTTTAAGCCGTCCAGGACGTAATCATAACGGGCGTTGGCGTAAGCTGATCGCGCTGCATAGAGGTCTTTCTGTGCCTGCATGACTTCAACGATGTCACGGGTTCCGACATCATAACCGGCCTGGGTTGCGACCAGGGCCATCTGGCTGGAAGAGACTGCCTGCTGGCGGGCCTTGACTCGGGCAGCATCGGTTTGCACCAGCAGATAGCTGGCGTGGGTTTGTTGCTCAGCCTGGCGTTTTGCAAAATCCAGACGGTCTCGGGCTGCATACTCCAGTGCCAATGCCTGGCGGACACGGGATGGAATGGCGCCACCACTGTAAAGCGGTACATTAAGCTGAACGCCGATCATGGCGTTGTTGCCATCCTGCAGAGGGTCTGCCCCACCGGTGTTGACATGTTGCCACTGGCTGACCAAGTTCAGTGTCGGAAAATACTCGGCGCGATGTTGTTGTGTACTCGCCTGTGCCGCCTTGTAGGCAAACTGATCCGCAATGATTTGCGGATTGTTGGTTTCAGCCTGATGTACCCAGAATGATTCGGGTTCTTTGGGAGCATCATGAACGGGTGCATCGTTGCCCAGAATGGCCAGATGTTCACTGCTACCGCCGGTAAGAACATCTAATTGCGCCTGGGCGGTACTGACTAGGCTCAGTGCACCGATCCGGTCGGCAACGCTCGTGTCAAAAGCAGCCTGGGCTTCATGAACCTCGGTAATTGATGCCATACCGACTTCAAATCGTTTGCGTGTCTGTTCCAGTTGACGACCAATAGCTTGCTGTTCAGCACTTGCATAAGCGAGACTCTCTTGGGCACGTAAGACACTGAAGTAAGCCGTGGCAACCTGGAGTATAAAGTTCTGTCGGGTTGCCTCAAATTCGGCTTTCGCTTGCGAGGTCAGAGCCTGTGCCTGATGATAGCCACGCCAGATGCCCGCATTGAACAGTGGCTGCATGGCCTGTATCCCATACGACTTGCTGGTGAATGTACGATCGTATAATCCAAAACTGGGAATAGGCTCGGCGGGATTGATGTGATTGCCACTGATGGCGGATTGCGCCGAAAAATTGGGCAAAAGTGCTGATCGAGCCTGTTGTTCACCTTCCACAGAGGCACGAAGTTGTTCCTGGGTTGCGAGCCAGGATGCGTCATGCTGTTCTGCTGCCAGAAATGCTTCCTGCAAATCCATCCCCCAGAGCGACGGAATCGTCGCCAAGCTAACTGCCAGAACAAGCCGAGAACTCAAAAAGCGCATTTCAGTAGCCTCCAGTATAGTGGGGGGGGTATATGAGGGTATCCTTTGTTTGAGGAATCTGCAAGTATATTGGCATTAGCGGTTGGGTTCGGTGCGGGTGAATCTCATCATACCATTGCCGAGCGTTGCCCCCATCGCTATAGTGTTAGCCGACCGTTATTCAAGCGTCCAGTTCAGGCAGATTAATACCATGACCCAGCTTAACCAGTCGGCACCGACTGATTTTTCATCCATGACCCTGGGCCCGATTTCTGGGTCGTGCAAAAAGTATCTTCAAGGATCGTACCCTGATGTGCGCGTGCCTTTTCGTGAGATCACCCTGACGCCGACGCCGACGGCTACCGGTCAGGAACACAACCCTGCGGTACGTGTTTATGATACTTCGGGTATCTATACGGATACCTCCGCCAGCATTGATCTTCATCTGGGATTGCCGGGCATCCGTAGTCCCTGGCTGGAACGACGCGCGGACAGTGAGAGCCTGAACGGATTGAGTTCGGATTTTGCTCGGCAAAGGGAACGTGATTTGACGACCGAAGCCATGCGTTTTGCCCACCGTCGCCCACCTCGCCGGGCCCGTTCCGGTAGTAATGTGACCCAGATGCATTATGCGCGACGAGGCATCATTACCGATGAAATGGAATTTGTGGCCCTGAGGGAGAATTTGCGTCAGGAAGAGAATCTGGATCAGCATCAGGGACAGGATTGGGGGGCTGCTATTCCACGAATCATAACTCCTGAATTTGTCCGCTCCGAAGTTGCCCGGGGCAGGGCGATCATTCCTGCCAATATCAATCATCCTGAACTTGAGCCGATGATCATCGGTCGTAATTTTCTAGTCAAGATCAACGCCAATATCGGAAATTCAGCCCTCGGATCCTCAATTGAGGAAGAAGTTGAAAAAATGATCTGGGCCATTCGCTGGGGTGGGGATACCGTGATGGATCTGTCCACAGGGCGTAATATTCATGAGACCCGCGAGTGGATTCTGCGAAATGCGCCTGTTCCGATTGGCACCGTTCCCATCTATCAGGCTCTGGAAAAAGTCGGAGGGGTTGCTGAAGATCTGGATTGGCCCGTATTCAGGGATACCCTGATCGAACAGGCTGAGCAGGGCGTTGATTATTTTACCATCCATGCTGGGGTCCTGCTGCGCTATGTTCCCCTGACGGCCAATCGTGTTACAGGTATTGTGTCTCGCGGCGGCTCGATCATGGCCAAGTGGTGTCTGACGCATCACAAGGAAAACTTTTTGTATACGCACTTCGATGACATTTGTGAAATCATGAAAGCCTATGATGTTTCTTTCTCGCTTGGGGATGGTTTGCGTCCCGGGAGTATTGCTGATGCCAATGATGCGGCCCAGTTTGCCGAATTGACAACCCTCGGTGAATTAACCGGAAAGGCATGGAAGCACGATGTGCAGGTCATGATTGAGGGGCCAGGACATGTGCCGATGCATATGATCAAGGAAAATATGGATAGGCAGTTGGAACTCTGTCATGAAGCACCTTTTTATACACTGGGCCCCCTGACCACGGATATCGCTCCTGGTTATGACCACATTACTTCCGGTATTGGCGCGGCGATGATTGGATGGTTTGGATGTGCCATGCTCTGTTATGTAACTCCTAAAGAGCATCTTGGACTTCCTGATCGTCAGGATGTCCGACAGGGGATCATCACCTACAAGATTGCTGCCCATGCTGCTGATCTGGCCAAGGGGCATCCTGGTGCCCAGTATCGTGATGATGCCTTATCTAAGGCCCGCTTCGAATTCCGTTGGGAGGACCAGTTTAACCTGGCGCTGGATCCGGAGACGGCGCGTGGTTATCATGATGCCACCTTGCCCAAGGATGCTCACAAGCTTGCCCATTTCTGTTCCATGTGTGGTCCCAAGTTCTGTTCCATGCAAATTACCCAAGAAGTTCGGCAGCAGGCATTGGCAGGTATGGCAGCCATGAGTGAGGAGTTTGTTGCCCAAGGCAAACAGGTGTATCAGATCCTTTAAGGTGGTGTTCAAGTGCGAAAAGTCGAGCTGGTAGCCCGTGAGTCGCTTTATGAGGGTTTTTTTCGGGCTGAGCGGGTGACGCTCCGGCATGAGTTGTTTCAGGGTGGCATGGGACCTGAGCTTTGTCGGGAAGTCATGTACAAACGGGCGGCTGCGGGCGTGTTGCCCTATGACCCCCGAACGGACAGGTTGCTGCTGATTGAGCAGTTCCGCATTGGTGCGTGGGCTGCCGGACATGAAGGCTGGCTGCTGGAAATTATTGCCGGTTATGTTGAGCCTGGTGAAGATGTTGAAGCCATGGTTCATCGGGAAGCGATGGAAGAAGCCGGAATTGAGCTTGATCGCCTGGAGCCAGTGACCCGTTTATTCCTAAGTCCGGCATCCTGTAACGAAGAGTTTGACCTTTTTCTCGCCCAGGCAGATCTGCAGCATGCCGGAGGTATTCATGGGCTGGTTAGCGAAGGAGAAAACATCCGTGTTGTGGTTTTGAGCTTCGATGAGGCCATGCAGGCAGCCTTGTCCGGAAAAATTGCCAATGCGCCTGCGCTTCTGGCGCTTCAGGCTTTACAACTAAGGCGACTGGGTGGAGTATCGCGCTGATGCATCGCCCGCAACTACTGGAACTCCAGGATCTGTGTCAGCATAACTACCATCGGCTGGTCGCCTGTTTTGTAACACCAGGTCAACCTGCCGGGACAACTGATTTTTCCTGGACGATGCGTCGTTTGTCAAAGTATACGTGGCAACTCGATATTCAGTGGATGCTCCAGCCCCCCGTGATCAATCGGCCGATGGATGTGCGTATTCACCTTTATCACGACGTTCGGATGGCTGAGGTCGTCCAGATTCAGGGAATGCCCCGCAGTATCCGGATGCGGCAACACTATCCCAATCCATACGGCTGGTCAGCAGATGAGAAACTGCAGAGTAACCGGTTTTTGGGGGAGTTGCTGGCGTGCATGGAGTCTTCGCCTCCTGAGGATCTGTTTCAGGATCCATCTATGGCTGCGATCGGACTGAGAGCTTCCCTGGGCTGAAAGTGTTCTCTGCTCCCATTTTTGCACACGGAGATTGATTCAGAGCAAATCCTGTGGATCAACATCAATCCACCAGCGAATACCGTGTCGGGCCTTATCCTTGCAGACTGCGGGCAGGTTTGCCATCTGCTGGTGCAGTGCAGGGCGGCCATTGGCCTGCAACAGAAGATGTGCCCGAAAGACTCCCGCCTTCTTCTCGATGGGAGCACACACAGGCCCATAGGGGCTGATGAGCCGGAATATCGTGTGTATTTCGAGGAGAAACTGCTGTACTTCTGCACTGCTTCGTCCTTGGCAGTGGACAAGCGCTTGATAGGAATAGGGTGGCAGATTAAGCTGATGCCGTTCCTGAAGCATGATTTGGGCCACAGCATGGTAGCCTGACCGGATCAGGCATTGCAGCAAGGGATGTTCGGGGTCGTGGGTTTGCAAAATGACCTGGCCTTGAATAGTGCTTCGCCCTGATCGCCCTGCAACTTGATGGATTCTCTGCAAACTACGTTCCGGGCTGCGAAAATCGGCACTGAACAGTCCTGCATCGGTATCGACCACCACGACCAGTGATACAGCATGAAAATGATGGCCCTTGACCAGCATCTGTGTGCCGATAAGGATGCCCGGCTGATTCTGGTGAATCTCGGCAAGGGTGTGTTCCAGTACCCGGTGATTGGGAATGCTGTCCCGATCCATGCGCCAAATGGGACAGGTACCAGCTACGGACTGCAGCAGTTGTTCCAGCCGTTCTGTCCCTGTTCCAGTTGCCATTAAACGGGTGCTGTTGCAGTCGGGACAGCTTTGGGGAACTGCACAGTTCCAGCCACAGTGATGACAAAGCATACGACCAATGCCCTGGTGCAGGGTTGGGTAGACCGAACAGTGGGGGCAATGCACACGCCATCCGCAATCGTGACACAGGACGCTGGTGGCATAGCCGCGGCGATTGAGGAAAACGAGAACCTGCTGCTTGCGTTGCAGATGTTCCTGAATACGAACCAGACTGGTGCTACTCAATCCGGCCTGCAACTCCTGACCACGAATATCCTGCACAATGATCTGTGCGGGGGTCGAGCGGTTGCTGCGCCGGTGCAGTTGCAGGTGCGTGTATCGTCCCTGCAGGGCGTTATTCAGGGTTTCCAGCGAAGGCGTGGCACTGCCGAGGATGATGGGGATTCCCTGGCGGCTGGCCAGATAGACCGCGAGATCGCGGGCGTGATAGCGCACCCCCTCCTGTTGTTTAAAGGATCCATCATGCTCTTCATCCAGGATCATCAGTCCCGGGTTGAGCATGGGGCAGAAAAGCGCCGAGCGGGTTCCGACAATCAGCCGCATCTGGCCGCTGCGGATTAGGTGCCAGGCCCGTAAGCGTTCCCGATCGCCAAGCTCTGAGTGCAGGCTGATCATGGGGACATGAAAGCGCTGCTGAAAGCGCTGGAGTGTTTGCGGTGTGAGGTTGATTTCGGGTACAAGAACAAGGGCCTGCTGGCCCCGAGCCAGAACATCAGCAATCAGGTGCAGATAGACCTCGGTTTTACCACTACCCGTGATGCCTTCCAGAACATGGCAGCCAAAGCCCTGTTGGGATCGAACGCACGCAATCGCCTGCGCCTGCTCGTCACTCGGGGTCAGGGGTACTTCAGCCAGCAGGCTTGCGCCTTCGTGCAGCGATTCATGGGATTCGGTACGAGCAGCCAGTTCACGCCGAACCAGATTATCCAGATCTGCTACAGTGATGCCATGAAGTTGCGCCACTTGTCGGCTCAATCCAGCCGGAAATTCGAGAAGAATCTGTAAAGCACGCCACTGGCGCGGGGCTCGGCGCAAATCATGGGCTGAACTCAGATGTGCCAGTGCGGTGGGGTGCCAGAGACTCTGGGTGGGCCTGTGGCTGCTTTGCCCCTGCCGTAACAGGGAAGGAAGCATATGGAACAATACTTCCCCCAGAGGCTGCAAATAGTACTGACTGATGAAGTGACCAAGCTCCAGCATAGGGTCCGCCAGTACAGGAGCATCATCCAGAAGTTCTTCGATCAGTTTCAGTGAGGGCTCGGCGTGATCGAGGGTTTCGATGCCGGTCACGAGACCAATCAGCATGCGTGATCCGAAACTGACTCGTACGCGCATGCCTGCACGAACACGCTCAAGCATGTGTTGGGGCAGCCGATAACTGAAACACTGGTGCAAGGGCACAGGCAGGGCTATCTGGGCGATCAGGTACACGATGCAGAAAACCGGTTACACAGGAGTGATGATTCTAGCACGGCTGCATTGGGGAGATGCAGCACGACACCACACATTGACAATGTGCAGAAGATTCATCATCTGTTCATTAATATAGTTTTATGATAATTGAAAAATAAAGTTTTGTTGTCCTACATCAAAGAGAAGTACTATGATGATCTACATAATGATAATTCAAGATTTTCAGTAGGCTGTCAAGTTGCAAAGGACGAGTTTTTGAGGACGAGGAACGATGCGCGTACGTGTAAGTGAGCTTTGGCTTGTGCCGGTTGCGGGAATGCTGGTTGTTGCTGGTTGGGCAGTGCCCGGTCAGTATGTACCACAGATTAGCCTGTCGCTCATGAGTTTTTGCAGTCTGATTTATGTCGGGCAGATGAGTCGGCGGGAGTCTGGTCGGACAAAATTCTGGGTTCGGGTTGCTGAAGCCATTCAGGCAGGTGAACTGAAAACGGCCACCGAACTGGTCCAGTCGGACCCAAATCCTATTGATTTGGTCCATGCTGCCTTGGTGCAAATGCTCGGTGATCTTTCGGGTGTTCTGCACAATGTACGCAATTCGGGTGCCTATTGCGACCGTATTGGTGGACGTCTGATGCAAAGCAGTCAGGTGATTCATCAGAATCTGCAGGAGCAGAGTGATCAGATCATCGAAATAGCCACTTCCATGCGTCAAATGAGTGAGGCGGTCGATGATGTGGCGCGGAATACCCATGCCAATGCGGAACGTACGGCGCAACTGGTCGAATTGGCCCAGGAGAGCTCGGGTCTTTCCGGTCAGGCGGAGCTTTCCATTGAACAGCTGGCGCAGGGGGTTGAATCGGCTTCTTCCCACTTGCATGATCTGGAAGCGCAGTCGGATCGGATTGGGGCGATTCTGGAGACTATTCGGGGTATTGCTGATCAGACCAATTTGCTGGCGCTTAACGCGGCCATTGAATCAGCCCGGGCCGGTGAACATGGGCGGGGCTTTGCCGTGGTTGCCGATGAAGTGCGCAAGCTGGCCAAAAGTACCCAGCAATCGACGGTGCAGATTCACCAGATGATTGAGCAACTGCATGTGGGTACGCGTGAAATTGCCGCGCTCATGCAGGTTTGTGTGGATCAGGCGGACAAGGGCCGCAAACATATCCGGACGACGGCTGAAGCATTGCGTGATATGTCGATGCATGTGGAACAGATCGGCAGCAGTAATCTGTCGATTGCAACGGCGACCGAAGAGCAGGCTGCGGTATCCTCATCCATACACGCTCGGACGAATGATCTGGTTGAGATGAGCACCACCTGTGCCCGATCGGTCGCAGATGGGACGCAGCTTGCCTCGGTTGCGGCGACCTTGGGTGGTGAAATTGATTCGATGGTGGCACGCTTTGAGTTGCCGGATCTGCAGCACTTTAGGGCAGGACAGGCAGAACCGTATTTTCGCTGGGCTGCAGGATTTGATCTGGGTGATAATGAAATTAACCGCCAACACCGACGTCTTGTTGATCTTGCCAATGAAATTGAACGTCTCAGTCGGATATTCTCGGGCGGCAAGGCGGTAGAACGTATTATCGATGCACTTGCTGCCTATACGGTCACGCATTTTGCCTATGAGGAACGAGCTCTGGAACATACAGGGTACCCTGATCTTGAACGTCATAAAGATGAGCACCGCCGGCTGGTTGAGCAGGTGATGACCTTCAAGCGGCGAATCAGTCGTGGAGAACACGTCGGCCCTGAGTTGCTCGAGTTCGTCAAAAACTGGCTGACCCAGCATATACAGGGTTCGGATCGAGCCTATGCACCATGGATGCCTAAGGTTCTGTGACGGGATCTTAAATAGTTTTCAGGCATGTAGCCGCATGGAAAGATCGATTGCCTTTACGTGTTTGGTCAGGCTGCCCATGGAAATATAATCCACGCCGGTGCAGGCGACTGCTTGCAGGTCGGATAAGCCAAGTCCGCCGGATGCTTCCAGAAGAGCGCGGCCAGCGGTCAGCCCTACAGCGGTACGCATGTCCTCAAGATTGAAATTGTCGAGCATGATGATGTCCGCTCGTGCCATAAGCGCCTGTTCAAGTTCGTTCAGGGTTTCAACCTCGACCTCGACGGGTTTGCCCGGAGCAATGATGCGAGCTTGGGAGACGGCGGCAAGGATCCCGCCCGCTGCCATGATGTGATTTTCCTTGATAAGAAATGCATCAAAAAGTCCCATACGATGATTGCTGCCACCGGCGCAGCGCACCGCATATTTTTGTGCCTGCCGCAAGCCTGGAATGGTCTTTCGGGTATCCAGCAGGCGGGTATGGGTGCCCGATAAAGCAGGAAGTGTCTGGTAAACCGTGGTGGCCGTTCCGGAAAGAAGTTGCAGGAAATTAAGGGCGGTGCGTTCGCCACTCAGCAGAATTCGTGCTGAACCGGAGAAACGGACCAGTACACTGCCTGCTTCAACCCATGTGCCGTCCCTATGCAAGGGTTCAACACGCAGTTGCGGATCGAGCTGACGAAAACACTCATGAACCCAGGGTAGCCCACAGAGCAGCATAGATTCCCGGGTAATGATGCTGGCTTGGCTTTGCTGGGCTTCAGGGATGAGCATGGCGCTGATGTCACCCGTACCAATGTCCTCAAGAAGGGCTTCATGCACATTGTTGATGAGGGCGCGTTGCAGTTCAGCACTGAGCTTCATGGGGTTCATCCTGAGAATGACAAAGGAGAATCATAGCGAACTGGTCAAAGTCAGGCAAATCTGCTTGCCCGCTGCCAGAAACAGACTTCTGCAGGGGAAGTTGGTATAAACTTGGGCAGTGGACGTGACTTCCTGACATTTGAGAATTGAATGGGCTGCGTGGGAAAACGGGTATGAACGATGCGCGAATTTAACTTGCCCCCTGTTTTGAGTCAGAACGTTCCTGTCTGGAATGAGCTGCTGAGCCGTGCGCTGGATCAGCTTTTTGAGGAATTGCTCGCTGCACTGCGAAAACTGGACGGTGGTCAGGATAGTGATGAACTTCTGTTCGAACAGGTGATGCCTCAGCGTTCCCAGATCCTTACCGACTGGGATTTTGAGTTGAACCGGCAGTGGCAACTGGCTCAGAATCGTTCGTCTGAACGGACAGGACGTCTGGACTGGAATGCAGAGAGCATGCAACTGGTTGATACGGCAGAAATGGAAGAAGAGGTTCGGGTTAAGTCTCTGGCCCTGCGTATCCGCCATCAACTTGCTGATCGATTGCCTCGCTGGCGAGATGCTCTGGTTCTGGTGTGGGGTTGGAAGCAGTGGCCTGATGTGGCTTTGCCTTATGAACCCGAGCAACTGATTCTTGCCATAAGGCGTCTGCTCAAGCGAAGTACAAACATGGATCCCCCACAACGAATTCGTTGGCTGCAGGCTTTTGCCGCGAATGTTCTTGAAAGGATTCCTGAACTTCTTGATCAGGCTTTGGCTCAGCTGAACAGTGAGGGTTTTGGTCCTGCCTCAACAGAAGTAGCTGCTGCCGGTCCTGCTGCGGTGATGTTGCATCTGCCGGTGGCCTTAGAGCAGATTGCCCAACAGACACAACCCAGTCTGCTGGGACTCGTTCAGGCTTATTTTCAGTCGGTTCCTTCCTCTTTCTATGAGTTCCTCCACACCCATCCTGATGATGAAGTGCGTGTGCTTGGCATGTTGCCAACCATTCAGGAAAGACTCTCAAGGGTCGAATTCACCTTCCTGGAACTCTATCAGAACGCTTATCGGGAATTGCTCAAGCCCAAGGTTGTCATCTTGGGCTCTGCGGATCTTCTTGATGAGGAGACGATGGAATGGAGACTGTGCCTGCAAGGTGCTGCCCAGCGTTGTCGTGCTGCGGAATCATCGTCGCTGGAAGCCTTGTTCCAAAGATTCCGCCATGTTTTGCCCAAGACTACCCTGCATGAACGCGCCATGCCCCTTGATCCAGAGAATCTTTTAAATTCTTTTGATCAGGTGATCAGTCAGTGGCCTTTTGGAGTTGAGGATAAGCGCTTTCAACTGGAACGGTTTGAACGGATGGTCCTGGCTGATATTGGTCTGGTGATCGAGGAAGCCAATCGGATTTTTGTTGAGGCGGGGGTGCTGCCTGAGTTACCGCAGAAACGCATACTGAAGGCGCAGGATCGAGGCGTACGCAAGCGGCCATCAGCATCAACGGCCCAGAATGCAGGCAAAGGAGAGGCGTTGGAGGCCAAGGAGCTTGGTCTTTTGCGAGGATTGCTGCGGCAGCAGGGTAGTGGCGCTTTCCAGAGTCTGCAACTGAATGGTAAAACCATAGGCGCTTCGGTTGAAGCCGTTTCACTGACTCCCGAACATATTCCCGAAGGTGCCGTGGTGACGCCTCTGGAGCAGCGCGATCTGCTGCAACGTCTGAGTCAGCTTCAGGAACAAACATCACTCAAATCGATCACGGAAGATGGCCGTATTGCAACCGCCGAAGAAGTGCGCGGACAACTCAAGTCAGAACTCCGGCGCGATGAAATTGAAGTTGAGACGTTGCGTCGCAACGACGAGGATGTTATCAATCTTGTCTCCATGATGTTTGATTTTATTCTGGATGATGAAGCCTTACCTACACCGATGAAGGCATTGCTGGGGCGGTTACAGATTCCACTGCTGAAAGTGGCGATGATCGAGCCTCATTTTTTTGATGCTGAAGAATATCCGGCGCGCTCGTTGCTCAACCTTCTTGCCAAGGCAGGCATGGGCTGGAGTCAACAGGCAGAAGGTGCTGAAGAGCTCTATCAGCAGATTGAACTGACTGTCTTTCGCATTGTCCGGGATTTTAGTGATGACCTGCAGATTTTCGCGGATCTGCTGCAGAATTTTCAGGAATATTATCAGCGTCATACCCAGCGTCAGGATCTGGTCGAAAAACGTACCCGGGAAATGGAAGAGGGCCGAGCCCGCTCTGAGGTCGCCCGCGGTATGGCTGCCCAGACCATCAATCGCCGCTTACAGGGTGTCGCGCTGCCGGCCCTGGTCGTTGGATTGATTCGGGATGGTTGGCAACAACTGCTTTTTCTGACCTGTTTACGTCAGGGTGTTGATTCGGATGCATGGAAACAGGCCGTCAAGGTTCTGGATGCTTTGATCTGGAGTGTGCAGGAACGTCAGGATGCTGCATGGAAGGAACGTTTGCAGAGTGTGCGGGATCGAATCGTCTTGAATGTACGCCGAGGACTTGCCAGTACATCCATAGAGGCCGCCCAGATTGAGACATGGATCAAGGGGCTTAAGGAACTGCATGAACAGATTCTGCAGACGCAGCATGTTGACCGTATTACTGTTGTCGTCGGGGATGCTTCAACCGTGGTGCCATCAACCCAGGTGGTACTGCCTAAGGCCCACATGCCTGAAGCAGCCGTTGAGATTGGCGTGGATGCTGATCAGGTGACCCGATTGGTCGAATCCATGCCTATTGGGGCCTGGATTGAACGGCTGGATCAGGATCCAGTGGACCGTTGCAAGCTGGTGGCCCGTATCCGGATTATTGATCGTATGATTTTTACC
>JAJZHM010000094.1 GCA_021804485.1 Pseudomonadota bacterium | reverse complement strand
GCATAAGATTTTCGGGCAAGCGCTGCACTGTTTCCCTTCTCGAATGCGATCAGTGCTGCGACAGTTGGCGCTTCCTGTGAAGTTTTTGGCAAATGCCCTGGCACCAGAACAACCATTCCCCAAAAGTTGCTGCGCTTCCAGGTGTGCTCAAACGTGGACAGGGACATCTCCAAACGCATGGTCGTTCCCGAACGTAGGATAATCTCGGATTGATCGAGGTCGTATCCAATCACCAGTGCATAGTGCCATCGCGGTATCCATGACAAGCCAAGGTTTTGAAGCACCACCACAGGATTTCCAGATGCAACCTCAGTCAGCAAGGATTCAAGATTTGGTGGAATAGTCACCGTCAATGCGCCGTTACGGCGCCCAGCGGCCATCATCTCCACTTGCAGGCTGCCTTCAAGCTTGGGTACGTAGACCTCATCTACCAAGGCATCAGGCTTGATGGTAACGTCGGCGTTTTGCAGCGCCATGGCCAGCGTCGCAGGGCCACATTGGTAGCGCACTTGGGGGAAAAACGGCACCTTGGGCAATTCGAAGTTTCTAGGCAGCGTACCAGGCGCCTCATGAAGCAGCGCGCTGGTCTGTGTTGCACATCCAGACATCAGGATCAACAGCACCACGGCTGCTGGCACACGCCAGAACCGTGGCAATGCCTGGCTTGAAATCATCTTTGAATAGGATGCGTAAAGGGAAACACCTTCGTGAATCCAAGCAAGTCAGTGATCAGCAGTATGACGAAAATCAGCACCAATGCACCGATGATGCCATCGCCACCTGCAGGCAGACTGCCTATCTTGTCATCCAGACTGGCTACTTCTGCATCGCTCATCGCTGCAACACGGGACTGCGCGTCAGCCTTGCTGATTCCGAGTGTCTCGAACTGGGACTGGACTTCGGGCCTTTCGAGTAAGGCATTGAGATGTGCACGCCCGGATGGCGCAGTAGCCACTGCCTCTCCGGTACCGATCATAACGGCCTGAGCCGGCTGTATCAGTCCAGTGAATGTTAATGCTGAGATCATGAATGCGATATATGATAACTTCAGGACTCTGGCCATGATGACTCTCCCTAATTTTTTCTCGAATTTGAGAACTACAGGCTTCTATACCTGTTGGGATTATGTTTTCGAAATAAAGCCATGTCCGTTCGCTGGCGAACATATGATTAATGGCACTGCGTTGCAGGTTGGTTGGGGATCGCGGTCACGGTGGCCCGCTATGTGACATGAAGAACAATCGATCAAGCACATCAGTCTGATGTCGATGGGGTGCCGTGATGGCGTAGAACCGCTCCTGTAGTTGATCGGATTGGCCCACGATGACAAGTATCCCCGTTTGCAATTCATCCTGCACAACGACTTCCGGCAACAGCGTGAGCCACCCGCTGTCTCGCGCAATCAAGCGTAGCATGGCCATGTCGTCGACCTCGGCTCGCAGACGCGGTTTGACTGATGCTGACTGGCACAGCGCATCGAACTGCGCCCGCAGCGCATGCCGTTGGCCTGGAAGAGCGATTTCTATACCGTGTAAATCTTCCGGGATGCGTAAACGTCTTCCTTTCCAAGTTTGCGCATAGCCAACCAGCGATACGGCTTGGCTTCCCAGGAGTCGACAATGTAGCGGACGGTCTGGATTGGCCGGCACCGTTTCGTTGGCGAGCACAACATCCAACTGGTACCGCATAAGACTTTCCAGCAAGCCTTCCAGTAAGCCTGACTCCAATGTCAGAACGACTGAGGCGTCGTTGAGCAGCGGCCTTATCCAATTTTCCTGGTAGTTGCGTGACAGCGTGGCGACACTGCCAACACGCAGCCTGGTGGTTCCGTCGCCGCGCCCTTGCAAGCGCAGCAACATTTCCTGACCAAGGCCGAATATGCCGTTTGCATAGGACAACACCACGTGCCCTGTGGGAGTCAGCACCAGACTGCGGCCTTCGCGCACAAACAAAGGCTCACCCAAGCGGTCTTCCAATTGCCTGATTTGGGCAGAGAGGGCGGACTGGGAGGTGTGAAGTTCTTGAGCGGCGCGTGTCAGGTGCCCCAATTTGGCAACTTTCCAGAAGTAGAAGAGATGATGGAAATTGAGTCGCTCGAGATTCATATATTCTGTTTTTATGAACAATTAATTCACATCAATGTATTTTACAGAATAACGCCGAGCAATCAACATGTCTCCCATCATTCATCCGGAGATTCCCATGAGCTTGCACAGTGAACTTCCACATTTTTTGGCCTTGGCCCCTCCAACCTTGATGCTGATTGCAGCAATGCTGTCCGGTTTCTCAAGAAATGGGGAGGCCGCCCTCTGGCGTGGTTTCGGATTTATTTCCAGCCTCGCCCTGGCCTGCGCTACCGCTTCGCTGGCCAGCTTGCTTGCAAACCCGACGATACAACCGGAAGCAATGGCGACGTTGGTACCGGGTATGGTGATCAGCAAGGCAGGCCTGTGGTTTGCCGCCCTGGTTCAGCTTCTGGGCACAGTCATCGGCGCATTTTCTTCGCGTTACCTGCAAGGTGAACTTGGTCAGGCGCGTTACATCACCAACCTTTCCAGCGTATTAGCAGCCGTACAGATCCTCCTGCTGGCCGACAACTGGTTTGTCATGATCACGTCCTGGGCCTGGGTGGGCTCTGCTTTGCAGCACCTGCTTTGCTTTTACCCAGAACGGCCGTTTGCCATACTCGCTGCGCACAAGAAGCGGATTGCAGACCGGTTGGCAGACGTCCTGTTGCTGGCTGCTGCTGGGCTGGCCTTCCTGAGCACCGGTCATGCCTCGATGTCTGAAATGCTGCGACAGGTCAGCCCTCAACACCTCGACCCAATCCTTGACGTTTCCTCGATCTGCCTGGTCCTGGCTGTCATCCTGCGCACATCGTTATTGCCAGTACATGGCTGGCTGATCCAGGTCATGGAAGCGCCCACTCCGGTATCTGCATTGCTCCATGCAGGTGTCGTCAACCTTGGGGGATTTGTCCTCATCCGCTTTGCACCACTATTGGAAGCATCGGATACAAGCCGCTGGATATTGGTGGCATTCG
Source organism: Pseudomonadota bacterium (assembly GCA_021804485.1). Classification (GTDB taxonomy): domain Bacteria; phylum Pseudomonadota; class Gammaproteobacteria; order Pseudomonadales; family Moraxellaceae; genus JAJXWR01. Next base: position 7,302 of record JAJZHM010000094.1, on the reverse strand, counting down.
GACTGGCGAGTGCTGTGCTGTCCGGTTTTGTGATGCTGACGCGAATCAGCATCAAGGTGCAATTGGCTTGGTCCACTGTCGCACAAATGGGCTTCATGGTGCTGGAATGCGGACTGGGGCTTTACCATCTAGCGTTGCTTCACCTGATTGGCCACTCGTTGTATAAGGCAAATGCCTTCCTCTCTGCTTCTGGCACCGTTCGCCAAACCCGCCTGAGAAGAATGCAGGGCCTGCCCGGCATCCGGCCTGTAAGCCTGCTCACTGCGCCAGTGTTGTGCCTGGCCGCAATCATGCTCATTCAATGGCTGATCAAAGCTAACGCTTGGCCCTGGTGGTGGACAGGTGTACTCGCGCTCTCGTGGGCGCCTCTGTTCTGGTTACCGACGCAAACCGGCAGCATCCGCATCGCTGATGGCATGCTGGCGATCTCAGGTTTTTGCATGACGGCACTGCTGACTGCAGCGGCCCTGATGTGGCAACTGTTGCCCTTGGGAGTCGCAAACGAGCCCAGTCTGGCTGCTGGTCTTGTCGCCTTGACTGGTATCACGCTCATGTATCTTGGTCTGGTAGTCTTGCAGACCAAGCCAACGCTGCTAGCCCCTTGGCGGCGCTGGAGCTACGCCGGGTTCTACATCGACGAGCGCTATACCCGTATCGCGCTGAAGTTGTGGCCGGCTAGCTGGACAAACACGGCAGCAACAGCCTTTCACCCTGCAACGCCCTAAACAGGAGAACACTGTGAAAATGGTGGATATCGGAATCGATAAGGCCATGCGGGATGCCGTGAATGCGGCCTGCGCTCAGGCTTGCAGTGCCATTGGCCCGGCCTGGCCACTCGACCAGGCCATTGCAGTCAATCCCCACTGGGGCCGGATCGAACGGCCAGTGCGGGAAGTGGCTGCACGCATGGCCGTCTTTGCCAACATCCGGGTGTTTCCGTCGCGCGATTATCTGCGTAAGGCCTGGAACACGGGACGCATTTCAGCAGACGACCTGCAAGCTGCGATGACCGCAACGAGGCCGGCTGGCCCCTCCGTACCGAGCCTTCAGGAATGCATTGAAGCCCTGAATTATCCACAGGAAATCACACGCCTGCCCTTGCTGATCGACATTCTGGACGAAGATCCATTGCGACACACGCGCTTGTCCTGGCGGGAAGCGGTTACCCATCAGGTCAGCCAAACCTGTGCCGCCTATTTCGATCAGGACCAGGCCGATTGGCAGCCTGATCGCCAGTCTGGCCTTTACGGCTTCTGGCGTGACACCTTGGCGCACGATCATGGGATTGGCGTACTGATGGGCTTGCCCGACCTCGATCAGCGGCTTGCTGCCTTGCCCGCCAATAGCCAGGCAGCAGAGCAATGGGCTCTGGAACGCCTGGGTTTGCCCGAACCGGTATGGGCCGATTACCTTGAAACTGTGCTTTTGACAGTCAACGGCTGGGCATCCTGGTGTGCCTACCTGGGTTGGCATGCGCGCCTGGAGGGGAAAACGGATAACCACTTACGCGAACTGCTGGCCATTCGCCTAGCCTGGGGGGCCATTCTGCTGGATTGCAAATCCGACGCTTCGGCGCGACGCGCTTTTACTGAGTTGCAGCAGGTTTGGGGCCAGGCGCCAGCCCTGCTCAAGAAAGCAGAAGACGCTTTATGGGTAGACGAACTTTGGCAACTGGCCCTCGAGATCGGCTATCAACGTCAACTAGCGAGTAAGCTCTGCTCCCCGCCCGCGGCAGACATGAAGCCCTCTACCCCCATTGAAGTCCAGGCCGTTTTTTGCATCGATGTTCGCAGTGAACCGCTTCGGCAATGGCTTGAATCAGCGTGGCCGTCGATTCAGACCATCGGTTTCGCCGGTTTCTTTGGTTTGTCAGCTGCCTTTGCGCCGCTCGCCACTGACATTCTACGCCCCCAACTGCCCGGGTTTCTGGCACCGACCATGGTGATTGAAGATAGCCTGGTGGAAAGACTGAACCAAGAGAATGGCAAAATCCAGCGCAAGCAGAAACATGCTCTACAGGCCAGACAGCGACGTTTTTCGTGGTCCAGGCAATGGCGCTCTGCCAGTCGCTGGGCAAGTGGAGCTTTTCCTTTTGTCGAAGCGGTTGGGCTGGCTTATCTTGGTAAGCTTGGAAGCTGGCTGAAACCTTCCTCAGCCAAACGGCACAACGACGATCTCTCCTGCCTGCCTCTGCATTACCGGGCGGTGAACCGTCCGCTGCTGAGCGGCATCGATACGCAAACAAAGGTGAGCCTTGCCGCAGGGGTTTTGCATGCCATGGGCCTTGATCACGATCTCGCCCCCCTGGTGCTGCTCATCGGCCATGGCAGCCAAAGCTCCAACAACGCCCATGCCGCAGCGTTGGACTGTGGAGCCTGTTGCGGGCAAACCGGCGAGGTGAACGCGCGCGCGCTTGCAGCGCTGCTCAATGAATTCAGCGTGCGAGAGGGTTTGGCTGCCAGAGGGATTTCCATACCTGGTGAAACCACTTTTGTTGCCGGATTGCATAACACGACAACTGACGAAGTCGAATGGTTTGATCTCGACTTGTTGGCCAAAGGCGTGCCTGCGCAATGGCATTGCGTACAAGCCGCATTCAATCAGGCTTGTGACAAAATGAGGCGCTGGCGAGCCCCTTCCCTGGGCCTGAACCCGGATGAAGGAAGCGCTTCATTGTTATCCCGCCTGCGCCAGCGAGCAAACGACGGTGCCCAGACTCGTCCGGAATGGGGGCTGGCCGGCAATGCCGCCTTCATCATCGCTTCTCGCCAGCGTACGCGAGGTCTGTCGTTGCAAGGCCGCTGCTTTCTGCACGACTACGAAGCAGAAAACGATTCTGATGGCAGTCTCCTGGAACAGTTGATGACCGCGCCGATGCTGGTCACCCATTGGATCAACTGGCAGTACCACGCGTCTACCTGCGAACCGGGGCGCTTGGGTAGCGGCAACAAGCTGCTGCACAACGTGGTCGGTGGCCGCATCGGTGTGTTTGAGGGCAACGGCGGAGACCTGCGAGTAGGACTATCGCACCAATCACTCCATGATGGCCAATGCTGTGTTCATGAGCCACTGCGACTCACCGTGGTGATCGAGGCATCAAGACAGGCTATAGACCGGGTAATCGAGCGGCACAGCGTGGTGCGAAACCTGGTGACACAAGGCTGGCTGCACTTGTGGCATCTGGATGAGGGGTGCATCACCCGGTACGACAATTCAGGCTGGCATGGATGGTAATCTGCCATTCTTGGAAAAGGCCGTCAGAAATCAATGGCGGCCAGTTTTCTTCTCAGACCTGGCATCAGCCAACCCAGGAGCGGCAGCTTTAACTTGAGATACTCGGCTGATAGATTGCTCTGATGGGAGTTGCGATGGCAAAGGGCACGGTGCCATCCACGACCAAGTAGGCAGTAAAGTTAGCCATGGTTAAAATATGACCGGCGCCCAAGTTAGAGGTGCCGAGCAGGGGAATCGTATCAGTCGTTCCTAAAACTGCACCCGCGTGTGCACTGACGGAGTCTACCTGGAAAAGATTGTCAGCTTCAGAATTTGACGAATGCGTACATCGTGCCCCAAGCGAACATTGCCAATAAACATTACAGGCTGACGCCCATACGGCGGAGAAAAGGTAGTAATGCGATATAGCAACCTGCTGTTGCGGCGACAGATAGTCCTAGACTTACCCAGAAACCCAATCCATTCTTGAGTAACACGGGCAGCAATATGAACATGAGCAGCGAAGGAATGACGAGCCAAAAAATCTGGCTGGAAAGTTCGGCTATCTTATCTGGTGGCGTACCTTCCACATGAAGCCATATAAAGGCCAACAATGAGACTAAGGGAAGCGATGCAACCAACGCTGCAAAACCGGTAGAGCGCTTGGCTAATTCCGAGATGGCAACAATAAGCAATGCCGAAATGAAAATTTTAATGAAGTAATAAATCATGGTAACGAGGGTTAGGTTGCCTTAATGTCTTGGCTCAATAAAAGGTCTGCTAACTGACCGATTGTTCGCGCTCGTCTTGCCGCTCAGAATGCGACCATTGGATTACCAGCGCGTGTGCCAATGTCTGCAATGTGGCACATTTCGCGAACTGGAGCTACCGACGACCCTACAATTTTTCATGGGACTGCAAACTGATCAAGAATATCAGCATATAAATCGCACAGCCCCCAGACCTTGTCTGGGCTTGTCTTCAACAGCGATGGTATCTTCAGGACGAGGCGAATCGTGGGAGAGGGGCCAGGGGACACTTTCGTGACCAACGAAATGCAGGTGTAAATGTTCGGGCGCCAATCCCTTAGTACAACACCTGCAGACCGACGTAGAAAGATGCTTCATTGACCGTGGTCACCTGGGTCAGTCCCCGTCCTACTGAAAAGAGCAGAGCATAGTCTTTGGCCAGGGTCTTCGTGCCACCCAAGTTAAAAGAGCTGGCACTGTGGCCACCCACCGTGTCGGCCGTGCGGAAATAATATTCTCCCCCGAGTTGCAGCACAGGGGTCACCTGGTAGAGCGTCACCGCTCCCCCGGCCCAGGCATTTCGTCCCAGCGCGCCCCCGTTGAACCAGTACCCACCGCCCCCGTACACGGTCCAGGGGCCACGCTTGGTTTGTACCCACAGTGGGACATACTCGCGCCAGGTGCCGACCCCGAGGTTGCGGTCGGCACGGCCCGACGGCACTTCTACCAGGGGATAGACGCCTACCATCCAATCCTCCTCCGGGGCATCCGCAGGCGTGAGCCGGTACTTGAGACCAAGCTCCGTGTCCCCCACGCCGAATGCTTGTCCACCCGCATGCTGGAAATACGCGAGCTGCGGCTGCACGTGCAGCTGCACGCCCGGCAGCACCCCGTAATTGATGTCAGCTTGGGGTAGAAAGGCCTGTGAACCTCCCGACGTCTGGGTGCCGGTCAGGGCATAGTTCGCTTCCCAGTGCTGGTAGGCCACGGGTTCGGGATCGTCGGTAATGAAGGGCGGGCCTGAAATTGCCTCCACCGCATACCCCAACATAAGAGAGGCCAAGAAGATTTTTTCAATCAATTGCACACTGCCACTTTACCGCGGAGATAGTTTTTACGGATTTCCGTATTCATCGAAGATAAAAAAATCCCCTTCAAATGAGGGGATCGCAAAAAAATTTCTGAGTGAGGCCCGGAAACTGTTGGGTTAATAGTAAATGATAATCGTTCTCATGTAAACAGGTTTCACCAAAGAAAATGCCGAAACAGATCCGCGATAAAGTTTCAACACCGTTCACCCATGCGCTGCATGACCGCTTTACACACGGATTATCGGCAGTTTCGGCCGACTTGCTGCAGTTCGGCCAGAACGGACAGTCAGGCCTAGTATTGTATTCATCTGGTTCGTGCCCAAACCAGCCCTAGAGATTGAACTTCGATCGGACCGCAATCGCCTCTTTGCTGCCAGACGACCTGTCTCTGGTCCAGAGGCAGGTATCCGAGTCGAGCGGTCACTCGGCACGTCCACCCGCCTAGAGGTTCTCGGCCAAAACTGCCGGTGGCATCTAGATGGCCCATAGTGTTGATGCGCGTCACGAATTACCCAGCCTGCGAGAGTTGGCGTACCCATGCCAGATTAATATACCGGTAGCCACCATATCTTCAATGACAGATCCTGCGCCTATCCCTTTTAGCTCCAACAGATTGACCAGCCCGTAAGGGCTGATTTGCTTTCAGCGCCCTTGTGAAAAAATTACAGGTGACGCTCTTCAGGTGGCTGCGGGCAAGAAGAATCTGCCGAACGGGTGTTTTGCCACACCTGCCACGCTTTGAGGCGATCATGCAGAGCTTTCCTGCCGTAGAAATCGTTATCAGTTCCATATGGCGTTACGATTTCTCGCTTGACCAGTTACGCGCCCGATTTTCGCTCGACATTGCTGCACGCATCGATGCCACGCCGCAAACAGAACGCGTTAACGGTAAATACCTTCCAGCTAGGCGTGAAGGAGAGATTCTTGACTGGTTTGCAGCTTCGGGATGCCAAAACGTGCCATGGATAGCTCTCGATGATGCCGCATGGCAATTCCAGTAGCACCGTAACCGGCTTGTTGCCTGCACTTGGTATGTTTGGCTGGTAATCCCCATAGTAATTTGGTGCGAGGCAGGCTAAAGATTAGCCGATTTCAGACGATATGTTATAAGCGCCGCTTCCCGCATGTTCAGTCGAAATAACTGGCATCCTTCGAAGGTGAACTATGTATGTAGCGATATAGCAATTACACGAAGTCTGCTTGTTGAGACTCAGGAAACTTTAAAATGAACCTTGTCGCAAAATCGATCAGCATCAAAACCAAACTGTCCTTGGTTATTCTCATCGTGATATTGACCTTGCTGGCTGTTTCCGCATTTGCTTTATTCACCGAGAAATCCTTGCTGCTTCAAGACCGGGAAGTAAAATCCCGTCATCTTGTCGAGGTTGCATACGGTGTATTGGCTTATAACTACGACTTGCAAATCAAAGGCACGCTAACCGAAGAGCAAGCCAAGGCGGCGGCGATCGGTGTCATCAAAACACTGCGATATGGCGAGAATGATTACTTCTGGATCAACGATATGATACCCCGCGTCTTGATGCATCCTATAAAGCCTGAACTGGACGGCAAAGATGTCTCAAACGTGAAGGATGCGAACGGCAAGCATCTTTTTTTTGTTGATGCGGTAGAAGTCGTCAAAAAATCCGGCGCCGGCTTTGTTTCTTACATGTGGCCGAAGCCGGGTTTCACCGATCTAGTACCTAAAATCTCCTACGTCAAAGGTTTTACCCCCTGGGGATGGGTGATTGGGTCTGGCATCTATATTGATGACGTGGACACCATATTCTGGAATTCAACAAAATGGATGATGATTATCATTGCGGTACTAACCGCCGTCGTTTTTATCATTTTGCAGATGATTATCCGCAGTATTACTCACCCACTGTCAGATATACAAAATGCGATCAAACGAATTCAAACCTCAAAAGATCTTTCGCAGCGTGTTAAATTGACTAGACACGATGAGATCGGGGATATAGGCTCTTCGTTTAATCAGATGGTCGAAAGTTTTCAGCAGATCATCAAACAGGTAATCGCCGGCGCTCATGAAGTCCAGAAAAGCTCCGCGCAGCTTTATGAGTCATCAAACAAGGTTTCCGCAAGCTCGAAGAAGCAAAGTGACGCAGCCGCATCTATGGCAGCGACTACCGAGGAAATGCTTGTCAGCATCGAGCATGTCGCGGAAAACTCTCGTCATACTTACAGCATCGCGCATCAATCCGGAGAGTTATCAAATCAAGGGGAGC
>JAJZHM010000093.1 GCA_021804485.1 Pseudomonadota bacterium | reverse complement strand
ATTTTTTCTCCTCTTTTTTTCTCCAGAACAACACAGCGGGGCTCCCTGTTCATCTCATCTCATGCACAGCCATAGGTTCGTGACATGCTTTTCTGAGAGTGTAGCCCATTATGACGATAGGTTGTAACTGAGGGTTGGCCGGTTAGAATTTCTAGTAGTCTTTGGGTATTGCGTTCCGCCCGATTGATGATGGTTCCATTTACACTGTTCAGATTTCGGATGATCCCCAGAGTTGCACATAACTGGTGCCATGGTGTGATGGTAAAGCGTTGTCGCTCCAACCAGATGGGCATGTCTTCAGGTTTTTCGCTAAGACCAGAACGAGACAAGAGTTCCTTGAGCTCCAGTTCGCGTTCAATCAGCAGTGCAATGCAGGCTTCCTTGCGGTGCGTAATGTCTGCAAGAGTGGTCAGGTCATTCTGTATTAAGGTCTGCCGTTCACGCAGCAACAGATCCATGAGCTGTGTTGCCAGCTCACAGAGTGTCTTAAGGGGGTGGGGAACGTTCATGGGTGCCTCCGTCATCAACTGAGTGCTCAGGAGACTTAAAGCAAAAAATATGCCTAATCAGGCTGAAGGAGCGTTCTCATCAGCAAGAAGCAGTTTTTGGGCAATGCGTTCCGGGTTGATGGTATAGGTGCGGTTGGAAATAGCTTGTTTCAACTGGGCAACTTTCCCTTGCTGAACGGGTGGGTCCTTCAGCTGCTGCGCCAGTTTTTGCATGACTTGGGCTTCCTGGCTGATGAAGACTCCAGTCTGCGCAGGTGCTGGGGCTGCAGGTGCAGCCGTCGGAGCAGCAGGCGGTTGCGTCCCGACCGGCGTATTGACCTTGTTATTGCCCGGATTCTGGGTCGTATTTGCAGGAAGACTGGGCTTTCTTCCCTGCGAACCAATGTCAATAACCATGATTGTTATACCTCAATTGATCATACAGAGGAAAAACCTCTGAGGTGTCATAACCTTTTTAGCGACCCTGAAACTAAAAACTTGAGTCAATTTTAGAGCGAAATGCGAACGACATCATGGTCAATGGCATAGCCTTGAACAATCTTGCCTGTATCAGTATGCTGAACACGTACCGACTCCCCCCGTGAGGCGTCATTAAGCGCAATGCCTACATCTGAAACTGTCAAATTTCCGGCAGTCGCCTCAATCATGACCTGGTCGCCGCGACGTACGAGCAGGGGAGGGGCGATGTCGCTCGGTGCCACGAGAACACCTGCGTTCAGGGAGCGGCGGGCTGTTGCGCCGGCAACATCTGAGGTGTGCAGGAAAAAGTTCCCATGAAGCCAAGTAATTTCTCGTACTTCAAGTCCCAGATTTTCTGTCGGGATGGAATCGCCATTGCGTACTGGGGTGCGCACAATCACAACCGGGGCTGAAGCCTTGATCAGGGCAGGAACCCAGCGCTGTATCTGGGTGTGTGTGCAGGTCAGATGCAGCGTTACTCGTCCAAGTAACGGGCCCTGTCCGAGGCGTTCAATGTTCCAGTCTGGGCATTGCATTTGCCATGAAAGTTCGCCTTCAAACTGGCTCTGGATGGAAAGTTCGGTCGTCTTTTGTCCCGAGGATGCCAGACTTTGTGCAACCAAAAGGTTCAACTGCTCTGTGAGGTGTGTGGACTGCAGTACAGTGGCTGGGTTGGAAGTGTCTGCGTGGGGCAGAACAGAAAAACCAAGGAATACAGTCGTGCTCATGAATGTCGAAACCTTTTTAAAGGTCATGACGGCAATCCGGTAATGGAAAACCCGTTGAGTCTAGCATGAGATCAAGGCGAAACGTTAATTCCACAAAGAGGCGAGAGGTGTGCGGAGTAAAGGATGCAGTATGAAGCGCGGCGTCCCAGAAAACAAAAAAGGGCACGAAGCCCTTTTTGTTTTGCAACTTCTGTAATTACAAGAATTACTTGGAAGTTGCAGGTGCAGCAGCTGGTTCAGCAGCAGCTGGAGCGGCGGCAGCAGGAGCAGCAGCAGCGTCAGCGGCAGGAGCAGCAGGGGCGGCGTTCGAAGCAGCAGCAGGAGCGGCAGCAGCAGGAGCGGCAGCAGCAGGAGCAGCAGCAGGAGCAGCAGCACCAGCGTCAGCAGCAGGAGCCGGAGCGGAAGCGTCAGCAGCAGGGGCAGCTGCGTCGTCTTTCTTGGCGCAGCCAGCCATGGCCAACGTAGCAACAATAGCGGCGGAGATTGCAATCTTCTTGATCTGCATGATGTAAAGTCTCTCAAATTACCTGTTAACGTTAACCTAGCCGGGTACCACGACACAGCAGTTGAACCGCAAGCGAGACCCGAAGGCCAGCTTGATACCCGTAACATCGGCGGAGGTGATTCTAACACTGACAAAAGCGGAGTTCCATACTTCATGAAATAAATTTTTACGAGCGTCCACGGTTTTTACTTGGCAAGTTGGGGTTTGTGTCTTACCAAACGCATGAAAACGACCTTTATTCGGAAGGTGTTTTGGATCATGCATGGCAAGAATTGAAGGGCGGTGACGGAACGGAACTGACTGATGGCCTTTTGCGTTGTTCAAGTTGTGTTAAGATGAGCGCTATCCCGTAGAAGCCGATATTGAAGAGGTCTGGGTGCGGACAAGGGTGAAGATTTGTGGGTTGACACGATCGGAAGATGCCCAAGCGGCTGTTGATGCTGGTGCTGATGCCTTGGGCTTGGTCTTTTTTCAGGAAAGTCGGCGGAACGTTACTCTCGATCAGGCCAAAGCGATGATGAATTTGTCCTGTCCGTTTGTGACTTGGGTTGGTCTATTTGTGAATGCTGACCCAGGATTTGTCCATAAGATCCTTTGCAGCGTACCGCTGGGGTTACTGCAATTTCATGGTCATGAAACCGCAGCCTATTGCGATTCTTTTGGGCTGCCGTATATCAAGTCAGTGCCTGTGCAAAGTTGTACTGATGTTTACAAAGCCATTGAAAACTATCCACATGCGCAAGGTTTGCTCCTTGATCGCTGGGATCCTGTTGCTTATGGTGGTACCGGCAGGATCTTTGATTGGTCGCAGATCCCTGCAGATATCAGGGTGCCCTGGATTCTGGCCGGTGGACTTCGTCCTGATAATGTGGGAGAGGCGGTGCAAAGTCTGCACCCTTATGCGGTTGATGTCAGTGGGGGAGTAGAAACTGCGCCCGGAATCAAGGATACTGCGCTGATGCAGGCATTTGTTCGAGGTGTTCATGGTCTTTCCTGATGTTGATTATGCCCGGTTTCCCGATGAACACGGCCATTTCGGGATTCATGGTGGTCGTTTTGTTGCCGAGACTCTTATGGCGGCGCTGGATGAGCTGGAGCGTACTTATGCGTCTCTGCGCGACGATCCTGGGTTTCTCAAGGAACTGGATGCTGATCTGACTCATTATGTTGGACGTCCCTCACCCCTTTACTTCTGTGAGCGATGGACCCGGGTCCTGGGTGGCGCGCGTATTTTTCTGAAGCGCGAGGATTTGAACCACACCGGTGCACACAAGATCAACAACACCATCGGACAGGCCCTGCTGGCGCGGGCTGCGGGCAAAAAGCGCGTCATCGCTGAAACTGGCGCAGGTCAGCATGGTGTGGCAACTGCAACGATCGCGGCCCGACTGGGGATGGAATGTGTTGTCTACATGGGTGCTGACGATGTACAGCGGCAGTCCATGAATGTCTATCGGATGAAATTGCTGGGTGCCACGGTTGTTCCTGTAACTTCAGGCTCAAGGACGCTCAAGGATGCCTTGAACGAAGCGATGCGTGACTGGGTAACCCATGTTGATGACACGTTCTACATTATTGGAACGGTTGCGGGCCCGCATCCCTATCCGATGATGGTTCGTGATTTTCAGGCGGTGATCGGAAGGGAGGCCCGTGCGCAGTGTCTTGAGCGTAACGGAGCACTGCCGGATGCGCTGGTTGCCTGCGTGGGAGGTGGTTCCAATGCCATTGGTCTTTTTCATCCGTTCCTGGCGGACAAGAGTGTTCGCATGTTTGGGGTTGAAGCGGGAGGGCTTGGGCTAGCTACGGGAAAACATTCCGCCCCGCTCAGTCTCGGTCAGCCTGGGGTCCTGCATGGCAACCGGACGTATCTGATGGAAGATGCTCACGGCCAGATTCTTGATACCCATTCGATTTCAGCAGGTCTCGATTATCCTGGTGTTGGACCAGAACATGCCTGGCTGAAGGAGATCAAACGGGTCGAGTACGTGGCGGTGACCGATGATGAAGCAATGGCGGGATTTCGTGCCCTGACCCGTACAGAAGGAATCATTCCGGCGCTTGAATCGAGCCATGCGCTTGCCTGGGTCATGAAACTGGCGCCAACCATGTCGGCAGATCAGAGTATTGTGGTTAATTTGTCGGGTCGGGGAGACAAGGATCTCTTGACCGTGGCTCGTCTCGACGGTATTCAAGTCTGACAGGAGTAGATGAATGAGTCGATTGCAAACCTGTTTTGCCACATGGAAGGAGAGCGGGCGCAAGGCGCTGATTCCCTATCTGGTTGCTGGTGATCCCGAGCCGCAAAGCACGGTTGCGCTCATGCATGCCATGGTTCAGGCTGGTGCGGACGTTCTTGAACTGGGTGTCCCCTTTTCAGATCCGATGGCGGATGGGCCCGTCATCGCCCGGGGTCATGAACGAGCCCTCGCTCATGGGGTTAGCCTACGCGATGTGCTTGGTATGGCGCGCGAATTCCGGCAGCAGGATCAGAACACACCCTTGGTGCTGATGGGTTATCTCAATCCCGTTGAGGCAATGGGCTATGCGACATTTGCGGGACTTGCGGCGCAGTCAGGCATTGATGGTGTTCTGACTGTGGATATGCCACCTGAGGAGGGCACAGACCTTCTTAGGGAACTGGAAGCCGTGGGTATTGATCCGGTCTTTTTGCTGGCGCCGACAACCACTGAAGCACGTGCCCGCATGATCTGTGCGCGTGCCAAAGGCTATGTCTACTATGTCTCGCTCAAGGGAGTTACCGGGTCGGCACGAATTGATGTCGATGATGTGGCGACCCACCTGCATTCGATTCGGCAACATTGTCAGGTGCCAATTGGTGTCGGCTTTGGTATTCGTGATGCGCAGACCGCGGCAGCCATTGCAGTCCATGCCGATGCTGTGGTGGTCGGCAGTGTTCTGGTTCAGCTGATCGAAGAGGCACCCGCACAACCGGAGCGGCTGATTGCCTTGATTCGGGCAATGCGGCAGTCAATGGATCAGTTGGTGTTGGACGAGAAGGGACGGACAACCGCATGAGCAGCAGTTGGCTGGAAAAAATCTTACCGAATGTTGCAGCATCGGCAGAGGACCGCAAGCGGTCGAATGTGCCCGAGGGCCTCTGGCGCAAGTGCCCGAAATGTGATTCGGTCCTTTATACCCCTGAGTTGGAACGTAATGCCAGTGTGTGCCCACGCTGTGATCATCATATGCGTATTGGCGCGCGGGAGCGGCTGGATCAGTTTCTTGACCAGGATCCCAGGGAAGAAATCGGACAGCAATTGCATCCTGAAGATCTCTTGCGTTTTAAGGACACCAAAAAATACAAGGATCGGTTGGTTCAGGCGCAGAAAGATACCGGAGAGATGGATGCCTTGATTGTACTTAAGGGTGCGGTACAAGGCTTACCTCTGGTTGCTGCTGCATTCGAGTTTGGTTTTATGGGCGGCTCCATGGGGCAGGTTGTTGGTGCGCGTTTTGTAGCGGCTGTTAATGTTTGTCTGGAGGAACGGCGACCTTTGGTCTGTTTTGCGGCCAGTGGCGGGGCGCGGATGCAGGAGGCACTTTTTTCGCTGATGCAGATGGCACGGACTTCGGCAGCGCTCGAACAGATGAAGCTGCAAGGAATCCCCTATATCCCGGTTTTGACCGATCCGGTTTATGGTGGTGTATCAGCCAGCTTGGCTATGCTTGGTGATCTGAATATTGCCGAACCCAATGCGCTGATCGGTTTTGCCGGGCCTCGCGTGATTGAGCAGACGGTTCGACAGACATTACCCGAGGGCTTTCAGCGCTCTGAATTTCTTTTGCAGCATGGTGCGATTGATATGATCGTACATCGGCATCATATGCGGGATACCTTGTATCGGCAGCTGGCAAAGTTGACCCGGTTTGCGTCATGATCCCAGAGAGAAAACTGGCTGACTGGCTCCGTGATCTGGAACATCTTCATCCGGTGGAAATTGAGCTCGGTCTGGATCGGGTGGCTGAAGTTGCCCATCGGCTTGGGCTCACAAGCAGACAGGTTCGGGTCGTTACCGTGGCCGGAACCAATGGCAAGGGTTCGGTGGTGGCCTTGCTGGATCAGTTGTTGCGTGCTTCGGGTCAGCGGGTGGGTCGATATATGTCACCGCATCTGCATGATTTTCGGGAACGGGCGGTGATTCAGGGTTTTATGCTGCCTGACCGTGACTGGGTTCAGGCTTTTGAACGCATTGAGGTAGCTCGGGCCTCCATCAGTCTGACTTATTTTGAATATACGACCTTGGCCGCATTGCTGCTTTTTCAAGCGGCGAATCTTGATGTATGGGTGCTTGAAGTCGGGATGGGTGGCCGGCTTGATGCGGTGAATATAGTGGATGCGGATGTTGCTGTAATCACCAGTATTGATCTTGATCATACCGAGTGGCTTGGCCCTGATCGAGAGGCGATTGGCAGGGAAAAGGCGGGAATCCTGCGCCCTCAGGGGCTGTGTGTGGTGGGGGACCTGAATCCGCCACAATCCGTGTGCACCATGGTTCGGCAGTTGGGTGTTGAGACCCGCTGGATGGGTGTTGATTTTGCGGTTGAATCCAGTGGGCAGGGTTGCTGGCTGCGTCTGGGTACAGTCCGACATTTTTTTCCAAAATGTCGTCTTGCACCTGCCAATATAGCAACGGCCCTGCAAGCTCTGCAGATGTTGTTGCCCGCAGCTCTGGACTTGGTACGGTTCGAGACGGTGATTGCTCAATGTGGTTTGCCGGGACGATGTGAAGTGTGTCCGGGGGATGCCCGGGTTATCCTTGATGTAGCACATAACCCGCATGGTGCCCGCTTTCTGGCTGAGCAACTGCAAGATTTTCCCGAGGCAACTCGGACCTGGGTGGTGTTGGCGATGCTCAAGGACAAGGATCGCCGTGGCACGGTCAAGGCACTTGGCTCGATTGCAACCGGATTTTATCTGGCTGATCTGGCTGGCCCTCGGGGTGGAATGGCCGCGGAACTGGCTGAGTACGTTCATGAGGGAATCGCCTGCGTTATGGGGCAGTTTGCAACTCCTGAACAGGCGCTGGAGCAGGCCCTGCACCAGGCTGGACCGAATGACCGTATTGTGGTCTGTGGTTCATTTTATACGGTAGCGGCTGCGCGGCACGGTCTGGGCATGTGGAGTCAGGTTGATGGATGAATCGATGAAACATCGTATTGTGGGCACGCTGGTCCTGCTGGCAGGTTCATTGGCTCTGGCTCCACTCGTTTTGCGCGGTCAGGCGGTCTGGTCTTCTTCCGCACCCGTGACCATGCCCACTCCGCCGGGTATCGCTCATCCCGTTGTGGCCCAGAGTGCCCTCAAACCAGTTACAGACATGCCGGTTGTCTCCTCTGGCACAATAGCCGAGACCCCGATTCAGGACTCCTTGTCTGCTCCGCAAATGGCAGCATCTTCTGCGCCCATGACGCCGGCTAATAACGTTCAGTCCAGGCAATCTGAGGCAGGTTCGCTGTCTCCAGCGGAAGATCCCCAAGCTGCGGATGAACAGATGAAAAGTGTGCCATCAAAGGATAAGCATGCGGTGAATGTGCAAGCAAAGACGGAAAAAGTTCCGGTTGCCCAGAAGAAGCAGGAGCCATTGCATCCACGAAGTGAACCCGAGCAGCAGGATATTTCTGCAGTTCCATCCGGGTTTGCTTCCCAAGGTTGGACGATTCAGGTTGCCAGTCTGGAACATGCCCAGGCAGCCGGGCGTTTGAGCAGTGACTTGCGGCAGAAGGGATATCACGTCTATGTTCGGCAATCGGGTTCAGTCTGGAAAGTGTATGTCGGGCCTGAACTGGATCGGGAGGCTGCCCAGAAGGTGCTTCGGAGGCTGTCCAGTGCAGGAGTGCAGGGTTGGATGCAGCATTATTCGCTGCCCGTGGAAGACTCAGTGCCTTAGCGGATGATTCACTGGGTAACTTGTGGTATCTTTGCGACTTTGTAGTGATGGTGTGGCTCATGGGGTTACAGGTTGCCGATGGCATCATACTTGCCATCATTGCGCTATCAATGATGATGGGGGTGATGCGGGGGTTCGTGCGCGAGGCTTTTTCTGTATTCAGCTGGCTGGCTGGTTGGCTGGTGGCCCGTCATTATGCACCTGCCTTGGAGGTTGTGCTTCAGCCCTATGTGCATACACCCTCGCTGCGTCTCTTGATGGCCTATATTCTGCTTTTTCTGGCGACTTGGCTGGTGCTGTCACTGCTGGCCTATCTCCTGCAAAGTCTCCTGTCGCAGGTCGGGCTGCGCTGGAGTGATCGTATTCTTGGTGCGATTTTTGGTCTGGTGCGTGGTCTGCTGATCATGGAGATCCTGCTCATGCTGCTTGCGCCCTATGCATCGCATGATACTTGGTGGCAACGTTCAAGGATGGTGGCTGTACTGGTTCGTTATGAGCCTGCAACCCGTGATATGGGCCGCCGTTTTGAAAAGGCGGCTCTTCCGGTTCTTTGAATTTCTCTGATCAGGGGGTGAACATGTGCGGTATCGTTGGCATCATGGCGACCAGCAACGTCAATCAGGCGCTTTACGATGCTCTTACGGTGTTGCAGCACCGCGGTCAGGACGCAGCGGGGATTGTAACTTGCCAGGACAGCCGTTTGTTTCTTCGCAAGGACAATGGCATGGTTCGGGATGTTTTTCATACCCGTCATATGGTGCGACTGCTCGGGCATTATGGGATTGGTCATGTGCGCTATCCCACTGCGGGTTCTTCGTCCTCGGCAGAGGCCCAGCCGTTTTATGTCAATTCACCTTATGGAATCACACTGGCGCATAACGGTAACCTGACCAATACCGCCAGTCTGGCTGTTGAAATGTTCCGTGCTGATCTTCGCCACATCAATACGGATTCGGACTCTGAGGTACTGCTCAATGTGCTCGCCCACGAGCTGCAGGCTCTGGGCAAAATCTCCCTGAATGAACAGGATCTGTTTGCAGCCGTTTCAGCGGTGCATCGTCGGGTTCGTGGGGCCTATGCGGTTGTGGCCATGATTACCGGGCACGGAATTCTCGGTTTTCGCGATCCCCACGGCATTCGTCCGATTATTTATGGGGAGCGTGAGAATGAGCAGGGTCATAAGGAATACATCATTGCCTCCGAGTCGGTTGCCATCACGGCACTGGGTTTTCGGGTGATTCGTGATCTTTTGCCGGGTGAGGCCATTTTTATTGATGTTCATGGACGGCTCAGTACTCGGCAGTGTGCGGTGAACCCCACTTTGACCCCGTGCATTTTTGAGCACGTTTATTTTGCCCGTCCCGATTCGATCATGGATGGCATCTCGGTCTACAAGGCAAGGATGCGGATGGGAGACAAACTGGCGCAACAGATTCTTCGCCAGTGGTCGGCGCATGATATCGATGTCGTGATTCCCATTCCGGATACCAGTCGGACTGCTGCGCTGCAACTGGCCTCCAGCCTGAACGTCAAATACCGTGAAGGATTCATGAAAAACCGCTATATTGGTCGAACGTTCATTATGCCGGGGCAGAGTCAGCGCAAAAAATCGGTTCGTCAGAAGCTTAATCCGATTGATCTGGAATTTTACGGCAAGAATGTACTGCTGGTGGACGATTCAATTGTGCGGGGAACTACCTGTCGGGAGATCATTCAGATGGCGCGTGATGCCGGAGCCCACAAGGTCTATTTTGCTTCGGCCGCCCCTGCGGTCAAATATCCGAATGTTTACGGCATTGACATGCCAGCGCGCTCCGAACTTATTGCTCATGGGCGCAGTGTTGATGAGGTGTGCCAGCTGATCGGCGCAGATGGACTGATTTATCAGGAGCTTGAAGACCTGATTGCTTCGGCTCGGGAGGGCAACCCGGAGATTGAACGGTTTGACTGCTCGGTGTTTGATGGCCAGTATGTGACCGGTGATATCGACGAACCCTATCTGGAGCGTCTGCAACAGATGCGTGAGGATTCAGCAAAGACACGTCGCCCCCCGCTGCAGGATCTCGGTCAGTCAGGCGATGCAACGCTTGATGGTCTCGGTAACGGTGGGTGAGTATTCAGGAGTGAACACGTGTTCGCGCATTCCTCTTGCTAGGCGAGTTCCGAACCAGCCTTGCGCCAGCAGGGGGTCAAGCGGACGGTTTTGGGTTTGGCTTGGCTTTTGCAGCTGATTTTCTTGCATGCTCTGCCGTACCCTGTGCATCCACGTAGGTGCGAACCGTTTCTCGTGTTGCTCCGCCAACGCTGCCGCGTGAGAACTGGATTTATTTGTG
>JAJZHM010000092.1 GCA_021804485.1 Pseudomonadota bacterium | reverse complement strand
ATTCGTTCAGGGTGTCGACCAGATATTCCATATCGTTCTGCAAATCCTGGATGTGAATTTTCAGGCTGCTGATCTTTTGTTGGCGTCGCAACTGTTCCTCACGTTCAAAGCGCATCAGCTGGGCAGAAAGATGCAGATCCTCCTTGACCTGCCGATAGTTCAGCTGGTGGGCATACAGACGTCCCAGGTACGTTACCATGCTGAGTTCGCCACGATCGAAGGGGTGGCTGAGTGGGCGGGCCAGCAGACAGTGCAGCCAAGGTCCCTGCCCAATGTTCAGGTGGCAGAGCATGACATGCAGCGGTGGGTCAAGGTCAGGGCAGGTCCAGCTCCAGGCATCCTGACTGGGACGTTGGTCCAGACTGTCCAGCAGCAGCGAAGCGCTTTGTGGGTCATGCAGCCAGTGGTAGGCCTGACCGTCTTTACGTGTCAGGGCCAGGGAGGCATAGCGGGCTTGAACCAGATGGCGGATATTGGCCAACAGGCCTCTCAGCAGATCTTCCTGCTCCATATCGTCTACATTAAGTGAAGACAGCCGATCAAGCCACTCCAGAACATCGGTCACGGCAAAGTGCCAGGAGGACTCGACAACAGGCTCAGGGGTGTGCTGTTCTAGAATACACCAGAGGAGTTCGCGGAGGAGTTCGTCTGCCAGTTCGGGGCCAGACCAGTGCAACTGAGCCTTGATGCGGCCGGGAAGTTCGAGGTCGCGGTGGCGGTTGGATGCAACGGCGGCTTGGTTAGGTTCTCCAAGAGACAGAGGCTCGGAAAAGGATGCACCCTGCTGCAGCTGATACTGTATTTCAAGGTTGAGAACACCCCAGCGCCGCTGATACTCGGATAAGAGCTGCTGCCGATCCTTACAAACCTCGGGCACAGGCGGCATAGGGTCTTGTTGTTTTTCGTGCCGATTCACCATCGATCCCGATTGAGTACTTGAGCTTCCTCTATAAAGGATAATAGGATATCGTCTGAATGCCAGTCTGAACGAGACGCAATATAAGGAAATATCATGCAGCAACGACTGCTCCTCGGGGTCAATATCGATCATGTTGCCACATTGCGTCAGGCGCGCGGTGAACGCTACCCTGATCCGGTCCATGCCGCCCTACAGGCTGAGCTGGCTGGAGCCGATGGCATTACCCTGCATTTGCGCGAAGATCGTCGTCACATACAAGATGAGGACGTGCGTCGTTTACGCCCCTTGTTGCAGACACGCATGAATCTGGAAATAGCGGTTACGCCTTTTATGATTGATTTTGCTGGCACGATCAAACCCCAGCATGTCTGTCTGGTTCCCGAACGGCGTGAAGAGCTGACGACCGAAGGGGGACTGAATGTTGCCGGTGATCTGCCTCGGTTGCGTACTGTGGTTCAGACCCTGCAGGATCAGGGATCTCAGGTGTCGCTGTTCATTGATCCGGATCCTGAACAGATTGAAGCAGCTGTTCGCACCGGTGCCGATGCAGTTGAGCTGCATACAGGTGCCTATGCTGGGTCCCCGGATACCAGGCAACTTGAGCGCCTGCGCCAAGCCATCGATTGTGTCGGTGGGCGCGTGATTGTTAATGCCGGTCATGGCCTCAACTACGATAATGTCCATGCTGTTGCGGCCTTGCCCGGGCTGCATGAGCTGAATATTGGCCATGCCATCATCGCCCGGGCACTTATGACCGGGTTGGTTGAGGCAGTCCAGGCCATGCGGCAGCGCTTGCTGGATGCGGTGCGTTAATGATTGCAGGATTAGGCAATGATCTGGTTCAGGTCAGCCGGATTCAGCAGGCACTGCAACGGCATCCGCGTATCGCCCAGCGTTTTCTTACCCCGGATGAGTGGCGGCAATGGCAGGACGTTCGTGATCAGGCCCGCTGGCTTGCTAAACGGTTTGCCAGCAAGGAAGCTGCCAGCAAGGCACTCGGTACCGGCTTTCGACAGGGACTGAGCTGGCATGACATGGCGGTGGGACACGATGCTCTGGGGAAACCGGAGCTGATCTGGTTGGGGCCGTTGCGCCGCAGGGCAGAGGCAGAAGGCTGGAAAACATGGCTTAGTTTGAGTGATGAGCAGGACTATGTGCTGGCAACCGTTCTGCTCGAGATTTAACCAGAGTATTGGGGCTAAAAATGACAGAAACAATTATTCTTGGCGGCGGCTGCTTCTGGTGCCTGGATGCGGTATTCCGCCCCCTGAGGCCTGTTGTGTCCGTAGAGTGTGGCTATGCGGCCGGATTCGTGCCCTTTCCGGACTACGAGCAGGTTTGTCGTGGGGATACCGGCCATGCTGAAGTGGTACGTGTGGTTTGGGATGCTGAGCAGTGGATGCTGGAGAATGTGCTTGAGGTGTTTTTTCAAATTCATGATCCGACAACGATTGATCGACAGGGACAGGATGTCGGCAGTCAATATCGATCATTGATTGTTGTTGATAACGCAGATCAGTTAGAGCGTGTGCGCGCGGTGCTTGAAGATCAGCAGAAGTATTGGGGACAGCCTATTGTGACCTCGGTTGTCGAGGGGGTGCCTTTCTATCCGGCTGAGGCAGAGCATCAGGATTACTTCCGGCGGCATCCTGAACAGGGTTATTGCAGGGTCGTGATCGCGCCCAAGGTAGCCCATATGCGTCAAGACTATGCATCGTTGTGGCAGAACTGATTTTGGTCAGGCCAAGGCACGCAGGTGACGCAGTTGTTCCGTTGTCTGCTTTAGCGCCTGATGCAACTGAGTTTGCAGGTTGTGACTCTGAGCCGGGTCCGCCGCCTGTTTCTGTGCGGTTCTAAAGTCGAGCACTAGGTCATGATAGTGCTGATGACTTGTGACTAGGGCCGCATAGCTACGGTACAGCCCAAAGAGTGTATGTCCCTCACCATTCATCCAGTAACAGACCAGACATGAATCAGTGGCATCGAAGCCCTGCGTATCCAGAGGCTGTTCCTGATTATTTTTGAGTCGGTGTTCCCTGAACAAAAGATCCAGTCGTTTACAGTGGTGGATCATCAGGTCCAGGCTAAACAGCGCACGAGCCCGCACGAACTGGTCCAGCCGGTCTTTGCCGGATGGTGCAGCCTGCGTCTTGATCTTGGTCGTATTGATCTCAGTCGTATTTCCGCAAACATAATCGCTCATGGCTGAAGCCCCGCTCAATATCACCTCTTTCAGTAAGATTATCTTGAATCAAAGCAGATACCCAAATTATTGTAGGACAATGTAGTGAATTTTTTATGATGAGCTTGATTTGTTGTCGGACAATACAAGAGGTGTCGGTAATGCGGTGTCGATTTCCGAGGGTGATTCATGAAACGGTACATCATAAAACAGAAGCCATTGGCGCTGTCGGCGCAAGGCCAGTAACTTTCGTATGCGACGCTGTCTCTGGGCAGCGGTGTTGTTGTGGGAAAAGCGAATATTTGAGCGCATGGGGCGGTCTCATGTTGATCAGGAGTTGTCGGTGGACGGAAGGTCCGTCTCTTTTCGAATTGAACAACAGGAAGGTATTAAGATACAAGCCTTAAAATGGTTTGTTCCTGTTCTGAAAAAAGTACGATGGACCGTTCGTTTGTTACACGCCTCCTGCGAATGTTAACGAAACACTGTAATCAGAGTGACAGGGATGCGCTACAATTCATGAAGCATGTTGGGAGAGAGACCATGATAGGTGATAAAGAACGTCCTCAGCGCGTGATGATTGTTGAGGATGATATTCGGTTGGCTGGTCTGACTCAGGAATATCTGCAGCGCAATGGCTTTGAGGTGTTGCTTGAGGCAGATGGCTTTCAGGCGATCAAGAGAATCATTCACGAACAGCCTGATCTGGTTGTTCTCGATGTCATGCTGCCTGGGTGCGATGGGCTGCGTGTCTGCAAGGACGTGCGTTCGGCAGGGTTCAGTCATCCCATTCTGATGCTGACAGCGCGCAGCGAAGATGTCGATCAGGTCATCGGGCTGGAAATGGGTGCTGATGATTATGTGGCCAAACCGGTTCAGCCGCGTGTTCTTCTGGCACGGGTCCGTGCCTTGTTGCGTCGGGTCGACAGCAATGAGAGCGACAATCAGGATGTGCAGCGCCTCGAATTTGGTGATCTGGTGATTGACAATGGCGCCAGGTCGGTGACGCTGCTTGGTGAGTCCGTTGAGTTTACCAGTGCAGAATATGATCTGCTCTGGCTGCTGGCTTCACATGCCGGGACTATTTTGTCGCGCGAGGATATTTTTTCCAATCTGCGTGGCATTGAATACGATGGCCAGGATCGTTCCATTGACGTGCGTATTTCGCGTATTCGTCCCAAGATTGGTGATGATCCTGATAATCCTCGACGCATTAAAACCGTTCGCACCAAGGGCTATCTTTTCGTAAAAGAATATACGCCGCATGGTTGAGACAGAGCAGGAGCCCGGACGTTCCTCTCATGCCGCCAGTCTTTTCCTGAAACTCTATGGCGGCATGGTTTTACTTGTATTGCTGGTATGCTCTTCAACTTGGTTGGCGCTGCAGGAGTTCAATAGCTGGCGTGCCCAGGAATACCGTGAAGGGGTGGCATCCGGGGTTTTTCGGCTTGTTGCGGTCGGTGTTTCAACCCATCACGGTACGGAATTGCAGAATTGGCTGGAAGAAGTCAGTCAGTTGCTTGGCGTCCCTCTCGAACTGGTCTCGGGCACACCCCAAAGCTTCAGTTTTTTTGAGCAGCACCGCCTGGATCAGGGGCGTACCGTGCTGCGCCTCAATGGCGATGAAAGTGCTGCCGATGTGTTTGTGAAAGTTCCGGCTCATAAGGATATCTACGTTCATACCCGTATGGTTCGTGTGTCTGAACAGCAGGGAAAGGCTATGGCGCTGCTGTTTCTTGATGCATTGCAGCGTGCTGACCCCCTGCAGCGGGCACAGACCTTTGAAGATTTGAGCAAGTATTTCAGTTTTCCGGTATCGATCGTTCCGGTGGGTCAGCTTAACCTTGATATTGAGCAGCGTGTTCAGCTGGATCATGATGAGGTCATCATGTTGCTCAAACAGGGTAATGGCCCTAATTCCTCATCAGTACGGATCATGGCTCCAATGCCGCATCATCAGGGCATTCTTGTACTGGGGCCGTTGTATCTGTTCAACTGGATGCCGGTCAAACTGATTGTTGCTTCAGCTATTTTTGCGATTGTGGCCATTACCTTGGGTGCCTATGTACTGATGCGTCCGGTCGAACGCCGGATCCGACGTCTGGAACTGGCTGTGCGCAAACTGCGGGCCGGGGATTTGGATGCGCGCGCTGAGGTAGATGGCCGCGATGAGTTAGGTCAGCTGGGGCATGCCTTCAACGGTATGGCGGAGCATATTCAGCGGCTGATCAATGCGCAGCGGGATATGTTGCGGGCTGTGTCACATGAACTGCGTACTCCGGTCGCGCGTATCCGCTTTGGTGTTGACATGATGGCTGACACCAATGAGATGGAAGAGCGGCTAAGTCAGCTTGCGGGAATTGATGCGGATATTGAAGAACTGAACAAGCTGATTGATGAAATCCTGACCTATGCACGCCTGGAAGGGGATAAACCAAGACTTAAGATTCGTGCCTTTTCCTTGCCTGATCTTTTGCAGCGAATACGTCAGGAAACCTATGCCCTGCGTACCCCGATTCACGTGGATATAAGCGCAGAGGACATGCAGCTGGTTTTGGCTGAAGAACATTATATTCATCGTCTGTTGCAGAATCTTGTTGGCAATGCCATTCGTTATGCTCAAAAGCGGGTGTTGGTGCGTTGCGGAGAAAATGCCCATAGCAACTGGTTGTCGGTAGAAGATGATGGTCCTGGTATTCCTGAGCAGGATCGCCAGCGAGTGTTCGAGCCTTTTGCTCGACTGGATGATAGCCGTACCCGTGCTTCGGGGGGCTATGGTCTGGGCCTGTCCATTGTCCAGAAAATTGCTCATTGGCATGAGGGTACGATTCGCATTGAGCAGAGTGAACTGCTTGGTGGGGCGTGTTTTGTAATGACTTGGCCGAAGCGTCTTTCCAAGTCTGTTCTGGAACCGGTTACGCAAAGCAACAGCACGGATTCAAATGAAGCACAGACATGAAGTATTCGAAGGACTATGATGGTTTCATCCAGATCTGCATTGGATTCTCCTGTGTGACTTGGGCCCGTATCGGGCCTTTTTTTTTGCTTGGCCTGAGCTGATCGATATATTCTACCCAATCCGCTGCATATCTCATGTTCTGTACAGTATCATCGGGCCATTCATAAATTTTTACCCTCTGGTTGATTGTGGCCAAGGTTTAATGGGGGCGGAAGACGGATCTGTTCTGGGCTAAATGTGGCCTGATTTCACCGTAATTATTTTGTGGGAATTGATGCAGATCAACATCTCAATCTTCTGGAGCGGTAAGCTGGATGTACATCCGTTGAGGGGAGATTGATCATGAGTTGGATGAATTTGTTCGAGTCGCCCAGTGATGCTTTGGTTGTTATTACCGTGGCGGGTTCCATACTTGTGGTGTTTGGTGTGATGGGTTACGCAGCGTTTAGGATTGTCAGGCACGGATGAGTGCCTGACAAGGGCGTTGTCCTGATTCAGGGCAGTGGACGTATGCGACCACTCAGGTGCGGGCTGCCGTTTTTGCTGTCGTGGACACTGAAGTGCAGATGGTCTTCCTGCTGTGACTGGGTCATGGTTACTTGCGCCGGTAAAAGGATGGGCAGTTTGAACTGAACGTCGACCTCAAAGGCTGGTGGCAGTTGTTCTGCAATTGCAGCCAGACAGCGGGCTTTGGTCCACATGCCATGGACTATGGCGCGAGGGAAACCGAACAGGCGGGCGGATAGAGGGTGCAGGTGAATCGGGTTAAAGTCACCCGAGACCTGCGCGTAACGCATTCCGGTTCCCTTGTCCAGAACCCACTCTTCTCTGGATTCGGTCTGGCTGTGCGGCCGGTTTTCAGCTTTGCCTGCCTTCTTTTTATGGTTCTCTTTCGTATTATTCTTTGCATTCCGATCTCGGTGCAGCATGATGCTCTGGCTGCTCCAGATTCGTTCGCCCGCAATCGAAGCAAAGGTATTAATACTAAAGGCAGTTCCCTTGTCATGAGGCATCAAGTCACCAAACCGGCATTCCAGGTCGAGAACACTGTCCCGGTGAATCCGACGATACTGCTGAATACGATTGCCAATGTGGACAAGTCCCAGCAAAGGGAAGGGGCAACTGGCATCGGTCATCAGGGCCATCTGCAACGGAAAGGCCAGAATATGCGGGTAAGTGGGTGGCAACATGGCTGTTGAACTGAAGCCACAAACGGAACCATAAGAGGTAAGACTGCGATGATGGACCTGAACGCGGTTCAGGCGTACACCGCGCTCAGGTAATTCCTTGCGTCCAGAGGGGAGCAAGGACCGAACCACTGCCATGGGAAACAGCTGCCACAGGGCGGGGCTTTGATCCAGTTCATCCACCAGCATGATCAGGCTCCAAGGAAACTTTGCCCACAGACGCGGACTATATTGCCGTAGAGGCCGCTGGATGCGGGGTTGGCAAACCAGGCGATGGTCTCTGCGACATCCACTGGAAGTCCGCCCTGTGACATGGAGTTGAGGCGACGGCCAACTTCACGGATGGCAAAGGGAACAGCAGCAGTCATCTGTGTTTCGATAAAGCCCGGAGCGACGGCATTAATGGTAATGCCGGCTTTGGCATAAGCCAGTGCCTGACTTTGCACCATGCCGATCACTCCAGCTTTGGACGTTGCGTAGTTGGTCTGGCCGAGATTGCCGGCAATGCCACTGATTGAAGACACACATATGATTCGACCGTTTCGACGCAGGGCATTATGGGCAAGAAGCGCTTCATTGATGCGTTCCTCACTGATCAGGTTGACATTCAGGACTAGGTTCCAGAAGTCCTGTTTCATGCGTGCCAAGGTCTTGTCGCGCGTGATTCCGGCGTTGTGAACGACGATGTCGACCCCTTGGTGCTGCTCCTGCAGATATTGACTAAGTTCTAAAGGAGTATGGTATCCAGTGATGTCCATGGTCAGGCTGCTACCCCCAATCCGCTGGGTCAGGGCCTTGAGATCGGCCTCAGCTTGAGGAACATCCAAAGCTACAACATGAGCCCCATCACGCGCCAGCACTTCGGCAATGGCGGCACCGATGCCTCGGGCAGCGCCGGTCACAAGGGCAACCTTGCCACTTAGGGGCTTGTGCCAGTCTACGGCAGTCAGATGCTCACTGGTGCGCAGGGTGACGACCTGTCCAGAAACGTAGGCAGATTTGGGGGAAAGAAAAAAGCGCAGGGTGGATTCCATCAGGTGTTCAGCGCCAGGTTCGACATAGATCAACTGTGCAGTCGCGCCCTTGGCCACTTCCTTGCCGAGCGAACGGGTAAAGCCTTCCAGGGCCCGCTGGGCCGTGCGTTCGGCAGCTAAGGCGCACAGTTCGGGAATCCGTCCCAAGACAACGATGCGTCCACAGGACTCAACCTGACGCAGTACGGGGTGAAAGAAGCGGTGCAGATCGACCAGGGATGCGCTGTCCTTAAGGCCGCTGGCATCATAAACCACGGTCTTGAAGCGTTCGCGTCCCATAGCTTCCAAAGATACGGATTGCAGGTTCAGTTCAGTATCATAGGCTGCTTTGAGCGCTTCATCGTTATCGGGTGCGAATACCGGATTGTCTTGGGCTGCCAGAATGCTTGCCACATGGGACATCAGTTCGCCCTTTGGGCTCATGCCAACCAGTCCGTTTCCGCGTGAAAAAGCTGCTCCGCCTTCCTTGTGGCGTTCAAGGACAGGGGGACGGGGAATGCCGAGATTCTCGGCAAGGGCGCGGCCAAGGGGGGAATTGACAAAACTCAGATAACGATCAGTCATGATAAAACTCCAGTCAAGGGTTCTTGATCCTGAAAACACAGTGGGCATACTATCGCATGAATTAAGTAAATTGGGTTTGACCTGAGCCAAATAAGGGTTATGGCAAATGCGCCAATGCCTCTTTAAAGAAATGGGCTCATGATGCGCCTTTGTCTGAATCGACTGAACCAAGGAGTTTTCCATGCCAGCTACATTGCGTCGGGTTGCTATCGTTGCTGCCAACCGCATTCCCTTTGCACGTTCAAACGGCGTTTATGCCAAATCATCCAACCACGATATGCTTGTGGCTGCCTTGCAGGGTCTGGTGGACCGTGCCCGTCTGTCCGGAGTCCGACTGGGTGAGGTTGTGGCCGGTGCTGTCCTCAAACATGCACGGGACTTCAATATGACCCGTGAAGCGGTGCTTTCGACGACTCTGGCCCCTGAAACCCCTGCCTATGATATTCAGCAGGCCTGTGGTACAGGGCTTGAGGCTGCGATACTGTTGGCCAACAAGATTGCCTTGGGACAAATCGATGCAGGGATTGCCGGAGGTGTGGATACCACGTCGGATGCTCCTCTGGCCGTTAATGACGATCTGCGCGGTATCTTGCTGGACCTGAACCGGGCGCGAACCAACCAGCAACGTTTGGCGGCTCTGAAAAAGTTCAGGCCGAGAATGTTGGCTCCCGAAGTTCCCCGAAATTCAGAGCCAAGAACTGGCCTGTCCATGGGCGATCACTGTGCCCTGATGGCGCAGACCTGGTCGATAGCACGGGAAGATCAGGATCATTTGGCCGTACAGAGTCATCATAATCTGGCGGCAGCCTATCAGCAGGGTTTTTTCAGTGATTTACTGACGCCTTTTCAAGGGTTAAGCCGGGACCAGAATCTGCGGCCGGATTCGAGTTTCGAGAAGCTGTCCACCCTTAATCCCTGTTTTGGCAAGGGCGCTGATGCCACCATGACTGCTGGCAACTCGACACCGCTCACCGATGGGGCTTCCTGTGTGCTGCTGGCAACCGAGGAATGGGCACAGGCACGGGGACTCCCCATTCTGGCTTGGTGGGTGGATGCCGAAACCGCAGCGGTGGATTTTTTCAACAAGAAGGAAGGCCTGCTTATGGCTCCGGTCTATGCCGTGCCCCGTCTGTTGCAGCGCCAGGGTCTCAGCCTGCAGGATTTTGATTACTACGAAATCCACGAGGCATTTGCCGCCCAAGTGCTCTGTACTCTCAAAGCATGGGAAGACGAGACTTACTGCCGCAAGACGCTTGGCTTGCCTGGTGCGCTGGGTTCCATTGACCGCAGCAAGCTGAATGTACGTGGTTCTTCTCTGGCAGCTGGGCATCCTTTTGCGGCAACTGGAGGAAGGATTATGGCAACCCTGGCCAAGCTGCTCAATGAGAAAGGTTCCGGTCGGGGACTGATCTCAATCTGTGCGGCGGGCGGTCAGGGCGTTGTGGCGATCCTTGAGCGTTAAATCAGGTCAGGGGTGGTTTGGGCTGAGTTGTCCCAGCAGGGGCAACACGCCTGAACTGCCGATTACCGTGGGCAGGTGGCCGTCCCATTTTTGTATGGCCTCCTGCTGCACGATGATCGGGGTAATTGTGGCACCCAGCAGGGACTGAGCTTCGGATTGGGCCTTGGCTTCGACGATTTTTTGCTGGGCTACGACCTGGGCACGTTGCAGATCATATTCGGCTTGCTGAGCTTTTTGCTGGGCGACCTGTTTCTGTTCAATCGCTTGGGCATAATCATGGCTGAACTGGAAGTCCGTGATAC
>JAJZHM010000175.1 GCA_021804485.1 Pseudomonadota bacterium | reverse complement strand
CAACAGCCTTCATGCCTTCGTTCAGGATCGACTGGGCCAGTACGGTTGCTGTGGTGGTACCATCACCCGCGACATCAGCCGTCTTGGAAGCAACTTCCTTGACCAGCTGGGCACCCATGTTTTCAAACTTATCCTTGAGCTGAATTTCCTTGGCCACAGTTACACCATCCTTGGTAATGGATGGTGCGCCAAAGGACTTGTCGATGACGACATTACGGCCCTTTGGACCCAAAGTTACTTTTACAGCATCGGCCAGAATATTGACACCTGCAATCATTTTGGCACGAGCAGAATCGCCGAATTTTACGTCTTTAGCTGCCATTTTAAACCTCGTTGACTGTTCGAATCGAAACGGAATCAGGCTTCCAGAATCGCAAAAATCTCACTTTCCTTCATGATCAGATATTCCTGGCCATCAATCTTGACCGTTGAACCGGAGTACTGACCAAACAACACTTTGTCGCCAGCCTTGACATCAAGGGGACGCAATTCGCCATTTTCAAGCGCAATACCCTTACCCACAGCAATCACTTCACCTTGGGAAGGCTTTTCAGCAGCATTACCTGGCAACAGAATACCGCCAGCCGTCTTGGACTCTTCGTCGACGCGACGAATAACGACGCGATCATGCAGAGGACGCATCTTCATCGTGTTCTCTCCCATAACAGTTCATTAAAACAAAGTTCCAGTTGCTCCGATGCATCACACCGGAAACATCCCGCAAAAGGACATCATGTTCTTCTGCGGCTGTAAGGCAAAATGGGGCTAGGGTATTTTTTTTCAAGAGAGGTGTACCAAATTATCCAGAAAATTATCACTGAGCTGCTGTTTCAGTGCGGATATACTGCCGACTGGGACTTCCCAGGCAACCCGCCGCACCCGGCCTTGCCGACGAAGATCCAGCCCCCAGCAATCAAATCCGATCGCATGAGCAATTCCTTTCTCGCTGAGCCATGCCAGAAGCACTTCTTCCTCTGTCGGTTCCGGAATCCAGACCCCCGATGGCCATGGCATCCAGAGCGCCCTGCCAAACCCGCCGATCCATCGACCTTCCAGCGGACAAAGAGTATAAAAATCAAAATTCAGTTGCTGATGATACATTTGCATTTCAGGGAAATAGCGGTCAAAGCGGGCACTGATGACACTGCGACGCTCATCCTCAACCCGCCTCGCCTGGGCCTGCCAGGATATTCGGGGTGATTCCAGTTGCTGGTCTGCACTACCAACCATAAATGAGCAACGCGGATCGTTTTGAAGATGCAGGGTATGCTCGGCGATGGATGCAATCAAAACCGTAGGCAGACCATCCTGCCCCATGATATAAGTGCACAAGGAAACATATGGGTATCCTGGGTGTCGCAGGGACCAGGTGCCAAGCTGCAGTACATGCTGACTGCACATCAGTTGCTGCATTGCGTTCAGGTCTTTTTGTGTCATGATGAAATCCTCTGACTCTGGCTTGGTTGATCAATGGCCTGCCATTTTGTGGCAGACGCTGGAGGCCATTCCCCCGGGCTTCTGCATCAGTTATGGTGATCTTGCCGAACGCGCCGGAAGACCGGGTTATGCCCGAGGAACCGCTCGCTATCTCGCCAAGTGCCCGGATCACCTCCCTTGGTGGCGCGTGGTTGGCTCGGGCCACACACTTCGACTGAATGGCCCGGCAGGATCACTTCAGCGCGACCGACTGATTGAGGAAGGCTGGATGATTCGGGGAAACCGACTTTACCATGGTGGATCATGCTGAGGATATGCCGAACATGATTCCGCCTCGCCACCAAAAATGGCTCATCTGCATCCTCAGTGGATTCACCTCCGGTTTACCTTTCTTTCTTCTTGTCTCGCTGCTGCCAGCCTGGCTACGCAGCGTTCACCTCAGCCTGACACTGATCGGCCTTTCCGGCTTGATGCTCATGCCTTATGCCCTCAAGGTATTCTGGTCGCCATGGCTGGATCAGATCAACCCCTTTCATCTTGGCCGAAGACGTGGATGGATTCTTGTCACGACCGTTCTTCTGTTCGCTGCCTTTAATGCACTTGGCGCCACATCAGGCACTGCTCTTTTATCAATGAGCTTCTGGATTCTGATCATCAGCGTACTCAGCGCCAGCCTCGATACAGTCCTTGACGCCCTCAGGCGCGAGATTCTGGAGGATCCGGAGCTCGGCCTCGGCAGCAGCCTGCATGTCAATGCCTACAAAATGGCCGGACTCATTCCAGGTGCGCTGGCCCTGATCCTTTCTGATCATATGCCTTGGTCCGATGTTTTCCTGATGTGCAGTCTTTTTTTGATTCCAGGCATCGTCATGGGCTTGCTGCTCCCTGAGCCCGACATTCTTCACCCACCCAGCCATCTGGCCCATGCATTCTGGCAACCGCTGCGTGATTTTCTTGATCGCCACGGTACTCGTCATACCATCTACATGCTTTGCTTTATCATGGCTTATAAACTTGGGGACGGCTTGGCAACCACCCTGGCAACACCCTTTTATCTGGATCTTGGGTTCAGCCGCACCAGTATTGGCTTGATTGCCAAAGAAGTGGGACTATCTGCCAGTGTT
>JAJZHM010000091.1 GCA_021804485.1 Pseudomonadota bacterium | reverse complement strand
ATGCACAGGGTACGGCAGAGCACGCAAGAAAATCAGCGGCAAAAGCCAAGCCAAACCCAAAACCGTCCGCTTGACCCCCTGCTGGCGCAAGGCTGGTTCGGAACTCGCCGAGCAAGGGGAATGCGCGAACAAGTGTTCATGATTTCACCAACGGGTACGATAAGCCATGCCGATCATCGTTACCTGCGCCATGGTCGTGCCATCCAGTCCAGCATAGGGATTGTAAATCACGTTATTGATCCCGGTTGCGTTGAAATTGGTACTGGTATTGGCCGGAATGGTATCTTTACTGATCAGTCGCATCAACGTCAGATCAACATCCGAGTCCTTATCGATCTGATAACCAAAGCCCGTGCCCCACATATGTGCCGTCGTGATCGGTACCAGCGAGCTCCGCTTGTCGAAGGGAATAGCCGAACCACGTTGTTCAAAGCCAAAACGAAACACCAGTCGAGGCGTCAGCGTTGTTTCCGTGCCTATACCCCAAGACCAAGGGCTCTGGAAGCCCAGCGGCATATTGATCGATGAAAGCGTTGCATTGGGCGACAGCAGGCGAGCAATCTGCAGCACGCGCGGAGTCCGGTCAAACTGTATCGGGAAACTGGTCCATTGTCCGTAGTCATCCCAACTCACGTCAAAATTAAGTTTAAAAGGATTCCAGGCCCGCCAGGAAATCCCCGTCTGAAAGTGCTGGGGATAGGTCAGATTCATCGACACCAGACCGGTTTCCTTCTGGGGAATCGAGGTTGGCAGCCCAAGAATTGACAGGGCAATTGATCCCGTTGCTGACCCACCCACTGCGTTGAACACATCCTGAGTACCTTGACCATAGTCAATTTCATATTTGCCGATCAAGTGCATACGGGACTCGGAACGATATTCAGCTCCCCAGGAAAAGCGGTCATTTGGTTTCCAGAGCACGCCCAGATTATAAGTCGGCGATACCGTATCCTGCATACTCAGCTTCAATTGCGCCAGCGGCGTAAAAGGTCCTACGCTCTGCTGAGCATTACAGAATCCAAACAGGAACAAGTCGGTAATAATGTTGTTGTTGTTCTTAAATGGCGGACACACTGAATCATTGATCAGCCGCAACAACCCCACCAGTTCATTGGGAGAACGGAACTGGGTATCGAGCGACAGTGCCTGATAGGACACATTGACCGAAGCACCCACGGACCATTTATCATTGATCTTGAGTCCCACCGAGGGTGAGAAATACGTAACACGCTCAAGAGCCATCTGCTGCCCCAGAAACACACCCGGATCATTCGGATTACGATAAAATCCTGCCAGCATTGGGGCAAACACACCATCGGCAAACGTCAGATTTGACCCTGGTGCCTGCACCGAGACCCCCAAGGCGTTGGGAGCCAGCGCTGGCCCTGGAGGAAGGTCAATGGTTTTGTCAAGGACAGGAATATAAAGAGCCACACCCTGTACAGTACTGGTTCCTGTCTTGAAATTCTTGCAGTAGCCGATATTGCCATTGGGCTCCTGACAGACAACCGGATCATCCGAGTAACCAAAGACGTTATATCCCGGAGGTGCGCTGAAGGTATTATGAATGGCAAACTGCACAGCAACCGCTTCGTAGTCAATACGACGACCGTCAAGCAACGCCAATCCTGCCGGATTGTAGTTAATGGCCCCTACCACACCCGGCGGATCAGCCACCACGGCATTGCCGAGCGCATCAGCCCGAACATCCACCGTTAGGTCGGTCGCCAGAGCCCCCGCCCAAACCTGAGAGACAGAGCATCCGAACATCAGCACACCCAAAACCCACAAGATCGGGTAGAGTGTCGAGCGCAACCTTGCAGTATTCATCCTGATCATCGCGTCCATCCCTGGCTAGTGTGCCTTGAGGAGGCCGGATACATCCATAGGTATCGTAACCGTCAAATCAATATTCGGCGTATCCTGAGTCAAACCATAAGCAAAACCAATATTAATGATCTGCGAAGGCGTAGTACGAAATCCCACCGAGAAGTTAATGGCCGCAGCGACCGTCTGGGGCGTGCGAACAGTAGTGCCACCGGCAAAATCATAGGTCGTGGCCAAAGCGTAGCTCATCTGATAGGACATGGTCAGCGACACGTCATAATTCAATGAATACCCCAAGCCTGCTGAAGTCGAAATCGTTGGACCCGCCTGAAATCCCGTTAACAACTGTCCGGCGCGATTCTGATTAAGACCTGATACCGGTAAGCCAATAGCATCGGACAAAGATCCGAAGACCACAACCGGGTCGAGCACTTTACTGAAACTCGCCCCGCCGGTCATCGAATAATAGCCCTTACCCGTTGAAAGATCTGAGTTCAGGTTGATCGTATAGGGGCTTACCCCAGTAGCTGTCGAAAACACACCAAAGAGGGTCGTCGACATGGAACCACGTTCCTCGGGAACAGGCTGCCAGCGCGCTGAAAGTGCCACATCACCTAAGGACATGGTAGTCAGATTATTGGTGGTATCGTATTTGGCGACAAAAGGTGCAGCCACATTGAAGGTCATATTATCCCAGACGCCATAATCAAGCGACAGGGTATTGGTAACCGTATCCTGAGCATCTTCCTCAATACGAAATCGTGAGATCGCTGAGGAGTTTGGGGTCAGCGCAATATCAATGGCTGCATTATAGAAGTAGGTGTAGTCAAACGTGTAATAAAAGGTCGCAGCCCCTTTACGCAACAGCGAGTAGGTTGGCTGACTGGAATCAAAGACCTGCGCCAGATTTTTTTCAGAAGAAGCGTCGTTGGCCTGCTGCTTCAAGGCCGCCTCTGCTGCGGAACTTCCCGTAGCTGGAGTGGCCGCAGCAGCCGGAGTGGCTGCTGCTGAGGTGCTGCCACTTTGCGCAGATGGACTGCTTGCCTGGGACGAGCTATCCGTACCTGACGCAGCTGTGCCTGTTGCCGGCGCAGCCGCCGTATCCGACCACGCCAACCACGGCGTCATACACACCACACATAGAATTGATCGCCCCAACAACTTGCTCATTTGTCTCGTCCTAGACCCCATGTTTTATTCATCCCTGACGGGACTACCCAACGCACCCGAACCTAACGTGCCCGAAAAAATGTACGGGTCGGCACCAGAATAGGCGTACCCGTTGTCGGCGCACCACCGAGAGGCTGACTGCTGCCCACATCAAGAACCAGATGAGTGGAAGCCGCCTTGTCGGCATTATGCTCCATCGTCTCAACAGGAAATTCGTTTTCATACACTTGCTGCAGGGCAATTAGATTGACCTGCTCATCGGTGTAAAATCGCATATCCTGATCAGAAACCTGCAAGTTATTCACTGTCTTGCCGT
The DNA here is from genome assembly GCA_021804485.1 of Pseudomonadota bacterium. GTDB lineage: Bacteria > Pseudomonadota > Gammaproteobacteria > Pseudomonadales > Moraxellaceae > JAJXWR01. The sequence goes on along the minus strand of JAJZHM010000091.1, from coordinate 7,326 downwards.
TGGCAAACACCAGAAACATCACATTGCCATCCCAGACATCCTTGAATCGGGCCTGAGGAAAACTCAGATTCCCCAAAGCAGGATCAGCGATATAAACCCGCTGGTCTTCGACTTTCTTGACGACAACAAAATGCTTGAACCCGGAGTAATGAATAGGTACAAGCGCCGGCTGATTCAGGGTACGAAGATCCTCAAACGTACCCCGATAACCACCACTCTTGTAGCCCAAAGCGCTCACCAGTCGCTTCATGTCCAGCAGGGAGAATCCTCGCCGCTTAACGATTCGATCCGTCTCACCAAACTTGAGAAGCCCCTGCATGATCTGGCGTTCATCAAAATTGCGATCCAGATAACCATTTAACAGGCTTGTGAGTGAAGCCGAACCGCAACTGTAGTCGAAGGCTTGATGGACAATGCCCCGAAATGCTGTCTCGGAAAGCGGTTTAACCACAATGGGTCGATCAACGTAAGTTTGGTAACTATCGGCCCTAGAGTCGAGAATATGGGTGACGTACACCGTCCCAGGCTGAACATCCTGAACATGGGTCACATGGCCTAAGCCATAGAACATGAGGAAAACACCAAATACGATCGCCAGCATTTCTCTTTATTTTTAAGTTCATCTTCCCTAAGTGCCGCTATTCAACACTCCCGCAGGAAGCAAGTCAACGTCAACCCACCCGGTTGCAGCTGTAAATATGCCACACTTTACAACAATGCTACACGCGTTCACAGAGCAGTATAGTTGAGACTGACCGGAGTACCTTTCAATTTCTCAATTCTGGCTCTTAGCTCATCGGGCCGACCTCAGGGAATTCGTTTCGGGTGGCCAGTGCAGTACCGTCTGGATGTTGCGCCGGTTCTGTTCCGCCACCTCCGCCAGCTCCCACCCCAGCAACCCAGCGATTTCATAAGCAGTTGCGACCAGCAAGGCCGGTTCATTGCGCTGATAACCCTGCTGACGGGCCGAAAAAGACAGCATATCAGGCGCATCAGTCTCCAGAACCCAGCCATCCGCCGGCATGGACTGAATCAGGGCGCGCAAACGATGGGCACTAGGTTGCAGGACAAGCCCTCCGATTCCCAGCTTGCACCCCATTGCCAGCAAGGCTGCGGCATCATGTTCGCGGCCATTAAACGCATGAACGATGACACCCTGGGGTGGTCGTTGCTGTTCAAGCATCCGTACTAGTTCAGGATAACAGTGGCGTACATGGACAAGCACCGGCCGCTCATAGCGCACGGCCAGTTTCAGTTGTTCCCGAAAAAAATACTGCTGACGAGCCCAGTACAGCGGTTCCCTGAATTGTTCCAAGTAGCGGTCAAGACCAATCTCACCAACTGCGACCAGCAAATCCTGGGACGTACACATCAGGCGTTGTTCAAGGGAGGCAAGATCTGCCTCCTCGTGCTCCCCCACATAAACCGGATGAATTCCAGCCGCTGCAACCAACTGGAATTGTCCATCAAGACGATGAACCTGGCGTTCAATCAAGCGCCCCTGCTCGGCAACATGATTACGATGCCATCCCGGAATCAACGCACCTACTACACCTGCCGCCATGGCACGATCAATAACCGCATCCTGCTCTGCCTGCGTATCATAGGCATCAAGATGGCAATGGCTATCGATCAGGCCAAGAGCACACTCAGGCATGCCGTGCCACGCCCTCTGCAATACGCAGCACCAGCGATCTTGGGCTCAGACGCAGCAAAAAGGGCAATGGTTTGTTGATCCAGCCACTGATCACTGTACTTTGTTCCCGCATCAGCGCCCGATAGGCTTCCTTGGCAACCTGCTCGGGTGTATCCATCCAGCGGGTAATCATTGTCCCATTATTGCCTGCAACTTCATGAAACTCGGTTGCCGTAGCTCCGGGGCACAGGGCCGTAACCCGGATATTCTCCTGACGAAGTTCGTGGTGTAATGCTTGGGAAAACGAAAGAACAAAGGCCTTGGATGCGGCATAAACCGCAAAATTGGGACAAGGCATAAAGCTGACCACAGAGGCGACATTCAGAATACGACCAAAGCCACGCTGCCGCATGCCCGGAAGCAGCAGATGGGTCAGTTCCATCAGCGTGCTAACGTTCAGCTGCACCATGGAACTCCACTGTTCAAGGGGTAGATCGGCAAAACTACCATTCAGACCAAATCCAGCGTTATTCACCAGCACATCAATGTTCAAACCCTTCTGCGCCAGAGCCTGCACCAGTGTGTGCGCCGCACCTGGCTTGGCCAGATCCTGACTGATGACCTCCACCTGAATGGAATGAGCTGAGCGCAGGGTTGCCGCCAACTCATTGAGGGCACTTTCACGGCGAGCCACCAGAACCAGATGATAGCCTTCCTGAGCAAAACGTTCACTCAATGCCTTGCCAATGCCACTCGAAGCCCCAGTCAATAATACGTAACGCTGACCCATTTTCATGTTCTCCTTGGTTTTTATCTCAATAATCAAAATTGATGCCCAAACACATCGAGCATCCACAACCACATCACTCAGGCACGCATACGCCGTGTATTCCAGGTTTTCCATCCCGAGCCAAACGCAATGGCAGCAAAGGCCAGCAAGGGATGCTCAGGACGAGCCTTCTTGCCATGCGCCAAACGATGCAACTGCCGGGTGTACCAGGCCACTTCCATCAGCGCCAGTCGATCGACCAGCGGAATACCGGTACGAACACGCACCGGGGGTAGATGAGCCGGTTGCCGATCCTCGCGGATGATGCGTGAATAATCCGGATCCAGGGCCAGTGGTCGAGCCAGACCAATCAGATCAAGCGCACCCTGATTCAGTGCTTCTTCCATACCGGCTCGGGTACGAAATCCACCGGTTACCATCAGGGGGGTTGAGACGACCGCCCTGACCTTCTCGGCAAACTCCAGAAAATAGGCCTCACGCCGACGACTGCTTTCCTTTTCGGTTCCCACCGACATGACCGGAGTCTCGTAGGTTCCACCCGAAATCTCGAACAGGTCAATCCCGGCTTGGGCAAGTGCCTGAATGACTTCAATGGATTCCGACTCAGCAAAACCACCTTTCTGGAAATCCGCCGAATTCAGTTTGATGCCAATCGGAAACTCCGGACCGACTGCACGGCGCATGGCATGGTAGACATCCAGCACAAAACGGCGCCGGTTTTCAGCATTACCACCATAGCGATCCTGACGCTGATTGTGCTTGGGCGAAAGAAACTGCGAAACCAGATAACCATGCGCCCCGTGGATCTGCACTCCGGCAAACCCCGCCTTCTTGACCAGGAGCGCAGCTTGGGCAAAACGATCGATGATCGATGCAATTTCCGCTTCTGTCAGTGCCCGTGGCACCTGGAAAAAACGTTGCAGATGGTCATCAAAACCTAGTGCAGAGGGTGCCACCGTTTCCTTGTTCAACCCTTTGGGCGCCTGCTTGCCCGGATGATTAAGCTGAACCCAGCACACCGAACCATGAGAACTGGCGGCATTTGCCCATCGTTCCAGCAGGACAAGATCGCGTTCATCCTCAAGCACGACATTATTGGGCTCGCCCAGCGCCCGCCGGTCAATCATGACATTTCCGGTAATGAGCAAACCGGTTCCTCCGGCAGACCAGCGGGCATACAAACGGGGCAGATATTCGGTCACCCGGTTGTCATACGTTGCCAAGGCTTCACTCATGGCCGATTTGGCCAGACGATTCGGAATTATGGCCCCATTGGGCAAAACCAGCGGTTGATCCAGCACGTTCATCTTCATCCTCCTGCTCTGATGCATGAGCCTAAGGTACTATACAGTTCGATACTTGTCAAACTATCAATCAATTTTGCCCGAAGGCTCAGCTTCCATGTTATAATGAATCCACAATCCCAAAGGACAGGAGTTCCGTCCATGTTCTGTACTTCGGCCTTAATTCCACAGGCTGACGAAGCCGAGTATCTGGCCCGCATCTTCAAGGCGTTGGCGCACCCGAATCGTCTGGCCATTTATCTGGAAGTGCTACGGCACCAAGAAACCGCCCTCAAGAGTTGCGGGGTTTCAGAATTGATTGATCGCCTCGATATTGGTGCACCCACCGTTTCCCACCACACCAAGGAACTTGTTCAGGCCGGGCTAATCCAGGTTGAACGTGATGGAAAATTCCTGCGTTGCCGTATCAACCCTGCAACCCAGAAACTGCTTGCTGATTTTTTCTGCATGGATCAGCCGGCATCCGGCATCCGATAAACAATTGCTCGCCAGTTCGCTAATGCGAGCAGACAACGGTGCTGATGTTCTTCGCCCCGGGCAGGACCCAGCGTCAACCCAGGCAATTCCAATGAATACGTGCCCACCTGCTGCATGACACGGGCGCACATTCTTGCCAGAACTCGTTCCTGATCCGGATCTGGATCATCCTCAAAGCGAATTCGGATCACACCGGCCGCAAGCGGCTCACTTCGCTCCTGACGCAACCATTGCCCTGTCCGGGCAACCTGTTTCCAGGCCACTTGACTGAAGGACTCTCCTTCCCGCCAAGCGGCAAGGCCTTGAAAATCTTCATGGCCCGCTCTTTGTAAACTCGAGGCGGCCTCATGATGCGCCTGCGTCCACAGGGGGTCGGGCGCACCAGGCAGTGGGCGGGGCCAAACAGGAATGCGCACATCCAGACGCACCCAGCTCCATGCCTGCACCAGCCCAAAAGGCCAGTGGCTGCGAACTCGAAGCCGGGCTGGTTGAACCAGGCCACGCCGTGGCGGGCAGATCGACTGATGATACTCCTTCGATGCGCCTACCGGCAGATCAACCGACCAGGATAGGTCTCCCTGATCCAGTTGCAAGGCATGATGCGGTCGTCCTGCCGCATCGCCAACACAGCAGGTCCAGCCAACCCGCCCACCCTGCTGACCAGACTCAGGCCGTTCACCGCGAATCCAGACACCTGCCAGATTGCGGTAGGTATGCAGAATCAGAACCACATAAAGACTTCCCAACCAGAATGCCAGCCCCAACATCAAATTATTGGCAAAATTGATGCCCCCAACAAACAGGGCGGCGATCATCATCGCAAACAGTACCCCCTGTCGGGTCGGCATGATAAAGATACGGCGCTGATCCAGCGTAATTTCGGTGGCAACCGCCAGACGGCGGTCCATCCAGACCCGCCAGCGACGCTGCCAAAAACGCATCATGACAGCACAGGCACCGTACTTGATAAAAGACGAGCCGCTGACTCGACTGCGGGCAGACGATGATTAACCACGGCAGCCAGAACCTGCTGGATATCATCAGGCAGCACATGATCCCGACCGCCCAGCCATGCCTTCGCCTGGGCCGCAGCCCGAAGAGCCTGCCCTGCCCTGGGCGACAAGCCCTGCCTGAATTCCGGCAAGGTCCGGCTGGCCCACAACAAAGCCAGCAGATAATCCATCAAGGCATCGCTGGTATGAATGTGCAACACTTCCTGACGCCAGGCTTTTAGATCCTCTAGGCTGCAGAGAGGCTCAGCCAGAACCAGACGACGCTGCGAGGAACCGAGCAGAAGTTGGCGCTCGGCCCGAGGATCAGGATATCCGAGCTGCAGGCGCATCATGAAGCGGTCCAGTTGCGATTCCGGCAAAGCATAGGTTCCGGTCTGGGTTTGGGGGTTCTGGGTGGCAATCACCCAAAAAGGCTCCGGCAAGGGATAACTGACCCCATCGAGGGTCACTTGCCCCTCTTCCATCGCTTCAAGCAGAGCACTCTGGGTTTTGGGCGAGGCTCGGTTCAACTCATCGGCAAGCAGAACCTGGGTAAATATGGGCCCCGGCAGAAATTCAAATTCCTGAGTATCCTGACGAAAGCGGCTGTACCCGGTCACATCAGCCGGCAGAAGATCGCTGGTACACTGCAACCGCCGGAAACTCAGACCCGCAACCATGGCCAAGGCATGCGCCAGCGTTGTTTTGCCCATGCCAGGGGGATCTTCCAGTAAGAGATGACCACCGGCCAACAAACAGCACAAAGCAAGTTCGACGACCTCTTCTTTGCCAAGAATGACTTTGTTCAGGGCTGTTTGCAGCGGTTGCAACCGATGTGCGCTCATAGCGACGCCAAAGCTCGGGCCAGATCTGCCTGCAAATCGTCAACGGATTCCAGTCCGACCGAAAGCCGGATCAGTCCCTCAACGATGCCGCTGGCCTGTTTATCCGCCTCGCTGAGCCGTCCATGGGTGGTCGTCGCCGGATGGGTAATCGTACTTTTGGTATCGCCAAGATTGCCGGTAATGGAAAAGATGCGCGTATGATCAATAAAACGCCAAGCTGCCTCACGGCCACCGTGCACCACAAAGGACAATAGAGGGGCAAAAGCACTCTGTTGATGTGCTGCCCGCTCATGATGGGGATGCTGTTCCAACCCACCGTAAAAAACTTGTTCAATCTGGGGCTGCTGCACCAGCCAACGCGCCAGTGAAAGCGCTGCCGCGCTCTGTGCCTGGATGCGCAGTGGCAAGGTTTCCAGTCCTTTTAGAAAAATCCATGCATTAAAGGGGCTCATGCTGGCCCCACAGGTACGGATATAGCCGAACACCTCGTCCATAAGTTTCTGCGAACCCAGCACCGCCCCCCCAAGAGCACGACCCTGACCATCGATAAACTTGGTCGCCGAGTGGATGACCAGATCCGCGCCAAGTTGCAAAGGACGCTGCAACACCGGCGTACAAAGACAGTTATCCACTGCCAGTAAAGCCGCATGCTGATGAGCCAGGGCTGCCAGGGCTGCAATATCGGCAACCTCGCCCAAGGGATTACTGGGACTTTCCAGAAAAAACAGCCGGGTCTTTGCGGTCACTGCACGTTCCCAGTCCCGGACATCTGCCAGATCCACCCAATGGGTGCAAATGCCCAGTTTTGCCAGATACTTGTCAAAAAGAACCCGAGTCGTCCCAAAGACACTTCGGGAAACAACCACTTCATCACCCTGCGACAGTAGGGCTAGACACATGGCCAGAATCGCAGCCATACCCGACGACGTCGCCACACAGCGTTCAGCACCTTCCATGGCCGCCAGCCGACGCTCAAACATGGCCACCGTCGGATTGGTAAAACGGGAGTAGATATTGCCAGGCTCTGCTCCGGAAAAACGACGTGCAGCTTCTTCGGCACTGGCATAAACAAACGAAGAAGTCATGAACAGGGCTTCGGAATGTTCTCCTTCTGCACTGCGCTTGCCTCCAGCACGCACAGCCAGCGTTGACATGTCAACGTGCTCAATAAGCTCGGGATCCAGACCCCACTCGACATCGCGCATTAGATGAAGTCTCCCACCGCTAAACCCCTTGCGACGTTGTAGCGGGAGTTTCCTGGGTCAACGACCAGAGCACAGGG
>JAJZHM010000090.1 GCA_021804485.1 Pseudomonadota bacterium | reverse complement strand
GCATGGTTGTGATCGAAATGAACCCAAGGGTCTCCCGGTCATCGGCACTTGCTTCAAAGGCGACCGGCTTTCCGATTGCCAAGGTGGCTGCCAAGCTGGCGGTGGGGTATACCCTGGATGAATTGCTGAATGATATGACCGGAGGCAAGACCCCCGCCTCATTCGAGCCTTCAATTGATTATATCGTAACCAAGATTCCCCGGTTCAACTTTGAGAAATTTCCGCAGGCAGCGGCAACACTCACCACTCAGATGAAATCGGTGGGTGAGGTTATGGCCATTGGCCGGACGTTTCAGGAATCCTTGCACAAGGCGTTGCGTGGTCTCGAAGTCGGTTCCGATGGCTTTAATCCCCGTTTGAGTCCGGACCAAGATGAACTGATTGCACGGCTGCGCAATGAGTTGCATATCCCTGGGCCGGAGCGCATCTGGTATATCGGTGATGCCCTGCGTCTTGGCATGAAAATTGAGGAACTGTTTGAACTGACCCATATTGACCCATGGTTCCTGGTGCAGATCGAGGATCTGATCAAGACCGAGGATCAAATCCGGCTGGCTGGATTCAGTGGACTGGATCGACAGAATCTGCTGATGTTCAAACGTAAGGGTTTTGCTGATTCGCGTATTGCTGCGTTGATTGGGGTCAGCGAGAAAGAGGTGCGCCGGCGCCGAACCGAACTGGCCGTACATCCGGTCTATAAACGTGTGGATACCTGTGCCGCTGAGTTTGCCTCCAGCACAGCCTATCTTTACTCAACCTACGAGGAAGAGTGCGAATCACTGCCTAGTAATCGACGCAAAATCATGGTACTGGGAGGTGGTCCCAACCGGATTGGCCAAGGGATTGAGTTTGATTACTGCTGTGTTCATGCGGCACTCGCCATGCATGAAGATGGTTATGAGACCATCATGGTCAACTGCAATCCGGAAACGGTATCAACCGACTATGATACCTCCGATCGCCTCTACTTTGAGCCGGTCACTCTGGAAGATGTGCTCGAAATCGTGCGTATCGAAAAACCAGAAGGAGTGATCGTGCAGTATGGCGGACAGACACCGCTCAAGCTGGCGCGTCATCTCGAGTCTTCGGGAGTTCCCATCATAGGGACTTCGCCCGATGCCATTGACCGAGCGGAAGACCGTGAACGTTTCCAGCAGATGGTGGAGCGTCTGGCATTGCGTCAGCCACCAAACCGTTTGGCACGTTCGACCGAAGAAGGGGTGCGGTTAGCACAGGATGTTGGCTATCCTCTGGTGGTTCGTCCTTCCTACGTGCTCGGTGGTCGGGCTATGGAGATCGTTTACAACGAGGAAGAATTGCGCAATTATCTGCGAATTGCGGTTCAGGCATCAAACGAATGTCCGGTGCTGCTCGACCGGTTCCTGGATGATGCAACCGAAGTTGATGTTGATTGTGTCAGCGATGGCCAACAGGTTGTCATCGGGGGCATCATGCAGCACATTGAGCAGGCAGGTATTCATTCAGGAGACTCAGCCTGCTCATTGCCAACCTATTCACTGTCGGATGATGTTCTGGAAACCATGCGGCAGCAGACGGTTGCCATGGCTCGTGAACTGGCGGTGATTGGGTTGATGAATGTGCAGTTTGCCGTCAAGGGTGGGGACGTCTATGTCCTTGAAGTTAATCCTCGCGCTTCCCGAACCGTCCCTTTTGTTTCCAAATGCATCGGCACATCTCTAGCCAAGGTCGCAGCACGTTGTATGGTTGGCAAAACTTTGGTGGAGCAGGGCTTTGTCAAGGAAATTATTCCGCGCTATTTTTGTGTCAAGGAAGCTGTATTTCCTTTTGCTAAATTCCCAGGTGTTGATCCGATTCTTGGCCCGGAAATGAAGTCGACGGGTGAGGTTATGGGTGTGGGCCTGTCCTTTGCCGAAGCTTTTCACAAGGCGGTGCTGGGTTCAAATGAACGCCTGCCTCTGAAAGGACGGGCATTCCTTTCAGTACGTGATTCCGACAAGATTCATCTTCCGGAGTTGGGGCGTGCCTTGACCGATCTTGGTTTTGATCTGGTAGCGACCCGGGGTACACAGCGTGTGCTTGAGGCTGCAGAAATCCGCTGTTCACGGGTCAATAAGGTCACCGAAGGGCGTCCGCATGTGGTTGATATGTTGAAAAATGGTGAAATAAATCTCATCATCAACACAACCGAAGGCAAGCAGGCGACCCAGGATTCGTTCTCAATTCGCCGGTCTGCCTTGCAGGCCAAAGTCTATTATACGACGACCATCAGTGGTGCCCGGGCCGTTTGCCAGGCTATTCAGGTGGATGCCACGGCACAAGTGCGTCGTTTGCAGGATTTGCATAAGGAGTTGTTGTGATGCAGCGTGTTCCCATGACTGTACAGGGGGCCCAGGCGCTTCGGGAAGAACTCGATCGGCTGAAAATGGTTGAACGGCCTCGTATTATTCAGGCCATTGCCGAGGCGCGTGCCCATGGTGATCTGAAGGAAAATGCCGAGTACCATGCTGCGCGCGAGCAGCAGAGTTTCACCGAGGGGCGCATTCAGGATATTGAAAGTAAGCTCGGCCATGCCCATATTATTGATGTACGCTCCATGCCGCCCGGAGACAAGGTGATTTTTGGGGTTACAGTGAATATTATCAACGTCGATACCGAACAGGTGCAGACTTATCAGATTGTCGGTGATGATGAAGCCAATATCCCGCAGGGCAAGATCTCAGTCAATTCACCGATTGCTCGGGCACTGATCGGTAAAGAGGTTGGGGATGTGGTTTCTGTACAGACCCCGGCGGGTGTTGTAGAGTACGAAATTGATGCGGTTCAGCATCTTTAGGAGGGAATGAAATGTTGCGTTCGAGCAATCCGGTTCTTGGTCGTATGGAGAACACGCGTCAGCAGGTGACCGAGCGCAGGGCCACCTTGCTAGGTACTTCCAACAAGGCAGCCATGCTTTTGGTCATGCTGGTGGCAACAGCAGGTGTTTCTTGGCAACGATTCAGCTGGGATCCCTCAGGAGCCATGCAACTGGCAACTCTGGGTGCGATCGGTGGCGTTGTGGCGATGCTGGTCATGATGTTTCGTCCGCAATGGTCGATGGTGCTTGCCCCGGCTTATTCGCTCTCGGAAGGACTGGTCATTGGATCCATCTCGGCATTGTATGAACAGCGCTATGGTGGCATTGTATTCAATGCGGTTGGACTTACTTTTGCGACGGCTGCCTTTATGCTGATTGCCTACAGTACAGGGCTGTTGCGCGCAACGCCCATGCTGGTCCGTGGTGTTGTCACGGCAACGGTTGGTGTTGGGCTTTATTATCTGGTTGCCATGCTGATGGGGGCTTTTGGAGTACAGGCACCGCTTATTGCATCCCACTCATTGGCAGGTATTGGCTTCAGTTTCTTTGTGACCGGGCTGGCGGCCTTCAATCTGATCATTGATTTTGCCCAGATTGAAATGACCGTTCAAGAAGGTCAGCCAGAGTATATGGAGTGGTACAGTGCATCAGCGTTGATGGTTACCTTGGTCTGGATGTACCTTGAAATGCTGCGTCTGCTCTCTAAATTGCGCGATTAGCTGAGATTAGCATAAAAGTAGCATATGGCTTCTAGACTAGGCAGCAAGCTCTGATAACAAAAAGGCCGTGCAACTGCACGGCCTTTTTGTTTGTCATCGATTCAGCAGGTGGGCGAAACGCTGCAGATTAGACAGGCGAGCATTGGGCTGGGTATTACGGCGCAGCAGCAGCGCAATTTTGCCAATCGACTGCACCAGCTGACATCCGGTCGCCTCAATCAGTGTCTGTAGATTGGCCTGACGCTGATCCCGGTCTTCACCATAAAGGCGTACTTTGATCAGTTCATGGTCCCCAAGGGCTCGTTGCAGTTCTTCGATGAGGGCTGGAGTGACACCTTGGGCGCCGAGCAGAATGACAGGTTTGAGGTGATGGCCGATGCGTCGGAGATTCTGGCGGTCGTCGGCGGTCAAGGCTTTCATGATCGTGTTCCTGAAGTTAAAGGGTTGAGGATGGTCAGGCATTGGCGTCGTTGTTCAAAAAGACAGACGGCTGCCGCTGCAGCGACATTAAGGGAATCCATGCCTGATTGCATGGGAATATGAAGACGCAGATCAGCTCGTCTGAGCCAGTCGGGGGATACGCCCTGGCCCTCATTGCCAAAAACCCAGGCGGTTGGTTGGCGCAGGTCGGCCTGATAAATTGGGATGCTGTTGGACAGGCAGGTCGCTACCAGTTGTCGGGGTTGCCAGGCTTCCGGTTCATAGTGTTCATGGAGCACCAGGCTTGCCTGTGCGCCCATTCCGGCTCTTAGGCAACGCGGGGAAAAAGGATCTGTGCTTCCATGCTCAATAAAGACTTGGCTGATTCCTGCTGCTGCAGAAGTACGCAGGAGGGTGCCCAGATTGCCAGGGTCCTGAATACGGTCAATGATGACGGCATGGAGACTTGGTGATGGACGGGGCGAGGGGCGTTTTGCCAAAGCCATAAGACCTGTTGGATGCGGATGCTCACTAAGTTCCCGCATGCGGGCCGGGCTAAGTGTAATGACTTCAGCGGCAGCGCGTTCAACAAGAATCTGTATCTCAGGTTGTTGCATCGCGTCCGGGTTGATCAGCCACTGAATCAGGCTGTGCCCCTGATCGACCCAACTGCTGCAAATGTGGACTCCTTCAAGCAGAACAACCCCGTCACCGGAGCGGTCAGGCGCATGGTCACGCCAGCGCAAAAGCTGCTGGAAATATCGGTTTTGACGGGATTCAATGTGTTTCATTGCTGGAACAGAACCAAACGGTGATACACTATACACGCAGATGACTGGATTGGGAATTCAATGCCACGAAGTAAAAGCAGTAGCCGCTGGCTGAGGGAACATATTGACGATTTCTATGTTCAGAGGGCGCAACGAGAAGGCTATCGGGCACGTTCGGCGTACAAACTGCTGGAGGTACAGGAAAAAGACCGTCTGATCCGGCCAGGGATGCAGATTCTTGATCTAGGTTCGGCTCCGGGTAGCTGGTCACAGGTTGCGGCGCAGATTCTGGAGGGACGGGGGCGAGTTATCGCCACGGACATACTCCCCATGGACCCATTGCCCGGAGTGGATTTTATCCAGGGTGATTTTCGGGAGGATGCCGTGGTGCAATCTCTGCTTGAACAGCTTTTCAACAGGCCGGTAGACCTTGTATTATCCGATATGGCACCCAATATATCGGGAATGGATGCTGTCGATCAGGCGCGTTCCATGAATCTGTGTGAACTGGCTCTTGATTTGGCTGATCGTGTTCTTAAGCCTGGTGGAGCCATGCTGGTCAAAGTTTTTCAGGGTGAGGGTTCCGATGCGTTTCGTGCAGAGATGGCCAGAAGGTTCTCGGTGCTAAAATCGAGAAAACCTAAGGCGTCCCGACCACGGTCGCGAGAAATTTATCTGCTGGGTTTGAAGAAAAAACCGGGCACGGGCATTGCTGGCGGTCTTGAGCAATCCGACATGGTCAATTGAGGTGACAAGTTGAAGAACTGGATGAAAACCGTTTTGTGGTGGGTGGCGATTCTGGCGCTTGTTGCCTATGTGTATACCAATCTTGGGCAACAACCAACGACTCAGCCCATGCCTTACTCGGACTTTGTGCAGGACGTGAGTGCTGGCAAGGTTCGTGTGGTCACGATTGATGGCCTCAATATACACGGTGAAGAAGTTGTTGACGGCCATACGGTGACGTTCACGACCGTTCGACCGGCCATGCAGGACAACAGCATTATGGATTTGATGCTGAAGCAGAAGGTCGAGGTCAAGGGTGTGGCTCCGGAACAGCAGTCTTGGTGGATGCAACTGTTGGTGGCGAGTTTCCCGGTGATCATCATTGTTGCCTTGTTTATGTTGTTCATGCGCCAGATGCAAGGCGGGGCTGGGGGGCGGGGTGGTCCGATGACTTTTGGTAAAAGCCGGGCGCGTCTGCTTTCGGATGACCAGATTAAAACTACTTTTTCAGACGTTGCTGGCTGTGATGAAGCCAAGGAAGATGTTGGTGAAATTGTAGAATTTCTTCGCGATCCGGGGAAATTTCAGCGGCTGGGTGGTCGTATTCCTCGTGGCGTACTGATGGTTGGTCCCCCTGGCACAGGTAAAACCTTGCTTGCCAAAGCTATTGCCGGCGAGGCCAAGGTTCCGTTTTTTTCAATATCTGGCTCCGATTTTGTTGAAATGTTTGTTGGGGTTGGAGCATCGCGCGTTCGTGACATGTTTGAGCAGGCCAAAAAGCAGGCACCCTGCATTATATTTATTGATGAAATTGATGCTGTTGGCCGGCATCGTGGTGCTGGTCTGGGTGGTGGTCACGATGAGCGGGAACAGACCCTGAACCAATTGCTGGTAGAGATGGACGGGTTTGAGGCCAACGATGGCATTATCGTGATTGCGGCTACCAATAGACCGGATGTGCTTGATACGGCCCTGCTGCGTCCAGGACGGTTTGACCGACAGATTGTGGTTGGTCTTCCTGATATTCGTGGACGGGATCAGATCGTCAAGGTTCATATGCGTAAGGTGCCTGTCGCCGATGATGTTGATTCAGCAGTTATTGCACGAGGGACACCAGGCTTTTCCGGGGCAGATCTGGCCAATCTGGTCAATGAGGCGGCCCTGTTCGCTGCTCGCGCCAACAAGAAGCAGGTCTGCATGCTTGATTTTGAAAAGGCTAAGGACAAGATCATCATGGGTACGGAACGCAAATCTATGGTGATGTCTGAAAAAGAGAAGACAAATACGGCCTACCATGAGGCCGGTCACGCCATTGTTGGTTATCTCATGCCTGAACATGATCCGGTTTATAAAGTGTCCATTATTCCACGTGGACGTGCCTTGGGTATTACTCAGTATCTTCCTGAAGAAGATCGTTACAGCCGGTCAAGGCGTGCATTGGAGTCAATGATCTGCTCACTGTTTGGTGGACGGGTTGCTGAAGAGCTGACCTTAGGTAAGGACGGAGTTACCACGGGGGCCAGTAATGACATCCAGAGAGCCACAGAACTTGCCCGCAATATGGTGACCAAATGGGGTATGTCTGACAAGCTTGGTCCGTTGCTGTACGAAGAAGAGGAAGGCGAGGTTTTTCTGGGGCGCAGTGTGACCCAGCGTAAAAATGTCTCTGCACAGACGGCTGCCGATATTGATAATGAAATTCGGACGGTCATTGATCGTTGTTATGGTACGGCTCTGAATCTTTTGGTTGAGCATCGAGACAAACTTGATGCCTTGGCTCAGGCTCTGATGCATTATGAAACTCTGGATGCGACCCAGATTGAAGAAATCATGAATGGTAAGACACCAACACCCCCCCAGAACTGGGATGTGGGCGGAACAGGCAAGTCGGCCAGTGATCGCCCAAGTGCCGCTGCTAAGGTTGACAAACCCTCGGAACCCCTGATAATACCGGGCGCCACCCCAAATCCGGGTGCTGCCTGAGCAGTGGTTTGGCGACTTGAAAGTCGGGGTCGGGTATGGACAGATATCCGGCCATGGGTTATGGGTATTGTCAATATTACCCCCGACTCATTTTCCGATGGGGGTCTTTATCTGGATCGTCACAAGGCGGTCGATCATGCCCTGAAGTTGATCGATGCTGGGGCTGACATGCTTGATCTTGGGGCCGAAAGTACCCGGCCAGGTTCGCTTCCAGTGCCGGCTGAACTTCAGATCAAGCGTTTGCTGCCTGTTTTGCGTGAGATTCGTCGCCAAAGCAACATTCCTATATCGGTCGACACCGCCTCTGCATCCGTCATGCAACAGGTTCTGGCAGAGGGTGCAGACCTGATCAATGATATAACAGCGCTTGCCGATGAAGGGGCAGCCCGGCTGGTTGCTGCGGCGGGCGCTGCTTGTTGTCTTATGCATATGCAGGGTTCGCCCCAAATTATGCAGAATAATCCGAGCTATGTCGATGTTGTTGATGAGGTTGACCTGTTTCTACAGCATCGACAATCATGGGCGATTCAGAACGGAATTGCTCCGGCAAGCATCTGTCTTGATCCTGGTTTTGGTTTTGGCAAAAGCCTTGAGCATAATATGAACCTGCTTGGTCGGATCAAGCGATGGACGAAGGTTGCTCCCGTTCTGGTTGGTATTTCGCGCAAGTCGATGTGGGATCAGCTTCTCAAGGGCCGAAGTCTTGAGGAGCGGTTGCCGGCAAGCCTGGCAGCGGCTTGTTGGGCGGCAGAGCAGGGTGTCGCCATCATTCGGGTGCATGATGTGCGTGCAACGCGCGATGCGTTGGCGGTGTGGATGCAATTGAGGAAGGAAACGGAATGACTCGCAGGTATTTCGGAACGGATGGTGTACGAGGACGGGTTGGTGAAGAACCGATCACGCCTGAGTTTGCAATGCGTCTGGGTTATGCGGCTGGGCGTGTACTGGCCGGTGATCAGCGTGATGCTCAGGTTGTGATGGGTAAGGATACCCGTTTATCAGGGTATCTGCTCGAGTCGGCCATGGAAGCCGGTTTTGCTGCGGCAGGTGTGGGTGTGCGTCTGCTTGGGCCCATGCCGACACCTGCTATTGCTTATCTGACCCGTGCCTTTCAGGCGCAAGCGGGTGTAGTGATCTCGGCATCGCATAACCCTTACTATGATAATGGAATCAAGTTTTTTGCAGGTAATGGCCGCAAATTGCCTGATGAGGTCGAACGCTCCATCGAGCAGATGCTGGATCAGCCCATACGGACGGTTGCGCCGGAACGTATCGGCAGGGCTTTCCGACAGGAAGATGCTCGTGGTCGTTATATTGAATTCTGCAAGGCGAGTTTTCCCAATCAGTTTAGCTTGCGTGGATTGCGGGTTGTTGTGGACTGTGCCCATGGCGCAACTTATCAGGTGGCACCCAATGTCTACAGTGAGTTGGGTGCGGAAGTTTTCAGGATTGGTGTCAGCCCTGATGGGCTGAACATCAATGAAGACTGCGGGGCAACCTCGCCTCAGGCCTTGGTCAATGCAGTGCGAACGCATCGCGCCGATGTGGGTATTGCCCTTGATGGCGATGGTGATCGGTTGATCATGGTAGACAGCGCGGGTGACATTGTTGATGGTGACGAACTGTTGCTGATGATTGCCCGGGAACGTCTGGATCAGGGAGTCGTACTCGGTGGGGTTGTGGGGACCTTGATGAGTAACCTTGCCTTGGAAATTGCCCTTGGAGAACTTGGGCTTGAGTTTGTTCGGGCTAAAGTGGGTGATCGCTATGTCATGGCTGAACTTGAACGTCATGGCTGGGTTTTGGGGGGAGAGTCTTCTGGACATATTGTCTGTCTGGACAAGACGTCCACAGGTGATGCCATTATTGCAAGCCTTCAGGTTCTGGCGCGGCTGGTGCGGTTGCAGACCACACTGCTTTGCGAACGGGCGAAGTTGCAGAAATTTCCTCAGGTGATGATTAATGTTCGGGTCAGCGGAGCAGGCGATCCCTTGCAACATCCTGATCTGAAGGTGGCACAAAAGGCTGTTGAAACTGAGTTGGGAGCGCGCGGGCGTGTTTTGTTGCGGGCTTCGGGTACCGAGCCGCTGATCCGGGTTATGGTTGAAGGTGAGGACGGGTTGCTGGTGCAACGTTGTGCCGAACAATTGAGTGAAACGGTGCGGCGCTGCATGTCAACAGGCTCGGCAGCGGAGCGTCCGTGAGCGATAAATAGACATCCGCCCCGAATAGGCCCGTCAGTAGCACTGCTCATTTATCTGTATGTGAGTAAAAACCTGCCAATTCCATAGACCATATATGGTTTAGGGGCGTGCTCAAACAGCAGCCCTCGGATGAGGGCTGAGAGGATGCCAACGAGCAAGGTAACAGCTTCTGTTTTAAGGTGTTGACGTGCGTATGCGCGAGTGCTCCCGCCCGCAATACTGAATAGGATCAGGTAGGCTGGTCATTATTCATGGTGGCTGTGAATCCAATGCAGCTTGCGTATCGCCAAGGCAGTACGGAAAAATCATCGCAACAAGGCGTAGTCCTGTGTGGAATAACTGCAGGGAACATCGAAGGACTACGAAGTCCTCGTTAAACCTACCTGTGCTGACTTGGTGCATATCGACGGCTTAAGCCGGATGATTGGTGGTGCGACCTAAAACAGCGGCCTTGGCCAAAAGGTCGCTCTCATCGGACAATAACTGCGGACGAGCTGGATTTGCAGCCTTTATCATCGTAAAATAAATTCAGAGGTTTGGTGAAGCAGATACCCCGTGCACTCGATTCATGATCATGGTTACAAGTTGCTTTTTTCCTCGAAGGAGTTTGTCCGTGATCTGATTTTGAGCTTTGTGCCGGATGATTGGTTGCATCAAATGGATTTCTCGACTCTGGAACAGGTTCCGGGGAGTTATATCACTGAGGATTTTCAAAGTCGGGCTAATGATGTGGTTTGGCGTTTCAAGGTTACTGAGTCCTGGGTCTATGTTTACCTGCTGATTGAGTTTCAAAGCAGTGTTGATCCGTATATGGCCCTGCGGATGATGGTGTATCAGGGCTTGTTGTACCAAGAACTGGTTCGCAAAAAGGAAGTGCGCCCCGGGGCTTTGCCGCCAATTTTGCCGATTGTTTTGTACAATGGTACCCAGACGTGGACAGCTCGTACTGATGTTGCTGATCTGATTTTGGCTATTCCGGGGTTTATTGAGCAGTTCAAGCTAAGGGCGTGTTATTTTTTAATTGATGAGCAGACGCATACGGATGAACAGT
>JAJZHM010000089.1 GCA_021804485.1 Pseudomonadota bacterium | reverse complement strand
TGAAATTTTTGCGGTGGGACTGGACGAGGTTGATGACGCGCAACGACGTGCAGCCAAGGCTATCAATTTTGGATTGATCTATGGTATGTCTGCCTTTGGTCTGGCGCAACAGTTAGGCTGTTCCCGACAGGAGGCTGATGCGTGGATGAAACGCTATTTTGCGCGCTATCCAGGGATCGAGGAGTTTATGGAGCGGACCCGTGTTCAGGCACAAACCCAAGGTTATGTTGAGACCCTGCTTGGGCGACGTTTGCACATCCCGCCGTTGGCAGCGATGCCTGCGGTCCAGAAAGCGGCAGTTCTCAGGGCTGCGATCAATGCGCCGATGCAGGGTTCAGCAGCGGATATTATGAAAAAAGCCATGCTGCTGGTTTCTGCGCGTCTACGCCAGCAGGGGGATGATCGCATTCACATGGTGTTGCAGGTGCATGACGAACTGGTGCTTGAGGTGCCGGAGGCGCTTTGTGCCCAAGTGGCTGAATGGGTGTCCGACTGCATGTGTCAGGCTGTATCCTTGCGTGTGCCTCTGGAGGTGTCCTGTTCATGGGGGCGTCATTGGGGCGCCGCCCATTGACTGTATATGGGGATTGCTGGCGCAATGGTGTTCGAGTGCGGGGCGCAACAGGCTTGGATCTGGGTTGTTGCGGAACGGATCGTCGGGAATGTAGCCTACATTGATGACGCCCCAGCCATACAGCATGCAGACTGTTTCGGCAAGAATGTGGGTGGGAATGGGGGTGCCGCCGCTGCGCCAGTCCTTGGTTTGCAGTTCAAACACTGTTTTCTGCAGGCCGTCTGGCTGGTTGTGTATGGCCTGCAAAAGATCGTGGTAGAAATACGGATGATCGGTGGCATTTTCCATGTAGGGCATAGCTTCGATGGCCGCATAATCAAAATCTTGCAGGGTACGGCTTAAGGACTGGGCATACCAGGTTTCTGAAGCAGGATTAAGAACGACTTGGGCATAAAGGTTGCGGGCCGTTTTTAGTCCCGGGTGGTCTTGGCGTACGGTTGCAGCTAGCTGCAGAGCTATGTCATCCAGCCGTGCGGTTTTTAGCAGAGTCCATCGCTCCATAGCAGAAGGATTTTGGCGAATGGCTGTTACTGTGTCTGGTAGGCCAGTATGCTGATAAAAAGTACGTGCCGCTGGACTGTCATCTTCGAAATCGGACAAAGTGGCATCATCATGAAAGAGCAGACCATTAAACCAGCAGTGTTGCCCCAAGTCCTTATAAACGTCATTGATAAGTTGGATCGCTGATTCTGAAAAAGGGGAGAGGCGTGGATAACCCATATCTGTGTGGTTGGGTCGACTGGGCAGAGTTACGACCTGGTCGTGGGCTTCCGGGTTGGACGCGGGCAGTTGCCATGCGAGCAGGGGCATCCAAGCATAGACCCAGCGCGCATGAGTGCGCAGATGAATTTGCCAGGCAACATGGTTAAAGAGATCCTGCCGAACGGGCAGAATATGGGTTGGGAAGTACACCGCATCAGCGGCACCATTGCCGTCAGGGTCAGCAAAGGCTTGCAGGTAGACCGTTGAGACATCCAGACTGTTGATTCGATGGATCAGCTGGTTCAGGTTGAAGATTTCCTGTGAAGGGTCCTTGTCATAGATGTAGTCCAAATTGACGTGCATAACGGTCTGAGCGTTACTCTGGTGATGGACGTGGCGAATCAGTGCATCAATTTGGTCCAGAGCGCCTTGAGTGGAGTGCAGCGGGATAAGGTGCCATGGTTGTGCAGGAGCGTCAGGCAGTGGTTGCGTTCCGGTATGGGCATCGTACACGCTATAGGACAGGCCAAATGTAGCAGCGATATGGTCAAGCTCGAGGCTATGAACATCATTGGGCCAGGCTACGATACTGGGTTTGTGGCCGGTTTCGCGCAGAATGCGCCGTTGCATCTGCTCCAGGTCAGACCGGATTCGCTCGCTGTAGTGGGCTTCGGATTCATAGCCATGCGGTGACCAGGCGCGAGTTGATGCCCATGGCTCCAAGTCACCTTGAGGGTCAGCCTTGATCAGGCTGGGGGCTCTTGAGCCTGCATTGGCCAAAATGGCGCCACCTGCCAGCATGCTTCGGACCGCATTCCAGGAAAGATGGTTTTTCATGCTCTGCTGGTTCAGGCAGAGAATAAACGGGATATTCATGAGGCGTAAGCCCGGATAGATCTTCTGGAAAAACGCATCGTCTGGGTGGCGTACCAGAATTATGACGGTGTGGGATCGGGGTGGGTGTACTGCCGGAGTGAGACTGCCGCTGAAGGTCGTGCCCTGATTATTCAGCCGATCCAGGGCGCTAAGCCAGACCAGGGCTTGATGCGCGATGGGTGTGTTTGTTGCCTGTGAAAAATCCATCGCCAGAATCAGGGGGGACTCTCTGGTTTGATTTGCCCGTCCGGTCATAGTAATAACCAGAGTGCATAAGAAGAAAAGCCAGCGCGTCACATTGAATCCTCCGAGGGTTACCTGGAAACTAGGATTGTGGTGCCGGTTCCAGACCTAGGGTGAGGTAACTGAGTAAAAAGCAACAACAGAGTCTGGCACGGACACGCAGATCAGACAATCGGGTTTGCTGTTACTTTTCTGTTAAGTGCATGAGGTCATAATTTGAGCGCACTCTTGACATGTGTCATGTTTGTGTGGAATCGGTTGTGCTAGCATGGGGTATGTCTTGTATGTCGAGCCAGGAGCAAATTCGCTCCTGACATTGTTGCAGCCCGGTTCGTCGCAGGGCAGAGAAGGTCTGGACGCTGATTTGGGAAGTTTCGGAAAACTGCTCGCTGACCTGGTTGCGGACAAGAGTTGCCGGCCCCCGGTTAAGTTTGTCAGCCTTGGTGAGCAGGATGTGTACCGGCAAGGCGCGAGCCATGCACCAGTCGATCAGGCTGAGGTCAAGGTCTTGGCAGGGATGGCGGATGTCCATAAGCAGGATCAGGCCGGCCAGACATCGCCGCTCGCGTAGATATCGGCTCAGTTCGGCGGACCAGGATGCTTGAGTGGCCTTGCTGACGGCAGCATACCCGTAACCTGGCAGGTCTACCAGGTAGCGATGTTCGTGGGCTGGCATGTGAAAGAAATTGAGGAGCTGGGTTCGGCCAGGGGTTTTTGAACTGCGAGCCAGCTGGCGTTGTTGAGCAAGCGCATTGATGGCACTGGATTTGCCGGCGTTGGATCGACCGGCAAAAGCTACCTCGATGCCTTCATCCGAAGGGCACTGGTCAAAACGGGCTGCGCTTGTAAAAAACGTCAGGGTGCGTAAGGGAGAGAGTGTCAGTGTGTCTGGCATGAGTGGTTTTGATCCAGGGGTTATCATGATTATGAAGATCGGTTAAGCATACCATGATCACATATCTCTGGCCTAAATCCTGGTGTATAATCAGCGACCAGGATGGTTTCGCATAGAGACCCGAACAGCTGTCGAGTGTTGAACTACTACGATTGACCATGGAGATTAAGAACGTGAAGAAATTAGCCCTTGCATTGATGATGACGGGTATGGTTGCTGCGAGTCAGGCAGAAATGACAGGTGAGCAGGTTTATAACATGCACTGTGTGGTCTGCCACGGTCAAGGTGTTGCAGGTGCTCCGAAGCATGGAGACAAGGCTGCTTGGGCACCACGTGTCAAGCAGGGCATGAAGACTTTGTTTGAACATGCCAAGAACGGCTACAAGGCGATGCCTGCCATGGGAACCTGTTCCGAATGTACCGATGCCGAGTTGATGTCGGCAGTCAAGTACAATGCGCACTAAGGTTTGACCAAGACGCTGTTTCAGACATTCAGGACGTTATCCATGATGAAGTCATTGTGTGCCCTTCTTGTCGGGGCTGGTGTGATGGTGGCTGTGATGGCCGATCCGCTGGTGGGTGATGCCGCTGCGGGTCAGGCAAAGGCAGCAATGTGTGCCGCCTGCCATGGCGCAGATGGCAATAGTTTGGCTCCTACATTTCCCCGACTGGCGGGACAGGGCGCCCGCTATATTGATAAGCAGTTGCACGACTTCAAGGCGGGTCGTCGCCAGAATGCCATTATGAATGGTATGGCTGCAGGCCTGAGTGATCAGGACATTGCCAATGTGGCGGCCTACTTTTCCAGTCAGAAAACGGGTGTTGGCTTTACCAAGCCTGAATACCTGAAACAGGGCGAACGCTTGTGGCGTGGTGGTAATGTGGCTGCTGGTGTGCAGGCGTGCGCTAGTTGTCATGGTCCGTCAGGCAAGGGGATGCCTGAAGCAGGCTTCCCGCGTCTGGCTGGCCAGCAGGCGGATTATGTTGTTGCCCAGTTGAGGGCGTTCCGGGCTGCCGGCCGAGGCGATCTTGATGCTCCGGCCTATCGCCGTAACGACTCCACGCGTCCGAATGACCCGGGTCCTATGGAATTGATGGCCTCGCGTCTTTCAGACACCGATATTCTGGCGGTCGCCAGCTTCGTTCAGGGTTTGCACTGATCCCGTGCAGGGAGCGGGATTCTCTCGCTCCCTCGCTTGAAAATCCCTACTTTGCCCCGATGTCTTAGTCATACTTCCATTATGGAGCATGACCATGCGTCTTGAAAAGATGACGTCTCAACTGCAACAGTCTTTAGCCGAGGCACAGTCTCTGGCTTTGGAACATGATCAGCAGTTTATCGAACCCCAGCACTTGTTGTTGGCACTGCTTCGCCAGGAGCAGGGCAGCGTTCGGGCTTTGCTGCAAAGCTGTCGGGTTCAGCCCCGAGCGGTTCAGACAGAACTTGAGCAATCCATCCGGCGAATGCCAAAAGTCAGCCATCAGGGGGACGTCCAGATTTCTTCCGAACTGGCACGGTTGCTCAATCGAGCTGAAAAGTTGAGTTTGCAGGGAAAGGATCAGTTTGTTGCCAGCGAATGGGTCCTGTTGGCGATGCTTGATGAAGGCGAGGTCGCAAGACTTCTCAAACAAGCGGGTTTGCAGGCTGATGCTTTGAAACAGGCCATCGCAGCCATGCGCGCTGGGGATTCCGTACAGGAAGCCGATGCGGAAAACCAGCGTCAGGCGCTGGATCGATTCTGTGTTGATCTGACCCGAAAGGCTGAAGAGGGGGCGCTGGATCCGGTTATTGGTCGGGATGATGAAATTCGTCGAACCATACAGGTGCTGCAGCGTCGCACCAAAAACAACCCGGTTCTGATCGGTGAGCCAGGGGTGGGTAAAACGGCTATTGTCGAGGGTCTGGCTCAGCGCATCATCAATCAGGAGGTGCCTGAGGGGCTGCGCAACAAGCGGGTTCTGATGCTGGATATGGGTGCCCTGATTGCGGGCGCCAAGTACCGTGGTGAGTTCGAGGAGCGGCTGAAGGCGGTTTTGAAAGACCTGGGCAAGGAAGCAGGACGGATTATTCTCTTTATCGATGAAATTCATACCATGGTAGGCGCGGGCAAAGCGGACGGAGCCATGGATGCTGGCAACATGCTCAAGCCAGCGCTGGCGCGTGGCGAGTTGCACTGTGTGGGTGCAACCACGCTGGATGAGTACCGTCAGTATATTGAAAAGGACCCGGCTCTGGAGCGACGTTTCCAGAAGGTGCTGGTGGATCAGCCCAGCGTTGAAGATACCATTGCCATTCTGCGGGGACTGAAAGAGCGCTATGAACTGCATCATGGGGTTGATATCACCGATCCGGCCATTATAGCCGCTGCCCGGTTGTCGCAGCGTTACATTACCGACCGTCAATTGCCGGATAAGGCCATTGACCTGATTGATGAAGCGGCTTCCCGAATCCGCATGGAAATGGACTCCAAGCCTGAATCCATGGATAAACTGGATCGACGGTTGATTCAGCTGAAAATGGAGCGAGAGGCGCTCCGCCATGAAGCGGATGCCGCTTCGCAGCAGCGGTTGCACAAGATTGAAGAGGAGGTTGATCGGCTGGAGCATGAGTATGCGGATCTGGATGAGATCTGGAAGGCAGAAAAGTTGAGTTTGCATGGGGCTCAACAAATCAAGGAAGATCTGGAAAAGGCGCGGCTGGATTTTGATGCGGCTCGTCGGGCTGGTGACCTGGAGCGGATGTCCCGTCTGCAATATGCGACAATTCCTGAACTGGAGCGTCAGTTAAATCAGGCTTCCCAGCAAGGACAATCGACAACGACGCCACGATTGTTGCGCAATCGGGTAACCGAGGAAGAGGTTGCCGAAGTTGTAAGCGCCACAACTGGTATTCCGGTCAGCCGGATGCTTGAGGGCGAGCGTGAGCGGTTGTTGCGGATGGAAGAGGCACTGCATGCCCATGTGATTGGCCAGAATGAAGCCGTTGCTGCTGTTGCACATGCTGTGCGTCGTTCGCGTTCAGGGTTGGCAGATCCAAATCGTCCGCAAGGTTCCTTTTTGTTTCTTGGACCAACCGGCGTCGGCAAGACCGAGTTGTGCAAGGCGCTTGCCCGATTCCTGTTTGATCGGGATGATGCCCTTTTGCGCCTGGATATGTCTGAGTTTATGGAGAAGCATAGCGTTGCCCGTCTGATTGGGGCCCCCCCAGGTTACGTTGGTTATGAAGAAGGTGGTTATCTGACCGAGGCAGTACGGCGGCGTCCTTATTCAGTGATTCTTCTTGATGAGGTGGAGAAGGCCCATGCTGATGTGTTTAATGTGCTGTTGCAGGTGCTTGATGAAGGGCGATTGACCGATGGCCAGGGGCGGACGGTGGATTTTCGCAATACGGTGATCGTCATGACCTCAAATCTTGGTTCGGATCTGATCCAGAGCATGGCCGGTCATGGTGGCGCTGAGGCACTGGCGGCCATGAAACAGGCTGTGATGCAACGGGTTGGGCAGCACTTCCGTCCGGAGTTCATCAACCGTATTGATGAGACCGTTGTGTTTCATCCGCTGGGTATGGAACAACTTAAGGCGATTGCAGCTCTGCAACTGACACGGCTTGAGTTGCGTCTTGAGGACAAGGATCTGCATATTGAAATCCCTGAAGATGTAGTGACCTGGCTGAGTGAACGTGGCTATGATCCGGTCTTCGGGGCGCGTCCACTGAAAAGGACGGTACAGACTTTTCTGGAAAACCCCTTGGCTACTGAGCTGCTTGCCGGACGGTTTGTTGGTGGTGACACCATTATGGTCAGTCTTGGCGAAGCTGAAACGCTGCATTTCCAGAAAAAACTGCTGCATTGACCCAGGAATTATTCTGGACTTGGTCCAAGCCGGGCAATGAGGTCTTGGGATGCGGCAAGGGTGGCCTTGCGCATCAGCGAACGGATACGGCCACTGTCGCTCGACTGGCCGTTATCGGACTCGCTGGTGGAGGAATCGGCGCCGTACTCGCCACTGGCAAGGACCTTGAAGCTGTGCGCATCCACGGCACGAACAAAAATGTACAGTTCAAAGCGTTTGGCGGACGTGTCGAGGCCATAGCCACTGAAGTCGGAGCTGCGCAGACCGATGTCCTCGACCGTTGAAATAATCAGGATGTCCGGTTTGGCGCCTTGAACCAGCTGGTCTAGGTCGCTACGGCTTTGCAGATGGTGCAGTTGCGCTTCCCAGGGAAGCCGGTCAATCACAATCCAGCCAGGGAATTGCTGCAGATCAGTACTCAGCCAGTTGGCCCCAAGTACCGTTGCCCTTCCAATGCGGGTGTCAAGGAAGGCATGCTGCAAACGTGGCTGACGCTGCGGGTCTGCGCTAAGTTCAGGCAGGAATGCAAAAATCTTTTGATCGGTGGAGACAAAATCAAGCACCAGCAGCCGCGGCTGCTTTTGTTGCGTCGATGAACCATTATGTTGGGCAGAAAGAACCCCTGAATGTGCCCGATCGGTGACCTTAACCGGAACGGTTGATTGGGCGGGTGCGTGCGAGCAGCCTGTGATCAGTACAGAACTGAGCATGGCAAACAGGGCAATCAGGCGCATGGTTCGATCTCCAGGATGTGCGATTCTGCAGAGGATTGGTCAATTGGTTCTGGCCGGGTGCACCATTCATCAAAAAATGGGTGGTGTCCGGCCGTGATTCTTACAAACCAAAAAGCGATTTTTTCTGGATCTTGCGGATCTGCTTCTCTCCAATCCAGATGAGTTCGCCGGTACGTACCGAGGTCAGTTTCAGGGTAAACTTATAATACACCGAACGTTCGCTGGAGTTTTGCTGCGTGATGTTGGACAACTCACCATAGAGCATGTACTGGGCACCAATCTGCTGTCCCATGGCAATAGCCTTGGATGGGTCAACCATACCGCTGTTGTTCTGGTAGTCCAGTTGCTTGCGCAGGGAAGCTGCGGCCGTCATGTCCACAAAACGAAAAGCGCCGGACTGAACCAGCTTGGTCATGATCGTGTCCGTTACGGATTCTGTGTCGATATGTTCCATGGTTTTGTTGCGAATGTGATCGACGAAGAGAATCGGACGCTCGCCATTGGCAATCATGCGTTGCACTGGGGGAAAGGCCAGCAGGTTGTCGACTTCGTGACTGGCAACCATCTGCAGGTCGGTGGAGCCAAAATCGGTTGTAACGGTATCGACACTGTTAGGATCAACATAATTGACCTGACTGGCGCAAGCGGTCAGTCCCAGTACTGAGCAGGTCAGCAAGGCTCGCAGGGTATGGGTGTATTTCATATCAGTTTACCATGCAACAGGTTGGGGGAAGAGTTCCCGCTGTACCCTGTGCATCAGTCCTCCTTTGCAAATGGGTTATCGGAACAGGTGTAAATACGCTTCAGGAATCTTGCTTGCGGACATCAATGCTAAAGTCCTGGGCATCGGCATTGGGTGCCGTCGACTGGACCTGCATATGTTCCTTGCCATGCAGATGAACCGGAATCCATGGCTGTGAACCGGGATTGACGACAAAACCGCTGCTGTCAAACCACTTGATCTGGTACTCAAAGTGCTTGCTGAAATGAGAGTGATTGACAAGGGTCGCCTGGACACGAGGAAATCCGGCGCCCCGGTCAATGGCAATGTCGGTAATGCCGACCACTGACATCAGCGCTGGGCTGTCGAAATGAACTTTGGCCTGATACTGCTGATGGCTGAAATCGGTACGGGCGTGTTCCCCCGAAGCACAACCGGCCAGAACCGACAGAGACAGGATGACGAGTGATGTATTCAGTATTTGGCGCATAGTGACCTCACAGATGATATGTCATGATATTCAGGGCCCCACCGTTGTCAACTACATGAATCAGAGTGGTATGCCTGCTCTGAACCTGAACGGGTATTTGTGTTGTTCCAATGGAAAGGGTATGGGTTCCCGGTACAAGCCAGAATCGGCTCATCTGAGCGTTGGCGGGCAAGGTGCTCCAGCTACGCAGGTCAGCTTGATCGGTCAGAGTTGTAGCCAGACTGCCAAGGAGCGCGCCAAGGGTATTCCCGTTTTTTTCCAGTTCGCGCTGCATCTTCTGTTTGGTGAGGAGGCGCAGCCACTGCCGGGCAAGAAGCCCCGGCATCTGTTCTTTGAGGTCAAATGCGGCCAGTGCCTCAAAATCAACCAGAGGCATCGTCATGCTGGATTGCTGATCCATCTGGATCGTCTCAGGCTGAGGGAGTGGAAAAGGACCAGGATAGTACGGAACCGCCAGGTAGTTGACCGTGTTGCTGGTAATGATGGGAAATTTAAAGGTGGCTCGTTGCGGAATCCAGCCTTGCTCAATCATGACGACGATGCTGCCATCCTGCCCGGGCGGAGTATGAATGCCAAGATGTCGGGCCAGATGTCCTGCTTCCGGATCGCCAGTCAGTGTGCCCATACGGACCATATCCTGTTGCAGAGTTGGATTGTCCGGCCACATTTCAAAGGCGAGTTTGATGTCCACATAGGCATCATCCGGTTGCCCAGCCGCTTCGTAAATCAGCGAGGAGATGTAGAACGCCATGGCATTCTGAAAGCCATTTTTGACCCGGCCTGCGGCAACATTCATCCCTGAAAAAAAACGGGAATAGTCCCCAGGATGAAAACCTTGCTGGCTGGCAGATTGTTGTGCCTTGGCAATGGCATTCTGCTGATCCAGCAGAGCTTGCCGCTGCTCAAACTCGGCACGCCGAACTTCCACGGCAGCATCAGATACCTGTCCGAGCGCCAGGTAATTCAGGGACTGATAGGTATGTGCCATGGTGCGTTCAAAAGGGCTGCCAGCATAGGGAATGGCGTTGTCATTGGTGAGCAGGCTGGCGCCTTCTTCCGCAGTGTGGGTCAGTGAAATGCGTGCCCGCTGGTTTTCCGCATCCCAGATGCTCATTGCGGTGGAGAAGTCCTGCAGGCTGTCCTTGGGGTCATGGGCAAGCATATGCACCCGTCCAAGTTCAAGCAGGGAAAGTAGACGGTTCGCTCCACTCTGATCATGTTCAGCGAGGTCCTTGGCGATCTGGGTATACTGGCCTTGCACAATACCCTGGTGCATCTGATTGGCCCGTACGGTGTAGGGAATGAGAATGCTGTTGCTGGCACAGCCTTGCAGGAGTGCAACCAGAACGAATAACCATACTCTGCTGTACAATATACTGGGATGCTGGAGTGCGAGGATACCGCGCATGCCTGTTGCCTGATTCAAGGGAATATTGTCTCCTATTCTAGGTGGATCAGCGCGGCTTGCAATCATGCAAAGTATAAATCCGTTATAAGAATTGCCTCGTTTGGTTAACGTCTCGTCTTGTCGGACTTAGAGGGTACATGCTAATGTGCACCATAATCGTTGGGTCTCTTGAGCAAATCATGATTAAATGTGTTTTGAACACTTGTACGCGCATTCCCCTTGCTCGGCGAGTTCCGAACC
>JAJZHM010000088.1 GCA_021804485.1 Pseudomonadota bacterium | reverse complement strand
CAAAATACCCGGAACATTTCAACCATTTTGATTATGTGAATCCCAATGCTCCCAAAGGTGGGGATTTACGCATGGCCGGCTTTGGTACCTTCGATAGCCTCAATCCCTTTCTGGATCATGGCACACCGGCGGTTGGTCTTGACCAGGTCTACGAGAGCCTGGCACAACGTTCTGAAGACGAGGCCTTTTCACTCTACCCACTTTTGGCCCAGTCCTTTGAGTTTGATCCTGATCACTTCAGTTGGATCATTTTCCACCTTAATCCAAAGGCGCATTTTTCAAATGGTGCACCCCTACGTGCTCGGGATGTTGTGTTCAGCTACCACGCTTTGACCGAACAGGGTGATCCTGGATACCGGGTCATGTTCTCCGCGATCCGGTCAGCAACCATCCTTGACCCAGAAACGGTGCGCTTTGATTTCAAGGGCGACCAGGACCGGACGCTGCCCCTACTGCTGGCCAGCCAGTTGCCGGTTTTATCTGCTGACTTTTACCAGACACATCCCTTTAATCAGACCACGCTCAACCCTTCACCCGGTTCAGGTCCCTACAAGATCAGTTCCGTGGATCCAGGCCGATCGATCAGCTATCTGCGCGACCCAAACTACTGGGGGCGAGATCTCGCTGTGAATCAGGGCTGTTACAACGTTGGAACAATTACTTATCTCTACTACCGGGATGCTGTCGTCGCCATGGAAGCCTTCAAGGCCGGACAATATGACTTTCGAATTGAGAATAAAGCGAAGAACTGGGCCAAACTGTACCGTTTTCCGGCAGTGAGGGAAGGCTGGGTTCACAAGGAAGCCATACGCAATCATAATCCCGCCGGCATGCAAGGCTTTGTCTTCAATACACGCCGCCCGGTTTTCAAGGATGTTCGAGTAAGGGAAGCTCTTGCTCAGGCCTTTGATTTTGAATGGAGCAACCGCTTCCTGTTTTATGGTGCCTATCACCGCAACGACAGCTATTTTGCCAACTCGGAACTGGCTGCTCCCCAGGGGCCACTGCCTCTCGCTGTTGCCACCCTGCTGGGACCCTACCGCAAGCAGTTGCCTGCTTCGGTATTTCAGGGTGTACGCATTCCGGTCAGTGATGGGCATGGCAGCGACCGTAACAATCTGATTTATGCTCAGAAGCTGCTGGAACAGGCAGGATACCGGGTTCATGACAGCACCCTATTCGGACCGGACGGGCACCCACTGACCTTCGAGATTCTGAACATGCAGCCTGATTTTGACCGGATCATTGAACCGTTCATGCGAAACCTTGAGAAACTTGGCATTCACGCCCGGCTACGCGATGTCGATATCTCCCAATATATTAATCGCATGCGTAGTTTTGACTTTGACATGACCGTAACCACCTTTCCAGAAAGCCTGACACCTGGCAATGAACAGAGCAACTTCTGGAGCAGTCAGGCTGCGAACAGCACCGGCAGCCAGAATCTGGCCGGCGTGCATAGTCCCGTGGTTGATGACCTGATCAACCGGATTCTGCAAGCTCCTGATCGAGCCGAGCTCATTCTGGACACCCAGGCCCTTGACCGGGTACTAATGGCTGGCTGGTATGTCATTCCCCAGTTCTATGTCGACAGTTACCGGGTCGCCTACTGGGATTTTCTGCGCCGCCCAAAAATCGCCCCTGCCTATGCAATTGGTATGGAGACCTGGTGGATCGATCAGGCACGCGAACAGGACGTTCGCGCTCATCAGGGGGGGGACTGAGTTATGCTGAACTATCTGCTGCGCCGACTGGCACTGGTTATCCCGACACTGTTTGGCATCATGCTGATCAATTTTATCATCGTTCAAGCCGCGCCGGGCGGACCGGTTGAACAAGCCATTGCCCGCCTGCAGGGCCAGACCGGCCAGAATGGCACACTGGGTGGCGGAGGCTCGGAAGCTGGCAGTTCTGCTGCAAGCCGTGCAACGAGCGATGCTCTGTACCGTGGAGCGCAAGGACTAAATCCAGAACTCGTCGCCCAGATCAAGAAACACTATGGCTTTGATCAGCCACCTGCACGCCGGTTCTGGATCATGATCAAGCACTATGCCCACTTCGATTTTGGTACCAGTTTCTACAAAGATGAGTCGGTAGCCCGTCTGATGCTCGACAAGATGCCGGTCTCCATTTCTTTGGGGTTATGGAGCACCCTGCTCATCTACCTTATTTCAATACCTCTTGGTATTCGTAAGGCAGTTCGGCATGGCACTCCTTTTGACCACTGGAGTAGCACGCTGATCATTATCGGTAACGCCATCCCCGGTTTTCTGTTTGCCATCGTTCTGATCGTCTTTTTTGCTGGCGGCAGTTACTGGCAGTGGTTTCCCATGCAAGGGCTTGTTTCTTCACACTTTTCCACTCTCAGCATTTGGCACAAAGTCCTCGACTATCTGCACCACATCATTCTTCCGGTATTCTGCATGACTATAGGTGGCTTTGCTGGCCTGACCATGTTAACCAAGAACAGTTTTCTCGATGAAATCAATAAACAATACGTACTAACTGCCCGTTCCAAGGGGCTGAGTGAACATCAGGTCCTATACCGGCATGTTTTCCGCAATGCCATGCTGATCGTGATTGCCGGGATTCCTTCGACATTGCTCGGAGTCTTCTTCACCAGTTCCTTGCTGATCGAAGTTATTTTCAACCTAGATGGTATGGGGCTGCTCAGTTTTGAGTCGGCCGTTAATCGCGACTACCCGGTGATTTTTGGTATGCTCTTTATGTTTACCCTTTTGGGATTGCTGCTAAAAATTGTCAGCGATCTAACCTATACCCTTGTTGACCCACGTATTGATTTCGAGAACCGATCATGACGCTTTCACCGCTCAATCAGCGCCGACTGCATCTCTTTCGAAGCCACAAGCGCGGCTGGTGGTCATTCTGGATTTTCCTGACACTTTTTACCCTGAGTCTGTCAGCCAACCTGATTGCCAACGATAAACCGCTGCTGATCCGATTTGACGGACAATGGTATCTGCCACTGTTCCATGACCAGCCAGAAACCCGTTTTGGGGGCACATTCCTGACCAAAGCCGATTACCGTGATCCCTATGTGCAGCAATTGATTAACCAAAAGGGTTGGATGATCTGGCCACCCATCCGTTTTAGCGATCAGACCATCAACTACGATCTGACCGTTCCAACACCTGCCCCGCCATCCGGCCAGAACTGGCTGGGTACCGATGATCAGGGACGTGACGTCCTGTCCCGACTGCTCTACGGCTACCGGGTTTCGCTGCTTTTTGCCCTGACCCTTGCCATCATCAGTTCCGCCATCGGCATCGCTGCCGGCGCTCTGATGGGCTACTACGGCGGATGGGTTGATCTGCTTGGCCAACGCGTTCTGGAAATCTGGTCCGGACTTCCCATGCTCTATATCCTGATCATTGTTTCCAGTCTGATCACTCCTGGCTTCTGGTCCTTGCTCGGTACCATGATCCTGTTCAGCTGGATGCACCTGGTGGATCTTGTACGCGCCGAATGTCTGCGCGCACGCAACATGGAATATGTCCGGGCTGCCCGGGCCATGGGATTATCCGATCTGCGCATCATTCTGCGGCATCTTCTGCCCAACGCCATGATCAGCACCCTGACCTTTCTGCCCTTTGTCATTACTGGAGCCATCGCCACGCTTAACTCCCTTGATTTCCTGGGCTTTGGCATGCCTCCGGGTTCACCCTCTCTTGGAGAACTGTTAAGTGAGGGTAAAGCCAATCTCGATGCCCCCTGGCTGGCGCTAACCGCCTTCTTTTCCCTGGCACTGATACTGACCCTGCTGATTTTTATCGGTGAGGCCGTTCGTGATGCCATGGACCCTCGCCACATGCCCCGGTGACCCGATGAACGCATTACTCGCTATTGAACAACTTTCGATATGCTTTGGTGACCAGCGCCCCGTCCAAGATGTCTCTCTGAGTCTGGAATCTGGCTCCCTGCTGGCCCTAGTGGGTGAATCGGGTTCCGGCAAATCACTGACCGCCCATGCCATTACCCGTCTGCTGCCCCGTCATGCTGCCTGCCAAGGTCGTATCTGGTGGCATAACGAAGACCTGCTCAGCGCCCCCGATGCCCGCCTGCTCAGGCTTCGAGGTCAAGAAGTCGGCATGATTTTCCAAGAACCCCTAGCTGCCTTCAACCCTCTGCACACCGTTGAACGCCAGTTGATGGAAGCAGCCCTGCTCAATCCATCCCACAACCGCCAGACAGGCCGCACCCATATCCTCAACCTCCTTGAACAGGTCGAACTGAACCCGAATGTCCTTGGGCGTTATCCTTATGAACTTTCGGGGGGGCAGCGCCAACGGGTGATGATTGCCATGGCTCTGGTGCATCAACCCCAACTACTGATTGCTGATGAACCAACCACAGCCCTGGATGTCAGCCTGCAAAAACAGATTCTTGATCTGCTCAAAGATTTGCAGAAACGATTAAATCTGGCTATTTTGCTGATTACCCATGACCTTGGCTTGGTACGACATTATGCGGATCACGCTGTGGTCATGCAGGAAGGCCGTTCGGTAGAATCGGCTCCTACGATCGACATCTTTGATCATCCTCAGCACAGCTATACCCAGACTCTGCTTGCCGCTGAACCCACAGGACAGCCGATTGCCCTCACCGAACCCCAACACTGTCTTCTTGAACTACAGCAATTTTCTGTGGCATTTCCGCTACGACGCGGACTATTTAAGCGTGTCACCGATGAAGTTGTCGCCGTACAACCCCTCAATCTCAAGGTGCATGCGGGAGAGACCTTCGGAATCGTCGGCGAATCCGGCTCCGGCAAAACCTCTCTCGGTCTTGGACTGATGCGACTCATTCCCTCTCGCGGTCGTATTCTTCTTGATGGTGTCAACCTCAACGACCTTAATACCCGCCAGCTCAGGCCCTGGCGCAAACACTTCCATATGGTGTTCCAGGATCCTTATGGCAGCTTGAGTCCTCGACTAAGCGTTGCCCAGATTCTGGCTGAAGGACTTGATGTTCACGGCATTGTTGGCACAGAACAGCAGGAACGCATCATTCAGGCACTTGAGGATGTGCAGCTTGACCCGGCGAGCCGGCATCGCTATCCCCATGAGTTCTCGGGAGGCCAGCGTCAGCGTATTGCCTTAGCCCGTGCACTGGCGATGCAACCGCGACTGATCGTTCTGGATGAACCTACATCCGCACTGGATCGCACCGTCCAAAGCATGATGGTTGATCTGCTGCGACGTCTGCAGGAGCGGTATCAGTTTGCCATGATCTTCATCAGTCACGACCTGAAAGTGGTTCATGCGCTTAGTCACCAGATTCTGGTGCTGTGCCGGGGACAGGTCATGGAACAGGCCAGCGCCGCACAGGTCTTTGCGACACCACAATCCGAATACACCCGCATGCTGTTACAGGCCGCTTGGCTCAACGCCCCAGAAGACGGGCATAAAAAGGACTGACATGTCTCTCAGCGTCGCGCTGCTGCTCCTCATTCCAGTATTGGGCAAGAATCCTGTCATGATGTTGGGTATGCTGACTAAGCCAGTCGCGAATAAAGGTCTCGGCATGTTCGGCAGATTCATGCTGGACATGCTCAAGCCAGTTCCAGAACCGATGGTGATCACGAATATGAACCATCATTTCGTCTGAATGCTCAGGCAACATGCAGTGCTGCATAGCCAATTCTTCAGCAGAAAAATGGAACGCTGTCTGCTCGATTAAGGCGTGGCGCACTTTTTCAATGCGCGTGAGTTGCTGCGGTAAACGCAATGCATCACACAAACGCCCAGCCAAACGTAAAAACACGGCATAGTGCTCATCAACAAAAGACACACCAAGATTGTGCACAGCAAACTGATTCATAATTGATCTAAGTACGAATGAACATTAATTTAATATAGTATCAAGCTGAACATTTGTTTTACAGAAATTCTGTAAACACATACCAACCTGTTCGAGAAAAAAACGATCAGGATTCAGGACGCACAAAGGCAGGCTGTCCCGGACGTGAATGCATCGCACTGAACTGATAACCATCGCCATTGAACTGCTGCAGGTCTTCAACCCGTTTAGGCTGTTGCCTCAGGATCCAGTCCGCCATCCGGCCACGGGCCTTTTTGGCATAAAAGCTGATGATTTTGGCTTTACCTTGCCTTTGTTCAAGGAACTGAGGACTGACAACGGTCAGAGCGTTCAATGCGGGCTCTGCAGCCAGACTGTATTCCCGGGAAGCCAGATTGACGCAGATGCCTCCTGCTGCTTCAACCTCAGCAGGCAAAAATGATTTCAAGGTCGGCTGCCAAAATGCGTAGAGATCTTTACCACGCGGATTAGGCAAAGCGGTCCCCATTTCCAGACGGTACGGCTGCAAAGCATCCTGAGGCCGCAGCAGTCCGTATAACCCAGAGAGTATGCGCAGCTGTTGCTGTGCATACTTCCATAGAGATACGTCCCAGTCAGAAGCGTTCAGCCCTTCATAGACATCACCATTAAAGGCCAGAGCTGCTGCCCGGATATCGGCGGGATCAGGATGACGTTTCCATGCGGCGTAACGGGCAACATTAAGGGCTGCCAGTTTGTCGCTCAGATCCATCAGTCGGGCAACCTCTTCCAAGGAGAAAGCACGCAGCTGGTCAATCAACTGCGCCGCCTGATCCATGAAATGCGGTTCAGTCGTCGCCACATCCGTGGGCCTGTGACTGTAATCCAGGCTTTTGGCCGGAGACAAAAGAATCAGCACCGAATTTCCTCCCGAACCACTCCAAAAACCAACCCGCCTCCTCACGCCCCCATCGGTCGTCCCTTCGATGCAGCAATCCGCAAACGCAGACCATTCAACCGGATAAAACCTTCGGCATCTTTCTGGTTGTAAGCCCCACGGTCATCTTCAAACGTCGCAATACGTGCATCAAACAAGGAATCATCAGACTTTCGTCCGGCAACGGTCACCTGTCCCTTGTACAGCTTGAGCCGAACCACGCCATTGACATACTGCTGGGATGCATCAATCATCGTCTGCAGCATCAGCCGTTCCGGACTCCACCAGTAACCGTTATAAATCAGCTCCGCATAGCGTGGCATAAGCTCATCCTTAAGATGCGCCACACCCCGATCCAGGGTCAATGATTCAATGGCCCGATGCGCCTTAAGCAAAATCGTTCCACCCGGTGTTTCGTAAGCACCACGGCTTTTCATGCCGACATAACGGTTTTCCACCAAGTCAAGACGTCCAATGCCATGCTCACCACCCTTGCGGTTCAGCAGGGCCAGCAGGGCCGCCGGACTGAGCTGCTCACCATTGAGCGAGACCGGATCTCCTGCCGCAAAGGCAATCTCAAGATACTCGGGCTGATCCGGGGCCTGCTCCGCTGAACGGGTCCAACGCCACATGCCCTCTTCTGGCTCCCACCACGGATCTTCCAGTCCACCTCCTTCATAGGAGATGTGCAGCAGATTGGCGTCCATGGAATAAGGGCTCTTCTTACCCGCGGTACTGAAGTCGATGGGTATGGACCGGGCCCGAGCATACTCCATTAGGGCCTCACGGGAGTTCAGTGTCCACTCTCGCCACGGTGCAATAACCCGTAGGCCAGGTTCAAGTGCATAAGCACCCAATTCAAAACGAACCTGATCATTACCCTTGCCAGTAGCTCCATGCGCCACGGCATCAGCACCAGTTTCCCGGGCGATCTCGACCAGCCGCTTGGCAATCAACGGGCGGGCAATGGACGTACCCAACAAATACTCCCCCTCGTAAAGCGCATTGGCACGAAACATCGGAAACACAAAATCCCGAACAAATTCTTCGCGCAGATCATCAATGTAGATCTGCTTCACGCCCATCGCCTGTGCCTTGGCACGGGCAGGCTCCAGTTCTTCACCCTGTCCAATATCGGCAGTGAAGGTCACGACCTCACAACCATACTCTTCCTGCAACCATTTGAGGATGATCGAGGTATCCAAGCCACCTGAATAAGCCAGCACAACTTTTGAAACCGAGCCCATGATAAAGGTATCCTGATTTGATCAAACCGCGATTATAGCGAATCCGGGGATTCAAACCCAATCCCCACCGACATTTTCAATTGGACAGATGCGAGGCTAGAACCAGCGCGGCATGTACTTTGCCTGTCTGCGCCGGCACATTGCCAAGGTCCATCGTCACCAGAGTGACGCCCCGCTGTTCCAACTGAGCCAAATAGGCAGCCAACGTATTGAACGGCACCGTAGCGTACTGCACCTGCACCTGGCTCCCGGTCTGGGCCATGGACGACGGCGCTGGCATACCGGTCAGCATGGCTGCCTGTTGCATCAGAGCCGGCAGCGGCAGGGAAGCCATGTGCTCAAACTGACTGGCCCTTTGCAGATCCTGTTCATGCTGCTGAAGAAAGACACTCAAATTTTCTGTCGCTTTTAGTTGGTCATGCAGATGGACCTTCCAGTGCAACACCGGCATGATGACCAGTTCGTAGAGCAGGAACACCGGCACGACAACCAGCAACAACGCCAAGGCCTGTCGCTCTCGTTCCGCCATGCCGGACCAGCGTTGTTGCCAATGATTCAACCATTCATTCATTTTGACCACTCAATATGCAGATGTTGCAGGTTACCATTGGTACTGGACTGAACTTGATAGCCACCGGACTGCAAGGCAGCCACCCAGCGGTTGGCATGATCAACATCGGTGCCGACATCCAGATCAAAACCATGCCCGGACTGGTAGGCCAGATGCTGGGGTGCAGGCACGCCTGTATCGTGAGCTGTTCTGGCCAGATCCGCCAGATGCCGGATGGTGCCTTGCTTCGAGCCAGGCAAGACATCCAGGTGGGACTCAATCTGAACACGTAGATTGACGATCCGCTGCTCATCCGGAAACAGGGTTCGATAACTCTGCTCTACCTGCTGTTCAAGTAAACGCTGCTCGGATCGTTCGCGTACAATCATGGAAAGCTGATTGAGCAGAATAACGAAAACAGCCACAGCAAGCAGAGCCAGCACCGGCCGCCATTGCGCTGGAATTCCACCCGCTCCGCTTTTTGGCTTGAAAGGCCCTTGCAAGAAATTAAGCCCAAGCCCTTGCAGTTCTGACCAACGAACAGCCTGCAACACCTGTTGCCAGTCAAGCTCATGTTCTTCCAATTGAAGATGCTGGCGTGCCACCTCCAGTTCGAGAAAATCCCGGCCTTCGGCATCACAACCGCCAACCTGCTGACCATGCCAGCGCAGCAGCAGATCCGAACCCACTTGCCACACCCCCAAAACCTCAGGTCTAGGTTCGGGAAGTACATAGGCATCGATCAGGACCAGATCCGGCACAATCCCGCTGGCAGCTAATGCTTCCAGGGCACGCTCCAGCCAATCCTTCTGGATGGCCAGAACAATGACATGCCCCTGTGGGTCGCGGCGACCCACAATACAGTGCATGTGATCGAGGTCATCACTAAGCCACTCTTCCAGTAGGAAAGCAACGCCCTGCCGGGCCTGGCGGTACTGCTGGGCACTGATTTCAAGGCGTGTACAGAGTACATGGCGAACCGGCACCAGCAAGGCAAGCGATTCTTCA
The DNA here is from genome assembly GCA_021804485.1 of Pseudomonadota bacterium. Lineage (GTDB taxonomy): Bacteria > Pseudomonadota > Gammaproteobacteria > Pseudomonadales > Moraxellaceae > JAJXWR01. Next base: position 1,310 of record JAJZHM010000088.1, on the reverse strand, counting down.
CCCCAACCGGCCCTGGCATCGTGCAGCATGCTCAGACTGACATCTCGCATGGGGGCGACATCGGGTCTACCGGACCAAACATCCCAATATTCAGGGGTGTTGAGTCGGCTTGGTCGTAGAAACAGGGGCATTAAATGCATTCTCCATCGATTGCATGTTCTCAGCCGAAATATCACTCGGCTTGGTCGTTACAGAATCCGTAGCAGCCTGCAGCATCGGCAGGATATGTTCCCGACTGACTACTTGCAGACTATTCGCTGAACTGCGCTTGATGACAGAGCGTAGCACAGTCCGGTGCTGATCGATATCCACCTGACTGGTCACACGAAAGTAACTGCTGTTGATGGTCAAGACCGCGGCCAGCTGATCCAGTTGGGCCTGGGGTAATACGGCAATACTTGGCTGACTGAGAAAAGCATCGGTACGCTGATAGCCCGTGGGGGCCCCTGCAGCCTGGATACTGGCAGCCTGTTCAGGACTGAGACCAGGAATCATGGCCGCAAGCAGCCGCGGATCAATGGTATTGATATTAATCAGCGTCCCACGGGGGAGAACGGTCAACAGCGGACTTAAGCGTGCGTAATACTGCGGCGTCATACCACGAATCAGCCGCAGTTCGGAGACCGAGGCCATGAAGGTATTGGCAGCCCGATAGGGTGGATTCTGATGCAGATACCAATCCGATTCCGCACCCATGGGGCCCTGCGGATCATTGTCCGGGTCCAGCCAGTCAATAATGGCAGGCAGCAGCCCCGGTGGCAACTGCAACGACTGGAGGATATTCTGAAATACCGCTGTGAAATTCGGGTCCGGCTGACCATTATCGGTAATGAGATCATTCAGGTTGAATAACCCCTGTTCATCAGTAATACGTGCCCGAACAGTGCCACCATTCACCGGAAAAGGTGGCCACTGGGTTGCCCAGAGTTCAAAAAGACTGTCGACGGCACCATGTCCTGAGGATGCATCATTGCGTGCATCCTCAGCCAATAGCTCCATAGCAAAATCCTCAGAGGCAAAATTATACTGCTCTGTCTGACTGCCGTTCAGCATACTTGAAGTTCGTGCGATGGCGCGCTGTTCACGCACCATCATCAGCGTGCTAATCGCTGTGGCCACGGCAACGACCAGCATGACCGTAATCAATGCCACTCCTTTTTGCCTGCGTTTTTGCAGCCACCCTACCTTAAGGAACATTGCCCGTCTCCCAGCCCGCAGGCAACATCACCAGCAAACGCAACGACCCAAATTCCCGGGTATCCATGCGCAGATCAACAGCACTTGGAAGCGGCTGCTGAAACACCGGTTTC
>JAJZHM010000087.1 GCA_021804485.1 Pseudomonadota bacterium | reverse complement strand
GTACGAGTTCTGATGCCCTGCCCTACGCGCTGATAATCAAGGAAACTGCCTTGTAGCGGCGTTTTCCTTCCTGACAGCCCGCAGTCTTTCACCGCCTCGCTCTGCAAGGCGGCTTTCTTTCTCGGCTACGAGAACAGCTCGGAGTGAGTCCCGCTGCGCACGAAAACGACCAAACCGCTTTTGCCCGAGTCGTCGAGTGTGTAGATCAGTAGGAAGTCGCCACCGACGTGGCACTCACGATGACCTGCCCAGTCGCCCGTCAGGGCGTGATCCAGCCATTCAGGCGGCAGCGGCCCATCATTGGCGATCAACAGCGTCATAGCCTCTTTCAGCCGGTTCATGTCGTACCGGCCAGAGTGGGACAGGCGCTGCCAGTCCTTGAGGAAGTCCTTGGTGTAATCCGACGCGCGAGGCAGGCTCGCGCGTTTACTTGCGGCTGGCTTCTTCGAGGTCATTTAGCAAGGCGTCGGCAGTTGCGAAGCGAGCGCGACGACTCTTGATGATCTCGTTGGCCTCAGCGATGGCGTCGCGGCTGGTGGCGTTCGGTGCCTTGAGAGCGAACGGCAGTTCCTTGTCGGCGACGACGCGGGTCAGGAACACGCGGATCGCATCAGAGACGGTCAGGCCCATCGAGGCCAGCGTTTCCGCAGCCTGCGCCTTGACGGTCTCGTCCACGCGAACGTGAACCATAGTGGTGGTAGCAGCCATGACGGTCTCCTATTGCGACTGATTGAGATACATTGTATCGCAAGCGCCCCACTTTCGCAAGACCGCACCCTCCCGGTTTCCTGCCTGTATGTAGGTATATATACCTATGGCGACCACGGCAGCAGCTTGGCGTCAAATTGGCCCCAGCTCCCCCATGTTGCGCCCTCGGCTTGATGCAGAGGGGTTGAAGAGGGTGTCAAATACGTCAAGCGCGATGGATTTTATGGTGAGGAATTTCGTACGGCAGAAGACATGCATGGCTATCTGGCCGCCTGGCTGGATGAAGTAGCCAATGATCGCATACACGGTATCCGACAGGTGGGTCAGTTTAATTGGCCATTAACAGTAGCTCAATTAATGAGCCGCACACCATGTCATGCGGCTTTGCCCGCTCTGCTGCCAGGCCAGAATCTGTTGACCCCAAAATGCCCGGAATTGTGGTTTGCTCATCCGAATACTCCAACTCTTTGGGTTGAAACATCTCAATGAATCATATAGTTAAAGAATAGACGCACTTCACCGGACGCTTACGATTATCGATTTGAATATACTGATCCTTCGAAACTCTTGGGGCAAATCTGGTACTACAGGGGGCTGTGTAACAAGATTCATAAAGTGGTCTATAGGTGGTTTGGTATTTTGTCTAGACAACAAAAGCCGTATCACTTTTATCCTTATTTTTTATATTAAAATCATTGCGTTATATGAAATTTATTCCTTGAAAAGAAACTCCGAAACTTGAGGTATAAACGAATTTAAGAGATGCTGCACTAGATTTTCAACCAGATCTGAGCCGTACATCCAGCCCGAGGACTCGATCAAAGGAACAATCAAAACGATAGCCCAAATCTCCCAGAATCACCCGCACATAGTCATATTCCATTTCAGCAGGTCGCAGACACTGACCGGCATGGAAGATGATGTCGATATCGACCCAGCGTTCCTTAGAAACTGACGGCTGGGGACTGCTCTGAAGCCGTTGTATCGTATGCTGCAGTTCGGCGGTATGAAAACCGGTCTGGATCCGCAGCCCAACGTTCCAGTAAAAGCGAGCCCCGCCGGTGCGATCACGGCTGTAGTATATTGCTGACCGAGCGACCACCTCACCCAGCACATGCATCCGGACCAATGTCTGCTGGATACATTCCGCGCCGAGCGCCGTACCAAGAATCACAAGCACTTCAGTGTTCATGAGCGCGCCTGCGTTCAATAACGACCCGAACATCTACCCCTCTTCCGAGAATATGCGGTTTACTCACCTCAACCCGAATCCAGTTCAGAGCAAATTCCTGCAACAACCCTTGGGCAATCCGTTCGGCGAGTGTTTCCAGCAACCGGATATGCCCGGTCTGTACCACAGCCTGTATCTGTTCGACCACACGAACGTAGTTGACCGCATCCTCAAGCTGATCGCTGCGGGCTGCCTGCTGCACATCGACAGCTAGACGCACGCACACACGCACCTTTTGCCTAAGCAGTTGCTCAAAGCCATGGACGCCGATCGATGCATCTATCTCCAGTCCTTGAATCTCAATATAATCATCCGACATAAATCATTATCCTTTGGCGCCCCCAAACAAGAAGGAAGGCATCATGAATATGCACCTTGCCACTGTGCTGCTGGCGTTATTTGCCTCCTACCTGCTGGGCTCCATATGCTCAGCCATACCCGTTTGCGCCCTCCTCAACCTTCCTGATCCACGCACCCAGGGATCCGGCAACCCCGGAGCTACTAATGTACTCCGTGTTGGGGGCAAGATACCCGCCCTGATCACCCTGACGGGGGACATGCTCAAGGGAGCAATACCCGTCCTGGGTGCCCGCCTGCTGCATCAAGGGCTGGGTTTTGCCGCGCTGATGGGTCTGGCTGCCTTTCTCGGGCATCTTTATCCGATATTGTACCGCTTTCAGGGAGGTAAGGGAGTTGCGACTGCGTTTGGCGTGATCTGGGCCCTACCCCCATGGATGGGAGCTGTGATCAGCCTGATCTGGTTGGCCATTTTTCTTCTGACCCGCATCTCTTCCCTGTCTGCCTTAATTGCCTTTGGCAGCATGCCCGTTCTTTGCTGGTTTATGCTGCGTCCTGCCTTCATTCCGCTGACCATCATGAGCTTCCTGCTGCTGGCCCGGCATCATCGCAATATTGCAGCGCTGCTGCGTGGTGCCGAAAAAGGATTCGGCAATCATAAATCCGGTTCATGATACACTGAAAGGCCTATGAGTCCATGATGAATCAGGCGATCATGGTTCATCCGGCCAACGTGAACAATAGCTGAAGGAGATGGTTGGGCACCTACCCCGTACCTCACAGGACAAAGGACAGGGCTCAACGGAAAACATGATGAATCATTACGATACTGTGATTCTTGGTTCCGGCCCTGCCGGAGAAGGCGCCGCCATGAAACTGGCCAAGGAAGGGCATCGTGTGGCTGTTCTGGAAAACCGCCCTACCGTTGGAGGATCTTGTGCCCATGCAGGCACCATTCCCTCCAAGACGCTGCGACAGGTTGTCTGGCAGGTCATTCGTTACAATCGCGACCCACTTTTTCACCGCAGCGGTGAAATTCGGCACATCGGCTTTGATCAAATTCTGCACCGCGCCCAAAGGGTCATTGATCAACAGGTTGAACTTCGCACCCGCTTTTATACCCGTAACGAAGTTGATCTGATCTTCGCTGCCGGACGACTTTCCGGGCCCCATGAAATTGAAATCCTGAGCGGTGATCGCGCCGGTGAAATCATCCACGCCGACCATGTCATCGTAGCCACGGGAGCACGCCCTTATCATCCAGAGGACATTGATTTTTCGCACCCACGCGTCTTCGATTCTGATTCGATTCTTAACCTGAAAAACCAGGTACGCAAGATCGTCATTTACGGCGCTGGTGTCATTGGCTGCGAATATGCTTCGATCTTTGAAGGTATGGGAGTTAAGGTCGATCTGATCAACACCCAGAACGCCCTGCTGTCTTTCCTGGACAATGAAATCTCTGATGCCCTCAGTCACTATCTGCGCGAACTAGGTGTACTGATCCGCCACCAGGAACAGTATGAACGGCTCGAAACCCTTGATGACGGCGTCATCCTGCACCTTAAATCCGGCAAAAAAATCCGGGCCGATGCCATTCTCTGGTGTAATGGCCGTACCGGCAATACCCAAGATCTTGGACTTGAGTTTCTCGACATCCAGGTCAATCAGCGCGGTCATGTTTCCGTCAATGAACATTATCAGACCACGCTACCACACATCTATGCCGTAGGTGATGTTATCGGCTGGCCTTCCCTTGCCTCGGCAGCCTATGATCAGGGCCGCTGTGCAGCTGCCCACATTGTGGGTTCAGAAGATGTTCCAAGAGTCTCGGAAGTACCCAATGGAATTTACACCATTCCTGAAATTAGTTCGATTGGCAAAAACGAAGACGAACTGACTCAGGAGCAGATTCCCTATGAAATCGGACAGGCTTTCTTTCGCCATCTGGCCCGAGCGCAGATTACCGGCGAAACCGTTGGCATGCTGAAAATTCTCTTCCATCGTGACACACTGGAAATTCTCGGGATTCACTGCTTTGGAGATGGCGCCTCTGAAATCGTCCACATCGGCCAGGCGGTCATGCACAGTGGCAACAACAGTCTGCGCTACTTCGCCAATACCACGTTCAACTACCCAACCATGGCAGAAGCATATCGCGTTGCCGCCCTCAATGGATTGAACCGGCTGTTCTAAACCACCCAACGCACTGCCTGGACCCGTGAGCCCTCAGGTTCAACGGGCCAGTCGGTGGTGTCTGCCCGGTCACCCTGATGCCAGCCCTGCTCGGCCATACGCGCGGTGATGCCGTTCATGACCGGCCACTTGTGCGCACACCAATCTGGTGCCAACAAAATATCCCGACTGGCCGTTCCGGTCACGCGATGAAAAACCACCTCTGGAGGAGTCCTGCGAATCATGTCAATAGCACAGTCCATGTAGGCCTCTTGAGTCCAAGGTTGATACAGCCCCTTCTTCCACTCAAAGGCCAGACGGGTATTCTTGACGATATGCAGCGGATGAATCTTCAGTCCTTCCACACCCAGGTCCAAAACCCGTTTCAGACTGATCAAGGCATGATCCGGCCCTTCACCCGGCAAACCCACGATCAGATGCGCACAAACATCAAGTCCACGCTGATGCGCCCGCTGTACCGCGTCTTCATAGCTTGCCCAGCCATGTCCCCGATTGATCGCTGCAAGCGTGCCATCAAAAGCTGACTGCAGACCCAGTTCAAGCCAAACCAGATAACCCTTATCCTGAATTTCCTGGAGCAGATCCAGCACCCGATCCGGCACACAGTCCGGTCGTGTTCCAACTGAAATCCCGACAACCGCTGGCTGTTGCAGTGCCTCTTCATAGAGACGACGCAGAACTTCCGTTTCGGCATACGTATTGGTATAAGCCTGAAAATAGGCAAGTACCTTACGAGCCCGTGTTACCTTGAGCACCGCAGCCAGCCCGGTGTCGACCTGGGCGCCGACGGCGGGATTAACCCCATGCTCCGGAACAAATGAATCATTGTTGCAAAACGAACATCCTCCAACCCCAAGGGTGCCGTCGCGGTTGGGGCAGGTAAAGCCGGCATCAATAGAAACCTTGTGAACCCGCTCCCCAAAATGCTGCAACAGATGTTGCCCCAAGGTAGTTACGTAACGGGCAAGATGCTGATTGGATGTGCTCATGATGGTCGTGGTCGGTCAAAAAAAGCAATGGTACACCCCAACCCCCGATAAATCATCAAACTATTGACCTGAAACAAGCAGAAATCATGTTCCCCCCCTAAAATCCTGCCTTTGCGAAGGAGAAGATACTATGACCTATCTTGATCTGCGGTCGTTCCTCGATGATCTTGAGCCGGATCTTCTTCATGTCCGGCAGCCGGTCTCGGCTCATCTGGAAAGCACGACCCTGGCACAGCATGCCCTGAAACAACAGGGCCCTGCCTTGATCCTGCATCAGGTTGACTCCTCAACCCACCCCTGTCTGCTAAATCTTTTTGGACATCAGCGGCGCCTGCAAAGGGCCATGCGACACAAGGCCTTTCACTCCTTCCGCGACCTTGGCAGCATGCTTGCCAAGCTCAAGGAGCCGCAGATGCCCAAATCCCTAGGCGGACTGTTGAAGTCCTGGCCCGAATACGGTCAGTTGCTGCATGCCCGCCCCAAAATTCTTGGCGACTACCTGCACCCCATGCAGCACATCACCGGTGAGGACATTGATCTGTCCTGCCTCCCCATTCAGCACTGCTGGCCTGAAGATGCTGGGCGTCTGATCACTCTGGGGATGGTGGTCACCCGGGGATGCGAACAGGAACGGGAAAATGTGGCCATTTACCGGCAACAGGTGCTTGGCCCCCGCCGAGTCATCATGCGCTGGCTCAGCCATCGCGGTGGTGCCCAGGACTATCGCTCCTGGCTGAATCATTATCCGGATCGCCCCTTTCCGGTCATGGTTGTCATTGGCGCCGATCCGTGTACGCTGATTGCTGCGGTCACCCCGATCCCCGATACGCTTTCGGAATACAGCTTTGCCGGCCTCTTACGTGGTCATCCCACCCAACTGGTGCAAAGCAGTCTGACCGGCCTGCATGCACCCGCTGGGGCTGAAATTGTTCTGGAAGGATTTATTCATCCTAATGACACCGCACTGGAAGGTCCTTTTGGAGATCACACCGGCTACTACAACAGCCAGGAACATTTCCCGGTTGTAACGTTTGAACGTATGAGCCTGCGTCGTTCGGCCATTTACCACGCCAGTTACATGGGTCGTTCACCTTGGGATGAACCCTCGGTCATGGCACATGCCCTGAATGATGTTTTTGTGCCAATCATGCAAAAGGTATTTCCTGAAGTGGTCGATTTTTATCTTCCTCCCGAAGCCTGCTCCTACCGGATTGCGGTCGTCAGTATCCAGAAACAGTACCCGGGCCATGCCCGCAGGATCATGATGGGAGTCTGGTCCTGGCTTCGGCAGTTTACCTACACCAAGTGGGTTATTGTCGTCGATGACGACATCAACGCCCGAGACTGGAATGAGGTCATCTGGGCGATCAGCACCCGTATGGATCCCGTCCGGGATACCCTGTTAATCGACCGCTCACCCATCGACTATCTGGATTTCTCCAGTCCCGAATCTGGCTGGGGCGGAAAAATCGGCTTTGATGCCACCAACAAGTGGTCTGGAGAAGTACATCGGACTTGGGGACGCCCGATTCAGGCCGATGCAGAAACCCAGAAACGCATGGAAGCACTGTGGGCTTCTCTGGGAAAAACTCAAAGTTCCAGCCAACACCCGGAACTTAAATGACGTGCTGCCTCAGGCAACGGAGCAACGTAAACATACACCCAAGCCTGAAGTCCAGAATGCAGCAGGCAGAACTGCCTGCTGTACTCAAATCCTTCATAAGCATCCAGCCAGACTAAGTCGGCATCATCGACATCGACAAGTTCACCAGAGACCCAGGTAGCTCCAGGCATGATCAGCGCAGGATACGCACCCAGATCATACAGTTCGCCCAAGCAGGCATCACCACCCAGCCATCTGGCTCGGGCATGCAGTCTGCGGGACATGGGGCCGTTTTCTGAGCGCATAAGGGTACCGTAGACGAACAGATTCATCCGCTTACACGCCTCACATACCTCACATGCCTCACATGACTCTGCAACAAACCATACTACAAACTATACGACCCGCTGCGAGGGAAACACATGCAAGGTAAGATCTGCCTGTAAGGCACGATGCGGCACACTGAGGCGACAGGTCCAGTCCGCTACTTGTGGCTGGGCATCTTGGGTCAGACAGTCTTGCAGGTGCTGTTCAACAACCTCGGCAAGTTCAGAGAAGATTTCCTTGGAGAGAACATCATTCAAACCTTCATCATCCGTACGCAGCGCTTCCAGCAAAGCACCGGCCGTACGCCCCCGGATTTCCAGATGTTCACGATGTCGCGACTGATTCTGGGCCAATGTGGCTATAGTCGGTCGCAAATGGCTAAAATGAACCGGACTTTTCAGCATGCCCTGCAAGTCCTGCGCTGCCTCAACAAGAGCCTGACGAAGTTGTGTGCGCAGCATTTCTTTTTCAGTGTTATTCATGTAGCCTCCCGGCTCCAGATGATCATGTGGACATAAAACCGCACAATCGTTTATGTTTGCCCGATTAAGTTTAGTACAGGTTTTGTACAGGCGCCTTCCATGCAACCCACCGATATTGAATTGACATCCATACCTGAACCAGGGAGTCTGGAATTTTCCTGGTATGGCCATGAACTCTTTGTTGTCCGCTGGCAAGGGCTGACCCGCGTGTACAGAAACGCCTGCCCACACATTGGCATCTCATTGAATTTTATGCCAGATCAGTTTCTTGACCCAGAAAAGAATTATATCATCTGCGCTAATCATGGAGCCCTGTTCCGCATCGAAGATGGTTTTTGTGAGTCCGGACCATGCTACCGCGACCACCTTGTCCATCTGCCGCATGAAATCAGGGATGGAACGCTTTGGGTTGATTCTTCACAGCTGACTGCATGATCATTTGCACAATACCTGCTTAACTGCTATAGAATTAGGTTTTATGGAAGATTCAAGGCGTACTCATCATGACTGACAAATCGAACGATCGCTCCCCCCGTACTGAAACAGCCCCGCTGATTCATGGACAGCAACCTTATCAGCTGCAATCCGGCGAAGAATACATGGGACCAAGGCAGAAGGAGCATTTTCGCAGCATCCTGCAGTCCTGGAAGATGGAACTTATGGAAGAAGTTGACCGGACCTTGCACTACATGCAGGATGAATCGGCCAATCTGCCTGATCCGGTTGACCGAGCCAGCCAAGAAGAAGAATTTTCTTTGGAATTAAGGGCGCGCGATCGCGAACGTAAGCTGATCAAGAAGATCGATGAAACGATCAAGCAGATTGACGAAGACAATTACGGCTATTGCACCACCTGCGGCGTCGAAATTGGCATCCGGCGTCTAGAAGCCCGACCCACTGCCAATCTGTGCATTGACTGCAAGACATTGGCTGAAATCAAGGAGAAACAGTTGCAAGGCTGATGCAGCCTCGCAGCAGCTACATCGGCCGCTTCGCACCCTCACCCAGTGGTCCCTTGCATGCGGGTTCGCTCCTTACGGCCTTGGCCAGTTTTCTGGATGCCCGTGCCAACGGTGGCCTTTGGCTGTTACGTATTGAAGATATTGACCCCGAGCGATCGGCTGAGCGCTGGATTGCACACCAGCAGGAAACCCTGCGCCATTTCGGTCTGCTCTGGGATGATCAGGCTATCATCCAGAGCCGACAGCGGCCCCTCCACGAGGATGCGCTGGACCAACTCAGACAGCAGGGCATGCTCTATGGGTGTCTCTGCAGTCGCTCGACCTTACAGGGACAAAAAATCTACACCGGCCACTGCCGCCACCTTGGGCTCCCACTGGATGATGCCCATCACTGGCGAATCGCCATGCCCAAAGTCTCCATAAGCTGCGAGGACAGGGTACAACCTGCATATTCAGCTGCCGTTCATAAGGATTTTGGCGATATCATCCTGCGTCGCAGAGGTGGGGTCATGACCTATCATCTGGCTGTTACCGTTGATGATGCGGCACAAGGCATCACCCATATCGTGCGTGGTGCCGATCTCTGGCCTGAGACTCCACTGCAGTGCCTCTTGCAGAAACTGCTTGACCTGCCCCAGCCACGTTATCTGCATATTCCAGTTCTGACGGATCACCTTGGACGAAAGCTCTCCAAACAGAACAGAGCCCCTGCTGTAGGCCAGGATTGTCCCGCTGCTCCCCTGTTGTGTACCCTGCTGAGCGCCCTCGGGATAAAGATTGAGCCTCAATGGCAACACCAACCGGTTCAGGTTATTCTTAAACACGCTTTGGATCGCTGGGATCCCCGCAATATTCCCAGAAGCACAAGCCTGCATCTTCCTCTGCACGAGTCCGAAGGATTTTGCTAGTCTTATCTTCAGACGATGAGGAAACCATGTATATTGACCGTATCTTCCTGCTCATTCTGGCAGGTGCCTATCTGTTATCTCCTGCGGTCCTTACCTGGTGGAGTCACGCAGGTTCGGCATGGTATCGCCCCTATCTGCTCTGGGCAGCCTTCATTGCAATCGCCTTCTGGTTGAACAAGGAATCACCCAACGATGACCTTTAGCCTTGGCGCCCTGCTTGGGGGTGGCATCCTTTATCTGATGCTGCTTTTCCTGGTCGCTTATATCAGCGATTCCGGTATCGTTCCTGTACGCATCCTGCGCCATCCGGTTGTCTATGTCCTTTCACTCGGGGTCTACGTCTCAGCATGGGCCATATTCGGAGCCGTGGGCTTTGCGAATCAGATGGGTTATAACTTCTTGGCTTTCTATCTCGGTATATCGGCCTCCTTCCTCTTTGCTCCTGTGGTCCTTGTCCCCATCCTGAAGCTGACCCGAAGCCAGCGCCTTGGATCTCTTGCTGACCTGCTCACCTACAGGTACCGCAGTCAGTGGGTCGGTACCATCTCGACCGTTGCCATGCTGATCAGCTGCCTGCCCATCATGGCCATGCAGATTCAGGCAGTCGCCGACAGCATTGGACTGTTGACCCACAAAGACCTGCCCAACACACTGGCTCTCTGGTTCTGCGTCGTGATTGCTGCCTTTACCCTGCTTTTCGGTACCCGGCACCTGACTCCACGGGAAAAGCATGAGGGATTGGTCGTGGCCATGGCAACCGAATCCTTGATCAAACTGATTGCTCTGCTTATCTTAGGAGGCTATGCCTACTGGGGCGTACTCGGTGGGCACGCTGGGCTTAGTCAATGGCTGCAGGCCCATCCGGACAACCTGGAGCTGTTGTACAACCCCCTGCGTGATTCACCCTGGCATACTCTGATGCTCGCCTTTCTCTTCTCTGCCGTCGTGATGCCCTTCATGTACCAGATGATTTTCACTGAAAACCAGAACACCCAGCACCTGTTAAAAGCCAGCTGGGGGTTCCCGCTTTACCTGCTGCTGGCAGCCCTGCCCATTCCGCTGCTGCTCTGGGCTGGCATCAAACTTGCCAACTTCGATATCGACCCGGAATACTTCACTCTGGCCGTGGTCATGGCTTCGCACAGTCGCATCCTGACCCTG